>JBFHJC010000139.1:0-8371 GCA_041596155.1 Ilumatobacter sp. | reverse complement strand
GGTCGTTGCGCTCGGCCATCCAGGCGGTCGCCGACGCGTTGACGGCACACGGCTTCGCGGCGCACGCCGAGAGCCGCAACGACCAGCTCCGCATCATCAACGACCACTGTCCGTTCGGCGACGTCGCCGTCGAGCACCCGGTCATCTGCGCCGTCGACCGCGGCATGGTGCGCGGCATGCTCAGTGAGCTCGCCGACGGCGACTTCGACGACGTCACCACCGAGTCGCGCTGGATCGCCGGCGACACCTTCTGTACGACCGCTGTCTGACCCTCCTCGTTCGTGTCGCGCTGACCCCCTCGCTGGCGGGGTGAGCGCGACATGAACGGGGTTGGCGGCGGCGGGTCTCGTCGTTCGTGTCGCGCTGACCCCCTCGCTGGCGGGGTGAGCGCGACATGAACGGGGTCGGGGTCAGTCGAGGAGGACAAACAAGCCGCTGACGCCGATCGGGAAGAGGGGCACGATCTGGGTGACGAGGAACACGACGCCGGCGATCACCAACCACTTCGGGAGGGCGCGGCCGCGCCAGGTGGAGTTGTCGACCAGGGCGACGATCGGCAGCACCATCAGCGTCACCGCGTGAAGAACGCCCATCACCAGGAGGAGGCCGCCCACCCGCAACGCGGCGTCGGCGAGCTGTTCCTGGAGCAGGTTCTCGCCGCCGATCCTCGTCGTGAGGAAGATGTACCCCGAGAAGACCAGTCCGTAGGCGATGTCGAGCAGGCGCAGCAGCCCGATCGCCACCGCGGGACGCGACGGCCACAGGTCCTCGGCGTAGTTCCGGCCGAATCGGCGGATCGCCGGTCCGAGCACGAGGGCCAGCGCCGTGACGGAGACCAGCTCGAGCACCATCATCAGCTCGCGGTCGATCGCCCGTCCGCGAGCCACGTCGCGGACGTTGAGCAGACCGGTCAACACGACCGCTGCGAGCATCGCGACGCTGGCTGCCGCCGCGCCCAGTACTCGGCGGCGGTGGGCGCGGTCCTCCTCGATCGAGTGGACGACCCGCGACCACAGATCGGGCGTCGGCTGGATGCGCTCGGTCTGACGGAACGCATCCGAGAGGCGCTGCTCGAGGCTCATGCGGCGCCTCCCTCCGGGTCGGGTCCGACGAGACTTTCGAGTGCCGCGAGGCCACGTCGGGTGTGCGTCTTGACCGAGTTCGGCGAGATGCCGAGGGTCTCGGCGATGTCGCGCTCTGACAGGTCGAGGTAGTAGCGGAGGACGAGACACGCGCGCTGACGCTCGGGAAGCTGGCGGACGGCGTCCAGCATCGCGGCGTTGCCGTCGGCGTCGACCGAGTCGTCCTCGGCGCTCGGGACGGGGTCGGGAACGGTCATGGTCCGGTGGTGTCGCAGCGACATCAGACCGCGGCGGTTGTGGTCACGGGCCAGGTTGATCACGATCGAGCGCAGGAACGCCGGCGCTCGGTCGAGGTCGCGGATCTTGTCGGCCGACCGGTGGAGCCGGATGAACGCCTCCTGGACGAGGTCCTCCGCCGACGCGTGATCGTCGCAGAAGATGCGCGCCAGCCGGACGAGCGAACGGGCCTCGCGGTCGAACAGCTCGGCGACGAGCATGTCGGGGTCGACGGCACCGGTGGCGCTCCGGGGGACGGCCGTGGGCCGGCCCCCGTCGCTCGCCACCGTGTGCATCGCTGCGTCCTCGGTTCCTCAGCTGAAGTCGAGGCAGGCGATCCGGGCGCCGGTTCCCGGCTGATGGATCACGATCGACTGGGCTTCCGGTCGTGCGGTGTGCGCATGGGTGGCCCGGCCGGTCGCGTTGCCGGCGGGGTTGCCGGAGACGATCGGCCACAGCTCGTTGACGTCGTCGACGGCGCCGCCGACCACGTGCTGGTAGTGGCCGCCGCCGCCGGTCTCGCACGGGGCGTTGTGCACGTGCGATCCGTACGTGACGCCCGGGGTGAGCCCGGTGGGGTGCGACATGACGATCGTCGTGCCGGCCGCCGTTCGGACCATCGTGGCGTGGCCACCGATGTCGTAGCCGAGGGCGGCGCCGGCGGCGGTCGTGTGGAACTCGCCTCTGGTGACCGTCGCGCCTCGGGCGTCGGCGGCGGCAGGGACGGTGAGGGTGGCGCCGAGCGCCAGCGCGGCGACGGCAGATCGGAATCGAGGCATGGTTGGGCTCCGTTGCTGGTGACGCCGTGGCGTCGGGATGCCGGTGACGGACCGGCGCCGTGGCGAGCGAGCTGGTGCGGTGCGCCGCTAGGCGGCGCGGGGCCCGGCGACCTCGTCGTCGAGCCGGCGATTGAGGGTGAACACCCGGCCGATCAGCGGCAGGCTGAGCACGTTGAGGCCGTGGAGCAGTCCCATCAGGAGGATCATCCCGCCGAGGCGGACGACCGACGCCTGGAGCTGCTCGGCGTTGACCTCCTGCGCCCACCCGGTGTCGGGCTCCCACTTGATGACGAACAGGATGTAGGCGCCGAAGATCATGTAGTAGGCGAAGTCCATCAGCACGAGGTAGCTCTTGCCGGTGCGCGGGTTCGCCTGGAAGACGTCGGCCGCGTAGGCCTTGCCGAAGCGCTTGATCAGCGGGCCGAGCACGCCGAGCGTGACGAGCAGGACGCCGACGAAGATCAGTTCGAGGATCCACCAGTCCATGGGTCCGATTCCCTTCTCGTCCCGGTCGCCCGGGTCTGTTTCTCGTGTGGGGGTTCAGACCGACAGACGAACGCTTCGCCGGTTCGGGTGACACGACGACGCGATTTCTCCGCGCGTCCCACCATCAGATCAGACGGATCCCCTGCCGTCGACCGTCAGCTCCCCCGTTCATGTCGCGCTCACCCCCCGCATGGCGGGGTGAGCGCGACATGAACGGAGGGACGGGGTCAGGTTGCGGTCATCGCGGCGCGGTAGGGGGACGAGTCCCAGCCGGGCCAGCGCTCCTCGGTGCGGGCGAGGGTGCGCTCGGTCCAGAACGGGTGGCCCGGCGGCGGGACGCCCAGGCACGCGAGCTGCTCCGGGGTGGCGTGTTCGATGACGAGGTGCCACGGCTGGCGGAACGAGCGCTGGAACGCGTTGAAGCCGATCATGTCGTTGCCCGCCGCCTTGTAGCTCGCCGTCAGCGTGTACCGGTGGCCGCCGGGCGCGGTGAGGTTGGTGCCGCGGTGGTACGTGTCGATGCCGTAGGCGAGCACCGATCCCGATGGCGCCGCTGCGCTCCGCTCGACGGCGCGCAGCCGCGTCTGGAACTCCTCGTCCCAACGCGGCCCGTACGGTCGCCCGGCGCCGCCGAGCTCGTCGCTCGCGGGGCGCGGCACGTAGTGGGTCGCGCCGAGCGCGTCGGTCACGTCGGTGACGTAGACGATGAAGTTCACCGTCCCCAGCGCAGCATCGTCGGCGGGCACCGTGAGCGTGTGGTTCATGAAGTCGTAGTGGTGGCCCTGGGCGTAGTCGGCGTCGCCGGTGAACTTGGCCCACGTGTGGCACTGGTACATCCGCACGTCGTCGACACCGAGCGCGTCGCGGGCGAACGCGATCAGGGCCGGGTGCAGGCCGAGCAGGTTGAGCGCGGGCGAGCATTCGACCGGGATGTCGTCGGTACCGGCGAACTGCTCGGGACGCGAGCTGGGCGGGCCCTCGTCGACGCGGGCGGGAGCTCCGGGCGCCGGCAGGCGGTCGCCGTACAGCGCGTCGTAGTCGGCGCGCACCGGGGCGATCTCGTCGGGGCGGAGGAGCCCGCGCAGCACCACGGCGCCGTCGGTGCGCCAGGTTGCGAGGTCGTCGGGGGAGTGGCGTGCCGCCGCCGTCGCGGACATGGGACGAAACGTAGCGAGCGTCGGTCGACCCGGTGTGGCCGGCCGGGGGGTGTCACGATGAGGCGATGTCGACGGCGACGATCTTCCGGGCCCGCCGGGTCGTGACCGTCGACCCGGCGCTGCCGGTCGCCGAGGCGGTCGCCGTGCGCGACGGGCGGATCGTGGCGGTCGGTGACGTCGACGAGCTGCAGCGGGCGTGGGGCGCCATGCCCGTCGACGACCGCTACGCCGACGCGGTGCTCCTCCCAGGGTTCGTCGAGGCGCACGCCCACGCCCTCGAGGGCGCGATCTGGCAGTGGGAGTACGCCGGATATCACCCGCGACTGGGACCTGACGGCGAGGTGCGTCCCGGCTGCCGCTCGTTCGGCGAGCTGATCGACCTGCTGCACCGGCTCGATGCCGACCTCACCGACCCCGCCGAGTCGCTCGTCGTGTGGGGCTACGACCCGATCTACTTCCCCGGCGAGCGGCTGGCGGCGGCGCAACTCGATGCCGTCTCGAGCACCCGTCCGATCTGCGTGCTCCACGCGAGCCTGCACCTGCTCACCGTCAACACGGCACTGATGGAGCGCGAGGGTTTCGCCGACGGATCGGACGTCCCGGGCGTGCCGGTCGACGGCGCCGGTCGGGCGATCGGCGAGCTGCGCGAGCCGGCCGCGATGTCGCTGGCCCGGCGCGAGATGCTCGCCTTGTTCGGGGCGATGCGCGACCCGGCGTCGATCGTGCGCTACGCCGAGATGGCCCGCCGGGTGGGTTGCACGACCGTGACCGAGCTCGGGGCCGCGCGGCTGCTCGACGACGCGGACGTCGACCTGTGGTTGCGGGCGTCGGCCACCGACGGCTTCGGCGCGCGGATGGTGCCGCTGTTCAACCCGGCTCGCGGCAACGTCGGCGACGGCGCGGCGGCGGTCGAGCGGGTGCGCGAGCTGCGTGAGCAGTCGACCGAGCTCGTGCGGTTCGGGTTGGTCAAGATGGTGCTCGACGGCTCGATCCAGGGGTTCACGGCGCGCCTCAACCCGCCCGGCTACCTCCCACACGACGACGGTACCGAGCGTCCGAACGGGATGTGGCTGCTCGCACCCGAGCAGTTCGGCGAATGGTTCGACGCGTTCCACCGCGCCCATGTCACGGTGCACACCCACGTGAACGGTGACGAGGCGGTCGACCTCCTGCTCGACACGGCCGAGACCGCCCTCGCCGGGCACTCGTGGCTCGACCACCGTCACACCGCCCAGCACACCCAGCTCACGACCGCGGCGCAGTACCGGCGGATGGCGGCGCTCGGGATGTGCGCCAACATCTTCTCGAACCACATCTGGTTCTGGGGCGACCAGCACCGCGCGATCACGGTCGGCCCCGACCGGGCCGCCCGGATGGACGCCTGCGCCACCGCCGATCGTGAGGGCGTTCGCTACAGCGTGCACTCCGACGCATCGGTGACCCCGCTCGGCAGCCTCCACACGATGTGGTGCGCGGTCAACCGGGTCACGCCGAGCGGCGACGTGCTCGGACCCGACGAGCGGATCCCGGCCGAGCGGGCGCTGCGGGCGGTGACGGTCGACGCTGCCCACCAGCTCCGGCTCGACCACGAGCTCGGCACGATCGAGGCGGGCAAGCGCGCCGACTTCGTGGCGCTGGCGGAGGATCCGATGACCGTCGATCCCCTGGCGTTGAAGGACATCGCCGTCGTCGGGACGGTGCTCGGCGGCGTTCCGACCGGCTGACGGCCGACCGATGGCTGCCCCGCCGATCCCGTTCACCTTGCTCGGCGGCTACCTGGGCGCGGGCAAGACGACGGTGCTCAACCACGTGCTGCGTCACGCCGGGGGACGGCGGCTCGCGGTGCTCGTCAACGACGTCGGAGCGCTGAACGTCGACGCGGCGCTCGTCGCCGAGCACGACGGCGACACCCTCCGGCTCACCAACGGCTGCGTGTGCTGCGGCCTCGAGGACGACCTGGCGCTCACGCTCGAGCGGGTCCGGTCGCTGACGCCGGCGCCCGACCAGGTCGTCATGGAGCTGAGCGGCGTCGCCCAACCGGCCCGGGTGGTGCCGTGGGCGAGCACGACCGGTTTCCGCCTCGACGGCGTGGTCGTCGTCGCCGACGCCGACCAGATCGTCGAGCTGGCGGCGCGGCGCTACGTCGGCGACACGATCGCGGCGCAACTGACGGCAGCCGACGTCGTGCTGCTGTCGAAGACCGACCTGGCGCCCGACGGGGGAGCAGCCGGGCGCGCGTTCGTCGCGCAGCGGTCACGAGCGCCGGTCGTCGAGGTGATCGACGGTGCCGTCGACGTGGACGTCGTTCTCGGCATCGGGGCGTTCGGCACACCATCGGTCGAGCTCGTCACCGACCGACACTCGGCGACGGTCGTCGAGGTCGGCGAACCGACGCTCGACGAGCTGGCCACGCTGGTCGCTGGCCTCGGCGCCGACGTCGTCCGCGCCAAAGGTCTGGTCAGCTGCACCGACATGGCGTCGCCGGTCGAGGTCCAGGTCGTCGGCCGCCGCCACACGTTGCGCCCCCGCCCCGACCTGCCGGCCGGTGTGACCGATCAACGACTCGTCGTGATCACCGCGTAACGAAAGGTGCCAGGCACCTTTCGTTACGCGGTGGCCTTGGCGGCGATCTCGCCGAGGAGGGCGACGCGCTCGGGTACGTGGCCGTTCGCGGGCAGGCTGATGGTGAGGCCGTCGATGCCCTGCGCCATGTGGGCGGCGAGGCGTTCGCCCACCGTGTCGGGGTCGCCGAACACGAGGACCGCCTTGGCGAGCTCGACGACCTCGTCGGGCCAGCCCTTCGTCGCGGCCATCGCGCGCAGCTCGGCGTCGGCCTGCTCCTCGGTGGGCGCGACGCAGCAGGCCGCCATGTTGGTGACGCTGATCTGGTCGCGGTCGCGGCCGAGCCGCTCGCAGTGCGCGGCGAGGGCCTCGAGCTTGCGCGGGATCTCGTCGACCGGGCAGCTGCCGAGGTTCGACTCGTCGGCGTACTGGGCGACCATCCGCAGCGTCTTCTTCTCGCCGCCCCCGCCGATCATGATCGGGATGTCGGAGATCGGTGCCGGGGAGTTGACGGCGCCGTCGACCCGGTAGTGCTTCCCGGTCAACGTCACGGTCTCGCCGCGCAGCAGCGGCACGATGATCTGGAGCGCCTCCTCGAGCTTCTCGAACCGGTCGGTGAACGTGCCGAACTCGATGCCGAACGACTCGTGTTCGAGTTCGAACCAGCCACATCCGATGCCGAGTTGCGCTCGGCCGTTCGACACGATGTCGAGCGCGGTGACCGTCTTGGCGAGCACCGCCGGGTTGCGATACGTGTTGCCGGTCACGAGCGAGCTGAGCCGCACCTTCGAGGTTTCGCGGGCGAGCGCGGCCAGCAGCGTGTAGCACTCGAGCATGAAGTCGTCGGGGTCGCCGAGCATCGGCAGCTGATAGAAATGGTCCATCACCAACACGGTGTCGAACCCGCTCGACTCGGCGGCCCGGGCCTGCTTCGCGATCGCGTCGAACAGGCGGTCGGGTCCGACGCCGGGGTACGTGAAGTTGGGGATCTGATAGCCGAGGCGGGTCATGAACACTGATTGGAACACTGTTACAATCTGTTGTCAAATCCCCGGTCCGGCCAGGCGGCACCCGGCGGGGTGAACCTATGCTGACGGCGACATGGCCGACGGATGGGAGCGACGACAGCAGCGCACGCGCGGCGAGGTGCTCGCGGCCGTCGGCGAGATCATCGCCGAGCACGGAGTCGAAGGCGTCACGATGCGCAAACTCGCCGCCCGGGCCGGCGTCGCCGTCGCCACGCTCTACAACCAGTTCGGCGACCGCGACGGGTTGCTGGTCGCCTTCGTCAGCCAAGGGCTCGACCAACTCGAACTCGAACTCGACGAGCAACCGGCGTTGCGGCCGATCGAGACCACCCGCGCCCTGCTCCGGGCGTTCGACGACACGTTCGCCGGGGCGCCCCTCGTGTGGAAGCCGATCTTCGCCACGCTCGAGGCCGGTGCCGGGGTGCACGGCATGGGTGAGGTCGGCGATCGCGTCGTCGCGTTCATCGAGAACGACTTCGCCAAGGCAGCCGCCGACGACGCCTTCGTCGACGACGTCGACGTGCCGAGGCTGGCCCGTCACGTGTTCACGACACGGATGAGCCGCGTCGAGAAGTGGGCGACCGACGCGATCGACTGGACCCAGTACCAGGAGTCGTCCGAACTCGGCCTCGAACTCGTGCTCGCCGCGGTGCTCGCCGAGCCGGGTCGCACCGAGGCGCTGCACAACTCGGGCATCTTCCGCTGACGGGACCGGATCGATGCTCGTCTACTCGTCGCCCCGGCAGCGCAATCACTCACCGCTCGCCGAGATCGAGTCGTCGGGGCTGCAGTCACCGTTCGAGCACCCCGGCCGAGCCGACGCGATCGACTCCGTGCTGCGCGCCGATCCACGATTCCGCGTGCTCGAACCGACCGAGTGGGGCACGGCGCCGATCGAAGCGGTCCACGACCCCGGCCTCGTCGGGTTCCTGCGCCGGGCCTGGGCCGATTATCAGGTCGCGCATCCGGGCACGCACGACGTCGTCCCGGACGTGTTCCCG
>JBFHJC010000138.1:0-8397 GCA_041596155.1 Ilumatobacter sp. | reverse complement strand
GGCGACGTGTCCGGACGGGAAGCTCGAATCGACGGGGGAGTCCTGGAGGCGCACGACGTCCGGGCGCGGTCGCGCAACCAGGTAGGTCACGGTGATGAAGGCGGTGGCCTCGAACACGAGGGCGACGACCACGACGAGGGGGTCGAGCCAGCGCCGCCAGACGGCCAGCATCAGCCCGCCGACCAACGCGGTCGCGACGATCTTGACGAGCGCGTCCGACAGGCCCGCCGCCCAGGGCGAGATGGCGTCGAGCCGCTCGGTGCGCGATGCCTCGAACCACTCCGCGACGTCACGGTCGAGCGTGGTGATCGGGTCGATGCGCGTGATCATCTCGCCGAGCACCCAGAACGTTGCGACGACGAGCAGCAACCAGGCGACCAGGATTCGGACGTCCGCCCATCCCAGGATCCACGTGTCGCGCAGCGATCCTTCGTCCCCTTCGCCCGGCATGCGCCCGGCGGTACCCCGATGGGTCCGACGGCAAACCGCGGCGGTGCGAGCTACCCGAGCTGCTCGTGGAGGAACGCGGTGGCCTGGGGCCAGATGCGGTCGGCGAGCTCCTGGTCCTGGGTGCCGAGCGCGTTGTGCGGTGCCATGAACGCGTGTCCGGTGCCTTCGTGGACCGTCAGCTCGACGTCCTTGCCGAGCTCGCGCAGCCGCGCCTCGAGTTCCTTGGCCGCGGCCGGCGGGAAGAAGTCGTCGTTCTCGGCCATGTGGCCGCGGATCACGGCCTCGATCCTCGAGTAGTCGGGCTGGTCGTCGCCCTGCGGGAACCCGTAGAACGGCACGGCCGCCTTGATGCGATCGGGACGGAGCGCGGCGAGCACGAACGTGAGGAGCCCGCCCATGCAGAACCCGATGACGCCGATCGCCTCGCCCGTCGTCGCGTCGTGATCGGCGAGGTAGTCGACGGCGCCGCTCATGTCGCGGGCAGCCCGATCGGGCGGCAGCGACGACATGAGCTCTCCTGCCTTGTCCATCTCGGTGTGTCCGGCGAGCTCACCGTGGTAGAGGTCGGGCGCGAGCGCGACGAAGCCGGCCGCGGCCAGCCGGTCGGCCATCTCCTTGATGCCCGAGTCGAGCCCCCACCACTCCTGGACGACGATCACGCCCGGCCCGCTCCCGTCGTCGGGCGTGGCCAGATAGCCCCGCGCCGTGTTGCCGTTGCTCGCGAATTCCACCATGGTGCCCATGGCGCGCACGTTAGGGCCTCCGCGGTCAGCCGTGCGAGGCGCCGCGGCTGGGTGCGCTCCCGGCCCCGCCGACCTCGTCCTCGTCGCCGTCGACGGCGACACCGTCGAGTCCGGCCTCGCGGTCGCCGACGATCGTCCGCGTGATGCGGTTGGTGGTCGCTCGCAGCGGCATCGTCGACATCTCGAACACGGCGCCGACGAGCTGGACCGGTGTGCGCGTCGCCTCGAGCAGGCCGCGTCCGAGCGTGCGGCCGGTACCGCGACCCGTCGGGCGACGCACCCAGCCGAGCGAGATGAACACACCGAGCGAGGCCGCGGCGACGACGAACATCACGCTCGTGACGACGAGCCAGCCCCAGCGGCGTTCGAGCAGCGGGAGGTTCACGAAGTTCATCCCGAAGATGCCCGCAATCAGGGAGAGCGGCAGCATGATCGCCGCGTAGACGGTGAGCACCTTGGTGACCTCCGTCGCCTGGCGTGCTTCGGCGCCGCGGTACGCGTCCAAGGTCTCCGCGAGGGCCGACCTCGCCTCGTCGAGGCCGGCGGCGGCACGCGACGCCACGTCGAACACGTCCGAGAAACGGCGCCGCCCGGCGTCGGTGATCAGCGACGACGACGAATGACGCAAGAGGTCGAGCATCTCCCGTTGGGGATGCACGACCCGGCGGACCGCCGCCAGATCGGTACGGACCACCGTGAGGTCCTCGAGCAGGTCGGGGTCGGCGCGCAGGGCGTTGTCGGTCAGGTCCTCGACCCGGTCGTCGAACGCCTCGAGCACCCGCAGGAGCCGGCGCGTCAGTCCGTCGGCGAGGAGCGCCATGACGACGTCGATCGACGTTTCGGCGACCTCGGTCCGCTCCTGCACCTGTTGCCACAGCGCGTCGAGCGCCGGCGAGGCGACGCGGTGGATCGTGATCAGGTGCTGCTCGGTGAGGAAGCAGTCGACCTCGTAGGTCGCGACCCGGTCGTCCCGCAGGCCGTGCAGGACGGCGAGCACGTGGTGGCCGAAGTCGTCGAACTTCGGCATGTCGAGGTCGTCGATCGAGTCGCGCACGGCGAGTCGGTCGAGCCCGAACCGCTCCGCCAGGTCGAGCAGGTGGGCGGCGTCGGCTTCGTCGGCGGTCACGTCGACCCAGACCCAGCCGCCCGGGGGTGCTTGCTCGGGTGGCGCCGTCGCGAGGGTCACGGTGCCGGCACGATCGGCGACGAGGATGCGCGTCTCCACGGGGGCCGAGCGTACCGAACCGCGCTCAGGCCGGACTGGGCCCGATGGCCGGCCGCGCGTCGGTTCCGGTCGCGATCGGCACGTGCACCGCCGCGGCCGCCACGCCGAGCACGACGGCGATCGTCCAGACCGGTCCGTACCCGCCGGTGTCGTCGTAGACGCGCCCACCCAGCCAGACCCCCAAGAACGCGCCCACCTGGTGCGACAGGAACACGATGCCGAACAGCGTCGAGAGGTACCGCGGGCCGAACATCGCCGCGACCAAGCCGCTTGTGAGGGGTACCGTCGACAGCCACAACACGCCCATCACCGCACCGAACAAGATGGCGCTCGACGCGGTGAGCGGGACGACGAGGAAGACCACCATCACGATCGCCCGCAGGAGGTAGAGCACGGCCAACAGCGTGCGACGTCGGTACCGGTCGCCCATCCAACCCGCGCCGAGCGATCCACCGATGTTGAAGAGCCCGACCATCGCCAGGGCGACCGCGGCGGTCGTGTCGGACAGCCCTTCGTCGGTGAGGAAGGCCGGAAGGTGGGTGGCGATGAACGCGACGTGGAAGCCGCACACGAAGAAGCCGGCGGTGAGCAGGACGTAGCTGCGGTCGCGGAATGCCCGCCCGACCGCGTCCCGCAGTGACGCGGTCGCACGATCGGGTTCGAGCGATCGGCCGTCGTCCGCCGGCAGGAGGCGCGACGCCGCAGCGATCGTGAACACGGCGACGACTCCGAGCACGGCCATTGCGCCGCGCCACTCGAGGGCGTCGATGAGGAGCTGCACGATCGGCACCATCGCGAACATGCCGACCGACGCACCGGCGGTCACGAGCCCGAACGCAAACGTCTGACGGTCGGCCGGCACCGCCTTGCCGACGGCGCCGATGACGACCACGAACGAGGCGCCCGACACTGCGAGCCCGAACAACAGGGCCAGCGACGTGCCGAAGGTCGCCATCCCGTCAGCGGTCGAGGCGAGGAGGAGGCCGGCGCCCATCAGGAGCCCCGCGGACGCCACGACGCGGCGGGGCCCGAGCCGGTCAGCCGCCATCGCGGCCAACGGCAGGCCGAGGATGAGGTTGTGGGCGGCGATCGCCACCGCGAACGACTCGCGGTCGGTGCCGAGCTCCTCCGTGACCGGTTTGAGGAACAGACCGATCGACTGGCGCGTGCCCATCGTGAGGAACACCATCGCGGCGCCGGTGAGCACGATGATCCAGGTCCGGCGCGGCATTGCGGCAGTCTGACAGCAGCACGTTCTCGCGCGCGAGAATTGGCCGATGGACACGCCCCCCGTGCTCTGGTCGCCCTTACCCGGGGCGCTCGACAGCACCAGACTCGGCGCGTTCCTCCGGTTCTGTGAGGCGCGCACGGGCCGGTCGTTCGCCGACTACGACGATCTGTGGGACTGGTCGGTGGGTGACGGGCTGGCCGACTGCTGGGCCGCGGTGTGGGACTTCTTCGACGTGCTCGCGTCGTCGCCGTACGAGCGGGTGATGGGGGAGGAGCGGATGCCGGGCACCGACTGGTTGCCGGGTGCGCGCCTCAGCTACGCCGAGCATGCGCTGCGCGCGGCAGCGGGGCGGGAGGCCGATATCGCTCTCGTCGGTGTGTCGCAGAGCCGCGACCGCACCGAGGTCACGTGGGGTGACCTCGTCGAGCAGGTGGCGCGGGCCCGGACCGGTTTCGCCGCGCTCGGCCTCGGACCCGGCGACCGGGTGGCGGCGTACCTGCCCAACATCCCCGAGACGATCGTCGCCTTCCTGGCGGCGTGCTCGCTCGGGGCGACGTGGACGTCGTGCGCGCCCGAGTTCGGCGTCCAGGCGGTGCTCGACCGCTTCCGCCAGGTCGAGCCGAAGGTGCTGCTGGCGGTCGACGGGTATCGGTACGGCCGCCACGACGTCGCCCGCCACGAGGAGTTGGCGACGATCCGCGCCGGGCTCCCGTCGGTGGGCGCGACGGTGCTGCTCTCGTACCTCGATCCGGCCGCCGCCCCGCCGCCCGGTGCGATCTCGTGGAACGAGCTGCTGGCGCGCTCCGGGCCGTTGGAGTTCGCCCAGGTGCCGCCACACCATCCGCTGTACGTGCTGTACAGCTCGGGTACGACCGGACTCCCCAAGCCGATCGTGCACGGCCACGGCGGCGTCCTGCTCGAGCATCTCAAGGTGATCGGCCTGCACTCCGACATCGGCCCCGACGACGTGTTCTTCTGGTTCACGACGACCGGTTGGATGATGTGGAACTACGTCGTCTCGGGGCTGCTGGTGGGCGCCCGCCTCGTGCTGTACGACGGCGATCCGAACGCCGACGGTCCGGAGACGTTGTGGCGGCTGGCGGCCGACGAACGCATCACGTGGTTCGGGGGCGGGGCGCCGTTCTTCACCGCCGGCAAGCGGGCCGGCATCGCCCCCGGTGAGCGCTTCGACCTGACCGCCGTGCGGGCGATCGGCTCGACCGGCGCGCCGCTGCCGGCCGATTCGTTCCGGTGGATCCACGAGTCGGTCGCGCCCGACGCGATGATCTCGCCGATCTCGGGCGGCACCGACGTCTGCTCGGCGTTCGTGGGCGGCAGCACGCTGACGCCGGTCTGGGAAGGGGAGATCCCGTGCCGCTACCTCGGCGCGGCGGTGCGGGCGTTCGACGAGCACGGCAGGGAGGTCGTCGGCGAGCAGGGCGAGCTGGTGATCACGCGACCGATGCCGTCGATGCCGGTCGGGTTCTGGGGCGACGAGGACGGCTCGCGCTACCGCGCGTCGTACTTCGAGGACTTCCCAGGGGTCTGGCGGCACGGTGACTGGATCACGATCACCGACCGCGGCAGTTGCGTGATCACGGGCCGGTCGGATGCGACGCTCAACCGCGGCGGGGTGCGGGTCGGCACGGCCGAGATCTACCGCGTGGTCGAAGGGGTCGCCGGCGTGGCCGACAGCCTCGTCGTCCACCTCGAGTCGACCGACGACGACAACGACCAGGGCACCCTGGTGCTGTTCGTCGTCACCGACGGGACCGACCTCGACGACGACCTGCGCGGGCGCATCCGGTCGTCCGTGCGAAGCGAGCTGTCACCGCGCCACGTCCCGGACGAGCTCCACCGGGTCGCAGCGATCCCGACGACGCTGAGCGGCAAGAAGCTCGAGCTGCCCGTCAAGAAGATCCTGCTCGGTGGCGATCCGGAACGGGTCGCCAGCAGGGGCGCCCTCAAGGACGCGACGGCGCTCGACGCGATCGTCGAGCTCGCCCGACGGCGCTGACGGCCCGCCGGCGCGTCGTCAGCGGTTGCGCTCGATCAGCTGGCGCACGATCACGTTGCGGAGCACCTCGTTCGTGCCCTCGCCGACGATCATCAACGGTGCGTCGCGGTAGTAGCGCTCGACGTCGAACTCGGTCGAGTAGCCGTGACCGCCGTGGATCCGGACCGCGTCGAGGGTGACCTTGGCGGCCATCTCCGAGCAGAACAGCTTCGCCATGCCCGCCTCGAGGTCGGCCCGTCGCCCCGTGTCGATGCAGTCGGCGGCGTGGTAGTTGAGCTGCTGGGCGGCCGTGATCTGGGTCGCCATGTCGGCGAGGAGGTTGCCGACCGACTGGTGCTTCCAGATGGGCACCCCGAACGCGTGCCGGTCCTGGGCGTAGCGGAGGGCGTCGTCGAAGGCGGCTCGCGCCACCCCGATCGCACGGCCGGCCACCTGGATGCGGCCGGTCTCGAGGCCGGTCATCATCTGGGCGAAGCCGTGGCCCACGTCGCCCCCGAGCAGCGCGTCGGCGGGCACGTGACACCCGTCGAAGTGCAGCTCGCACGACTCGACGCCCTTGTACCCGAGCTTGGGCAGGTCGCGCGACACGGTGAAGCCGGGCGTCGGGTTCTCGACGAGCAGGATCGACACGCCGCGATGGCGCGGTTCGGCCGTCGGGTCGGTCTTGCACAGCAGCGCCACGAGGCCCGACCGCCGCGCGTTGGTGATCCAGGTCTTGGCGCCGTCGATCACGTAGCCGTCGGCGACGGGCCGGGCGACGGTGCGCATCGCCTGGAGGTCGGATCCGCCGTCGGGTTCGGTGAGCGCCATCGTCGCCCGTAGCTCACCAGTGGCGAGACGGGGCAGATACCTGGCCCGCTGCTCGTCGGTGCCGAAGCGCGCGATCAGCTTCGACACCACCGAGTGGCCGCCGAACGCGCCGGCGAGTGACATCCAGCCGCGGGCGATCTCCTCGGTGACGCGTGCGTAGCAACGGGCCGACACCCCTGACTCGCCGTACGGCCGGTCGATCGCGAGGCCGTAGACACCCATCTGCTTCATCTGTTCGATGAGCGCCTCGGGATAGGTGTTCTCGTGCTCGAGCTGGCTCACGACGGGCCTCACCTCGTCGTCGACCCAGCGGGCGACGAGGTCGACGATCGCGTCCTCGTCCTCGCGGGTCGGTCGATCGAGGTCGGTCATCGGCTCATTCAAGCCGAGCGACACGGGTCGGGCCGAGCCGTCGGCTCACCCGGGCGTCAGCCACACCGCCGTGTCGCCGGGCAGCGCGTCGTCTACCGGGTGTGACGACAGCGCGACGCGCCCGGGTGGGAGCGGTGTTTCGGTGGTGCCGAAGTTGACGGCGCACACCGCGCCCGATCCGCGCCGGAACGCGAGGACGTCGGGGTGTTCGACCTCGATCCACGTGAGCTCCTCGTCGCGACTGAACAGCTCACGGCGCAGCGCCAGTGCCGCTCGGTGCAGTTCGAGCGTGGACCCCTCCCGACCGGCCTGGGCGGCGACCGACAGCTCACCGAACACCGGCGGCTGGGGCAGCCATGCGCCGTTCGAACCGAACCCGAACGACGATCCGTCGCGCGTCCACGGCAGCGGCACGCGGCAGCCGTCGCGGCCCTTCTGGGTGTGGCCGGAGTTCTCCCAGACCGGGTCGTCGAGCACCTCGGGCGGGAGATCCCAGACCTCGGGCAGGCCGAGCTCCTCGCCCTGGTAGATGTACGTCGAGCCCGGGAGCGCGAGGAGGAGCAGCGCGACGGCGCGCGCCCTTCGTAGGCCGACGTCGGCGTCGAGGAGATCGTGGGGCCCGGTGAGGGGCCACGTGCGCCACGGGGTGCCCGGAGGCAGCCCGAGGCGAGTGGCGGCGCGCATCACGTCGTGGTTGGCCATCGTCCACGTCGGCGTCGAGCCGACCGCCGCGGCCGCCTCGATCGCGTGGGCGATCGCCTCGTGGGCGGCCTCCCGCTCCCACGGGGTCTCGAGGAAGTGGAAGTTGAACGACTGGTGGTACTCGTCGGGCCGGAGGTAGAGCGCGAGGCGGTCGGGGTGGACCCACGCCTCGGCGACCATCATCACGTCGCGACCGCTTGAATCGAGCACCGACCGCCAGCGGCGGTTGATGTCGTGGATGCCCAGGCGATCCCAGTGCGGATGGTCCGGTGCGCGCGTGCTGGCGAGAATCTGCTCGCGGGTTTCGACGTCGGGGAAGGTCTGGTCCTTGACCATCCCGTGGGCGACGTCGATCCGGAACCCGTCGACGCCACGGTCGAGCCAGAACCGGAAGATGTCGTCGAACTCGGCCCGCACCTCCTCGTTCTCCCAGTTGAGATCGGGCTGCGACGGGTCGAACAAGTGCAGGTACCACTCGCCGTCGGGCACCCGGGCCCACGCCGGGCCGCCGAACACCGAGCGCCAGTCGTTCGGCGGCTCGTTTCCGTCATCGCCGCGACCGGGGACGAAGTGGTAGCGGGCACGGGCGGCCGAACCGGGTGGCGCGGCGAGAGCTTCCCGGAACCATGCGTGCTCCGAGGACGTGTGGTTCGGCACGAGGTCGATCAAGACCCGGATGTCGAGCGCCTCGGCGTCTGCGATCAAACCCTCGGCTTCGGCGAGCGTGCCGTAGCGCGGCTCGATCTCGCGGTAGTCGGCCACGTCGTAACCGCCGTCGTTGAGTGGTGATCGATACCACGGGTTGACCCAGAGCGCATCGACGCCGAGCTCGGCGAGGTACGGGAGT
>JBFHJC010000137.1:0-8474 GCA_041596155.1 Ilumatobacter sp. | reverse complement strand
CGGGCCGCCGACCTGTTGCTGTCGGGTCGGGCGGTCACCGTCGCCGACACCGCCGATTGGGGTTTGTGGAACGACATCCTGCCCGACGGCGACGCCACGCTCGCCGCCGCCCGTCGGTACGCCGCCGACCTGGCGACGAGCGCCGGTCCGGCGGCGGTCACGGTGACCAAGCGGCAGCTCTATCGCGACCTGCATCGTCACGACCCGGCGGCGTCGATCGCCGAGTCGAAGCGGCTGCTCGACGAGGCGATGGCGACCGCCGAGTATCGCGAGGGTGTCGCCGCGCTGCGCGAGCGACGCCGGCCGCAGTTCTGACGTCCCGCCCGCGCCGTCGACGCGGCACTTCGTAGAATGCTGTGATGGTGCGGACGCGGAGCCCTGAACGGCGACGGGCCTCGACCGCGATGCTCGCCGCCACGGCGATCGCCCTGTCGGCGTGTGCCGGAGACGCCGCCGAACCGGCGATCGACGCCGCGCCGAGCGCCGGCGACGCGAGCCCGGCGGCGGACGAGCCCGCCCACGACCACGGCGATCACGGCGACGACGCGATCGAGCCGATGACCGACCGGGACGAGGCGGCCGACGGCGCGGGTCACGACGCCGCGCACGGCGACGCGGAACACGACGACGCGATGACCGCCTGGCCGCGGCCGTGGGACCCGAGCGAGCCGATCGACTTCTCAGGGGTACCGGGCGTCACGCCCGAGCAACAGGCTCGGGCCGAGCAGCTCGCGGCCGACACGTTGCGCGACCTCCCCCGGTTCGCCGACGTGACGACCCTCGCCGCGCTCGGCTACCGGTCGATCGGCGACGCGAGCACCGGGTTCGAGCACTACGTCAACCGGTCGCTCATCACCGACGACCGGTTCCTCGACCCCAACGCCCCGGAGTCGCTGGTGTACCGGGTCGACGGCGACGAGCGAACGCTGGTGTCGGCGATGTACATCGCCAGCCCCCGCCCGCTCGACGACCCCGAGCTGCTCGACTTCGCCGGACCCCTGATGCAATGGCACGTGCACGAGAACCTGTGCTGGTCGCTCGACGAGCAGGGTGATCCGGTCGTCGTCGGGGTGCTCGAGCGCTTCGGCGGCGCCTGCCCACCGGGCTCGGTCAACGCCGGCGGCGAGGCGCCGATGGTGCACGTCTGGATCGTCCCCCACCTGTGCGGGCCCTTCGCCGCGCTCGAAGGCCACGGTGCCGGGCAGACGACCGCCGGTGAGGGCGCCCGCATGGACCTCTGCGACGGCCACGGCGATCACGGGGTCGAGACGGCGGCGGCGGTGCCGTACACGGCCACGCTGCCGGTCGACCTCAGCGGCACGCCCGGCGTCACCGCCGAGCAGCAAGCGTTCGCCGAAGACCTCGTCGAGCGCACCCTGCGGGACCTGCCGCAGTGGAGCGACCTCGCCGCCGTCGAGGCGGCGGGCTTCAAGTCGATCGGCGACGGGCTCACCGGCCACGAGCACTACATCCAGTGGACGTGGATCGACGACGACGTGTGGCTCGACCCGAACTTCCCCGAGAGTCTCGTGTTCGAGCCCCAGCCCGACGGCAGCAAGCGGCTGGTGTCGGCGATGTACATGTTGCCGAGCGGCACGCCGCTCGACGAGGTGCCCGACTGGGGCGGCGCACTCATGCAGTGGCACGTCCACGGCGACCTGTGCTTCACCGCCGGCGACGCTCCAAGGGTCGCAGACATCAAGCCGCTCGGCACCACGTGCCCGGCGCCGCTCGTCGACGGCACGATGGCGCCGATGATCCACGTCTGGATCCGCCCGCACGAGTGCGGCCCATTCGCGGCGCTCGACGGGATCGCCGGTGGTCAGGTGCCCGCCGGCGAGGCCGTGCTCTGCGACCACGCCCACGGGTCGCACTGAGCGGCGCGCTACACCGGTTCCAGCACCGTCACGAGACCGGTCGCGCCGTCGACCCGGATGCGGGCACCATCGGGAATCCGGCGCGTGGCGTCAGTCGCCGACACGACGCAGGGGATGCCGAGCTCGCGACTGACGATGATGGCGTGGCTGAGCGCGGCGCCGACGTCGACGACGACTGCGCCCGCCGGCACGAACAGCGGGGTCCACGACGGGTCGGTGATCGGCGCGACCAGGATCTCGCCCGGTCCGAGCGCCGACGGATCGTGCGAGTCGAGCACCACCCGCGCGGTCCCCTCGAACGATCCAGGGCAGCCCGGGAACCCCTGGATCGACTCGCCGACGCCGAGCACCGGCACCGCATCTGCGCCGCGGGCGGGCCAGGTCGACGGATCGGGCGCCTCGCCGACGAACACGAACGGCGGCACCTTGGACGCGAGGTCCCGGTAGGTGGCGCGGCGCTCGCGGATGCGTTCGGTCAGTCGATCGGGTGCCGGGCCCAGCAGGTCGTCGATCTCTCCGTAGAGGACGAAGCCGAAGTCCTGGACCTCGTCGAACACGTCGCGTGCGACCATCCGGCGACCCAGCGCGTACAGCGGCATCCTGATCTCGTGGACGAGGCGGATGTTGTTGGTCTTCGTTCGTTCGCGGGCCGGCAACCAGGCAGCCGTCGAGGCGATCGCCGCCGCCAGCTGGCCATGGGTCGCGGCATCACCCTCGACCATCGAGAGCAGGGTGGCGGCAGCCGTCGCCCGCTCGCGGGCGCGCTCGGCCTGGTGCGCCTCCGGGCTCGCCGTGTCGGGAGCATGGCGCATCCGGTCGATCGCGGCCAGCGCCAGGTTTGGGTCGGTCTCCCACGTCGGCGAGCGCGCCTCCCACTCGTTGGGGCCGCGGCTCCCGAACTCGACGAGGAACTCCTCGAAACCTTCCTTGAACTGCTCGCCGGTCGGCTCCAGCCGTGAGAGCTGCCACATCGCGTAGCTCGGTTCGGCCGAGTCGACGCTCCCCAGGCCGGCCATCAGCGGGAGCAGCAGGTCGGGTCGTCCGACCGCTTCGGCGACGCCCTGGATGATCCCGACGGGGACGGTGGTGAGCGTCGTCACGAACAGGTGCTCGTGGAACAGCTCGCGGTGCATCGGGTACAGCGACTCGGTGTACTCCCACACCTCCTGGTCGGACATCGCCGAGAAGTCGGGGCGACGCCGACGGAGATCGATCGTGCGTCGCCGATGCTCGGTCAGCCGTTCGAGCTGATCGACGTGGTGGATCGACAGCGCCCACGCGAACGTCTCCTGGAGCCGCTCGGTGAGGTCGGGGCGCGCGTCGCCGGGCTGCTGGACGTATTCCGGGAGTCCGGGCTGAGCCCCGAAGAACTGCTCGTCGATGAGCTGCCAACTCAGTCCGGGCGCTCGCTCGCCGAACAGCCGCATCACCGAGGCGTTGAGGTAGCAGTAGCCCCCGGCGACCCCGAGGATCGTGAACTCGTCGGCCGGGAACTCGTCGGCCTCGAAGGCACCCATGCGGACGTAGGCGTCGCGCCAGCCGAGCTCGCTCTCCCACAAGAGCGGGTGGCGGGTGGCCGGTGTGACCGGATCGGGAAAGACCTCGCCGACGTTGGCGCGCGTGTAGAGCGGGAACCGAGCCGACAGCTCGGTATCTGTGACCGTGTACATCGAACCCCCAGGTCGCCGGCGCACTGTGACGAGAATCACGGTACCCCACGGCGCACGGTGCGACGGGTGCCGGGCAAGCCGCCATGATGGAGCCATGACGAGCGGAGAGCCGGCCGACCGCGCGTGGGCGGCGTTCAGCGAGGACGCGCCTTGGGTCCTCGACCGCGCCGAGATCGCCTGGTTGCCGGGCGCCGACGGACTGCGCCGCGCCGCCCACGGCGAGGTGCCCGAGCTGGTCCGGCCACGCCGTGTCCCACCCGGGCGGCGGGCCGCGATGGTGGTCGCGCGCCTGACGCGAGCGCTCGCGCCGTGGGCCTGGCGCCGTCGGCGGCACCGCTACTCCACCCCGGAAGCCGACCGCGCCGACCTCTCGCGCCGCCTGCGCCTCGCCGCCGAGGCGCTCGGTCCGAGCTACATCAAGCTCGGCCAGATCATCAGCTCCGGCGAAGGGTTGTTCCCAGCCGAGCTGGTCGCCGAGTTCAAGCGCTGCCGCGACCAGGTGCCTGCGGAACCGTTCGACGTCGTCGTCGCCACGATCGAGGCCGACATCGCCCGCCCGCTCGGCGAGGTCTTCGCGAGCATCGACCGCGAGCCACTGGCCGCCGCATCGATCGCCCAGGTGCACGCTGCCACGCTCGTCACCGGCGAGCACGTCGTCGTCAAGGTGCAGCGCCCCGACGTCTCCCGCCTGGTCCGCGACGACCTGCGGGCGATGGCCTGGATCGCCCCGCACCTCGTCGGGCGCATCCCGGTCGCCGCCCTCGCCAACCCGCCCGCGCTCGTCGAGCTGTTCGCCGAGACGATCGTGGAGGAGCTCGACTTCCGGCTCGAAGCCGCCAACATGCTCGACGTCGCGGGCGTGCTGCACGACCTCGGCCAGGACGGCTACGTCGTCCCACGCCCACACCCGCGCCTCGTGACGCGCCGCGTCCTCGTCATGGAGCGCCTGTCGGGCTTCAATTTCGACGACGTCGCCGGCATGCACGGCGCCGGCATCGACACGACCGCGGTCATCCGGACCGGGATGATCGCGTTCATGGAGGGCGCCATGATCCACGGCGTCTTCCACGGCGACCTGCACGGCGGCAATCTCTTCGTGCTCCCGGACGGACGGACGGCGCTGCTCGACTTCGGCATCGTCGCCCGCCTGTCGCAGCAACGACGGCTCGCGTTCTTGCGGCTGATGCTCGGAGCGACGACGAACGACGTCGAGTCGCAGATGGCGGCACTGCGCGACCTCGGTGCGCTGCCGCCCGACACCGACCTGCGGGCGGTGATCCGCGACCTCGGCCTCGACCAACCGCCCGTCGATCCCACCACCCTCACCGGCGAGCAGCTCGTCCACGAGGTGCAGCGGGTCGTGAAGGCGCTCCTCGGATATGGGGCCCGTCTCCCCAAGGAGCTGATGCTCTACGTGAAGAACATGGTGTTCCTCGACGGGGCGATCGCCCGGCTCGCGCCCGACCTCGACATCCTCGCCGAGATCACGACGATCTCGATGCTGTTCGCGCAGCGGCACGGTGAGCGGATCAGCCGCGAGCTCGGCATCGAGGCGACGCAGGTCGAGTTCGACTTCGACGGCGTCAAGGCGGGGTTCGGCCTCGACGCCGAGGTCGACAGCCTCACCTACCGCGAACTGCAGGCCCGCCGCCAACTCATCCAGAAGCGGATGCGCAGCACCGTCCGCTGACGTCCGGCGGATCGGTAGGGTCGGCGGGCGTGCGGCTCGTCATCGCCCGGTGCTCCGTCGACTACGTCGGTCGACTGTCCGCCCACCTCCCCGCGGCCAACCGGCTGATCATGGTCAAGGCCGACGGGTGCGTGGCGATCCACGCCGACGGTGGTGCCTACAAGCCGCTCAACTGGATGAACGCGCCGAACAGGCTCGTGGAGGAGCTCGGCGCCGATCCACCCCGCTGGATCGTGACGAACCCGAAGGACGAGCGGCTGACGATCACGCTGCACGAGGTGCTCGCGGACTCCGCCCATGAGCTCGGCGACGATCCCGGGCTGCAGAAGGACGGCGTCGAGGCGCACCTCCAGGAGCTGTTGGCCGCCTCACCGCACGCGATCGAGGACGGTCTGACGCTCGTGCGGCGGGAGTACCCGACGGCGATCGGCCCGATCGACCTGCTGTGCAAGGACCTCGACGGCGTGACCGTCGCGGTCGAGGTCAAGCGGCGCGGCGAGATCGACGGCGTCGAACAGCTCGCCCGCTACGTCGAGCGCCTCGGTCTTGACTCGTCGCTCGGCGCGGTGCGCGGCGTCTTCGTCGCCCAGTCGATCAAGCCGCAGGCACGCGTGCTCGCCGAGTCGCGCGGCTTCCGCTGGGTCGAGGTCGACTACGACGCGCTCCGCGGCATGGCGCCCGACGAGCTCAGGTTGTTCTGATCGGGCTGACCAGCCGGCGGCCGCCCCGGCGCGACGACGGAGCCGCGCACCGCGGCGCGGCTCCGTCGCTGTGGAGTCGAGTCGGTCAGCCCGCCGGCGGAGGCGGTGGCGTCGACTCGGCGGACGCCGAGCTGCCGGTATCGCTGTCGAGCTGCTCCTTGGCGCCCGTCACCTGCTCGTACACCGCGGGCCAGAAGCGGTCGCGAGCGGCCCAGATGCCGCCGACGCCGAACTTGATCACGAAGATCAATCCGAGGCTGTAGGCCAAGGTCTGCCAGAGGGTGTCGACGACGTCCTCGGCGAACTCGATCTGGTCGATGGCCGCGAAGGCACCGATCACCCAGATCGCTACGAATGCGGCCTTGGAGATGAAGTTGCCGGCATCCATGTGCGACACGGCGGCCGACACGAGCCCGCGGACCGTGTTGGCGACGACGCCGGTGATGATCACGATGATGATCGCGACGAACAGCTTCGGGATGAACTCGATGAGCCCGTCGAACGCCTCGTTGACGGCGGTGTCACCGAACACGCCGATCGCCAGCTGGATCACCACGAGCATCAGCCCGTAGTAGATGAGCAGGGCGAGCAACTTGCCCGAGTCGGCCCAGCCGGCACGCTCGATGGGGGCGCCCAGCCCGGACTTGTCGATGTACCGGTCGAAGTTGATCTTCTGGAGGATCTTCTCGACCACCTTGCGGATGACGCGGGCGACGAACCACCCGACGAGCAGGACGACGATGGCGGCGATCAGGTCGGGGATGAACCCCGTCAGATCGCGCCAAGCATCCTCGATGCCCTGGCCCCAGTCGACGGCCAACATCATGATGTTCCCCTTTCTGGCATCGCGTGGCTGCGACGCCGTCGATAGAACAGACATACCACAGCGCGTGATCGTGACGGTGCGATGGGTGGACGATGAGCCTCCCTCGGCCCGTCTCCCGACGAACGCGCCGCCCACGCCGAGAGCGGGGATCGTCGGTGCGGCTACGGTCGCGGCCATGCCACAGGAAGTACGCGGAGTCGTCGCTCGCGCCAAGGGCGAGCCGGTCACCATCGAGACCATCGTCGTCCCCGACCCGGGGCCCGGTGAAGCGATCGTGCAGATCCAAGCGTGCGGCGTCTGCCACACCGACCTGCACTACCGGGAGGGCGGCATCAACGACGAGTTCCCGTTCCTGCTGGGCCACGAGGCCGCCGGCGTCGTCGAGTCGGTCGGCGACGGGGTGACCAACGTGGCGCCGGGCGATTACGTGATCCTCAACTGGCGGGCGGTGTGCGGCAGCTGCCGTTCGTGCCTGAAGGGCAAGCCCTGGTACTGCTTCAGCACGTACAACGCCGCGCAGAAGATGACGCTCACCGACGGCACCGAGCTGTCACCGGCGCTCGGCATCGGTGCGTTCATCGAGAAGACACTCGTCCACTCGGGCCAGTGCACCCCTGTCGACCCCGAGGCGCCGGCGACGGCCGCCGGACTGCTCGGGTGCGGCGTGATGGCGGGTCTCGGCGCGGCGATGAACACCGGCAACGTCGGGCGGGGTGACTCCGTCGCCGTGTTCGGGTGCGGTGGGGTCGGCGACGCTGCGATCGCCGGCAGCTTCCTGGCGGGCGCCTCGACGATCGTGGCGGTCGACATCGACGACCAGAAGCTCGAGTGGGCCAAGGAGTTCGGGGCCACCCACACCTGCAACGCCAACGAGACCGACGCGGTCGAGTACATCCGGTCGGTGACGGGCGGCAACGGCGCCGACGTGTGCATCGAGGCCGTCGGCCATCCGGAGGTCTACCAGCAGTGCTTCGCGGCGCGCGACCTCGCCGGCACGGTCGTGCTGGTCGGCGTGCCGCACCCCGACGCGAAGCTCGAGCTGCCGTTCATCGAGGTGTTCGGTCGCGGCGGCACCCTGAAGTCGTCGTGGTACGGCGACTGCCTCCCGAGCCGCGATTTCCCGATGCTCATCGACTTGTACCGTCAGGGCCGCCTCGACCTCGACCGCTTCGTGTCCGAGACGATCTCGATCGACGACGTCGAGGAAGCGTTCCACAAGATGGAGCGCGGCGAGGTCCTGCGGTCCGTGGTGGTGATGTAGTGCCCGTCGAGCTCGTCACGACCGACGGCATCTTCGCGCTCGACGGCGGCGAGTGGGAGGTCACGAACAACATCTGGCTGGTCGGCGACGAGCGCGAGGTCGTCGTGTTCGACGCGGCTCACAACCACGAGCCGATCGTCGCCGGCGTCGGCGGTCGGCGCGTGAAGGCGATCGTGCTCACCCACGGCCACAACGACCACATCAACGCAGCGGTTCCGTTGCGCGACGCAGTCGACGCGCCGATCATGCTGCATCCGGCCGACCGCATGCTGTGGGATGCCGTCTACCCCGACGAGTCGCCCGACCGGCCGATCGAACCCGGGTCGCTGATCTCCGCCGGCGGCCACGAACTCGGGGTGCTGCACACACCCGGGCACTCCCCCGGTTGCTGCTGCTTCCACGATGCGGCCGGCGGCACGGTGTTCAGCGGCGACACGCTGTTCTGCGGT
>JBFHJC010000136.1:0-8530 GCA_041596155.1 Ilumatobacter sp. | reverse complement strand
CCGCTGCCGACTCTTGTAGATGAGGCAGTGGATCGGACAGTTCATCGGCTTCATGTAGTACGTGCCGTTGTCCATCTCCATCGGCGGGTACATCCCGTCGGCGTACCACTGGAGGTGGCCGGAGGTCTCGAAGACCCCCGCCTTCGCCAAGTGGGGCGAGAACACGAACTCGTAGCCGCCGCGCTCGTGGCGCAGGCGGCTGTAGTCCTCCATCAGCTTGCGGACGGTCGCGCCTTTCGGGTGCCACACGGCGAGGCCGCCACCGAGTTCGCTCGGGAAGCTGAGCAGATCGAGCTCGGTCGCGAGCTTGCGATGGTCGCGCTTGGCGGCCTCCTCGAGCTGGTGCAGGTGGGCCTCGAGGGCCGACTTGGACTCCCAGGCCGTGCCGTAGATGCGCTGCAGCATCTTGCCGTCCTCGTTGCCCCGCCAGTAAGCGCCGGAGACGCGCTGGAGCTTGAAGTGTCCGAGGCGTCCGGTGGACGGCACGTGGGGGCCGACGCACATGTCGACGAACTCAGGGGTGTTCCGGTACGCGCTGATCACGCCCCCCTCGCCGACCTCGCCGGCGTCGTCCGCGTCGCCCTGTGCGCTCTCGACCCGTTCGATGATCTCGACCTTGTACGGCTGGTCGGCGAAGAGCTGCTTGGCCTCGGCCATCGACATCTCGCTGCGGACGAACGGCTGGTCGGCGGCGACGATGCGGCGCATCTCGGCCTCGATCGCGTCGAGGTCCTCGTCGCTGAAGGTCTTGCCGCCGGGTAGATCGAAGTCGTAGTAGAACCCGTGCTCGATCGCCGGCCCGATCGAGAACTTGGCGCCGGGGAAGAGCCTGGTGACCGCCTGGGCGAGCACGTGGGCGGTCGAGTGGCGCAGCACGTGGCGACCGGCGTCGGTGTCGTCGGTGATGATCGCGACCTCGGCGCCGTCGGGCAGCGGTCGGGTGAGATCGATCTGCGCGCCGTCGGCCGTGGCGGCCACCGCCGCCTTGGCGAGCCGCTTGCCGATCGACGCCGCGAGGTCGAGCGCCGTCGCACCGTCGGGTAGCTCGCGCTCGGAACCGTCGGGCAGGGAGATCGTGATGTTCGACATGACGCCGAAAAGTCTACGAGCGCGACCCGTGCGAACCAGGGAGGGTTCCGAGAAGGCCGAACGTCGATCGATCGAGCGGCGGGTCGACCTAGGCGTTCACCATCTCGCGGGCGAGCTCGCCGCTCGGATCGCGCTCGTCGACGACGCTCGCGACCTTCGACGGGCGCTCCTCACCGATCTCGGACTGACCGGCGTACACGTTCTTGTACACCTGGCCGGTCATCTCGCGGATCTCGAACATGACCTCGTCGATCATCGAGCGCCACGCGAGATGTTCGGGACCGCGACCTTCATACCGTTCGGGCCGGATCGGTCGACCGATCCTGATCGAGCACGTGCCGCCCAAGCGGGGCACCTTGGCGTCGATCGGCTGGATGCTGTCGGTGCCGACGATCCCGACCGGGAAGATCGGGCAGCCGATCTTCATCGCCAGTCGCGCGGCGCCCGTCCGGCCCTTGTAGAGCGAGCCGTCACGGCTGCGGGTGCCCTCCGGGAAGATCCCGAACAGCTCACCGCGTTGCAGCACCTCCTCGGCCGCCTCGAGTGCCGATGCGCTGCGCTCGCCGCCCGAGCGGTCGATCGGGATCATCCCCATCGCCGGGAAGAGGTACTTCGTCTTCCAGTCGTCGAGGTACTCGGCCTTGCCGACGAAGCTGATGTTGCGCGGCACCGTCAGCATCAGGAACGCCGAGTCGAGGAAGCTGATGTGGTTCGGGCACAGGATCGCGGGACCGTCGTCGGGCAGCCGCTCGTATCCCTGCCGCTCGATGTTCCACAGGCGGGTCGCCAGCGGGCGCGCGATCGAACGCGTACGGGCCTGCAGCTGGTTGGCACCCGGATCGCGGCTCATGTGCCGCATGGTAGGCCATCCGTCGGAAGTGTCACCGACGAGAATGTTGATTTCGCGTGAACTCCGGCGACGCCCGACGCTCACACGGGGAGCAGAGCCACGCGGGGATCACAGCGCGACACCCAACAGCTCCGCCGCCGCACGGGTCGACGCTCCCCTGGCGGCGGCGGCGTCGATGGCGGCCACGGCACCCGGCGTGTCGAGATCGTCGTCGAGTCGATCTCGCACCTCGTCGAGCACGTCATCGGCCGCGCCGTCGACGGCGGCGCGCCAGCGTTCGAGCCGCTCCTGGTTGCGGGCCATCAAGCCGTCGTCCCACTCCCATTCGGTTCGGTAGTGGTGCTCGACCAGGCCGAGCCGGATCGTCATCGGGTCCCACACCTCGCGCAACCGGTCGACGAACACGAGGTTGCCGAGGCTCTTGGACATCTTGTGGCCGTCCATGCTGATCAACGCGGTGTGCATCCAGTGGCGCACGAACGGCTCGCCGGTCGCGGCGACCGACTGGGCGGCCTCGCACTCGTGGTGCGGGAAGATCAGGTCGGCACCGCCGCCGTGCAGGTCGATCGTGGTGCCGAGCTCGCGCAACGCCAGCGCGCTGCACTCGATGTGCCAGCCGGGACGTCCCGGGCCCCACATCGTGTCCCACGATGGCTCGTCGGGGGCCGACGGCTGCCAGAGCACGAAGTCGAGGGGGTGCCGCTTGTTGGGGTCGTCGACGTTGCCGCCCCGCTCGGCGGCCAACGCGATCATCTCGGCCTCGGTGTAGTGGCTGATCGACCCGAACGCCCCGTACTTCGTCACGTCGAAGTAGACGGCGCCGCCCGACTCGTAGGCGTAGCCACGGTCGATCACCATGCCGATGCAGCCGCGGATGTCGGGGATGGCCGAGCTGGCACGCGGTGTCGACGCGACCGGCAGCGCGTTCAGCGCCGCCATGTCACGCTCGAACCGAGCCTCCTCGGCGGCGGCGAGGTCGAGGTAGTGCACGCCGAGCTCGCGCGCCTTGTCGAAGAGCGGGTCGTCGACGTCGGTGACGTTGCGGACGCACTTGATCGTGTGGCCCTTGTCGATCAGATGGCGCTGCAGGACGTCGTACGCGATGAACGTGGCCGCATGCCCGAGGTGGGTCGCGTCGTACGGCGTGATGCCGCACGTGTACATCAACACGTGCTCGTTCGGCTCGAACCGCACGACCGCCCGGCGCGCGGTGTCGAACAGCCGGAACGTCGACATGCGTCAGGAGTCGGCGTCCCGCGGGTCGCTCTTGATGCCGGTGAGCTTCGGCGCGACGCGGGTCTTGTACCGGACGTTGAGCTGCAGCAGGACCGCCGTGAACGCCTCGATCGCCGTCGCGTTCGACAGCTCGCCGGCGTCGAGCGGGCGGCACCCCGGGATCTTCGACACGATCTCGCTGATTGCCGCCACGGCGTCGTGCTCGTCACCACAGATGAGCACGTCGGAGTCGATCGGCTCGCCGATCTGGCCGAGCTCCTTGGCCGGCAGATGATGGAACGCGGCGACGACGCGGCTGTCGGGGACGGCGGCCTGGACGTGGGCCGCGACGCTGCCCCGCGGCGGCACGAGCGGCTGGAACTCCGAACCGACCCGAACGAGCGCGTTCGCCATGCTGACGACGATCTTGCCATGCAGATGGCTGGCGTGATCGTGCGCCATCGTCGCCGCCGCGTCCCACGGCGTAGCGATCACCACGATGTCGCCATGGGCGGCCGACGCGTTGTCGCCGTAACCGAGCAGTGGCGCGATGTCGGGGTACCGATCGACGATCTCGTCGCGGATCTCCATCGCCCGGTACTTCGAGCGCGACCCGATGACGGCCTCGTACCCGACGCTCGCCAGGCGGGCAGCCAGGCCACTGCCGGCCGGGCCGCTGCCACCGATCACTCCGATGCGCATGCCGCGAGCCTTGCACAACCGCCCGTCCGCCGACATGGTCGAGTCGCGCGGCTACGTTGCGTCGCATGGGAATCCTGGACGGCAAGAAGATCGTGATCACCGGTGTCCTGACCGACGCCTCGCTGGCCTACGGGGTCGCCCGGATCGCGCTCGACGAGGGCGCCGAGATCGTCCTGACCGGTGCCGGGCGGGCGCTCAGCCTGACGAAGCGCACCGCGCGCAAGCTCGGCGACGACATCGACGTGTTCGAGCTCGACGTGACCGTGCCCGAGCACGTCGCCAACGTCCGCGAGGCGGTCGCCGCCAAGTGGGGCCGCGTCGACGGGGTCCTCCACGCGATCGGCTTCGCGCCGGCGTCGTGCCTCGGCGACGACTTCTTCGCCGCGCCATGGGAGGACGTCGCGACGGCGATGCACATCTCGACCTACTCGCTGAAGACGCTCGCCGATGCCTTCGTCCCGTTGATGGACGACGGCGGTTCGATCGTCGGCCTCGATTTCGACAACCAGCAGGCGTGGCCGGCGTACAACTGGATGGGCGTCGCCAAGTCCGCGCTCCAGAGCCTCAGCCGCTACCTCGCCCGGGAGCTCGGCGCCAAGCAGATCCGATGCAACCTGGTCGCAGCCGGCCCCGTGCGCACGATGGCCGCCAAGTCGATTCCGGGGTTCGCCCTGTTCGAGGACACGTGGGACGGCCGAGCCCCCCTCGGTTGGGACGTCAACGACTCGTCACCGGTCGCCAAGGCGTGTGTCGCCCTGTTGAGCGACTGGTTCCCCGCCACCACCGGCGAGATCGTCCACGTCGACGGCGGCTATCACGCCGTCGGTGCCTGACCCCGACCGATCGGCGCGCTCGCGTCGAGCACGGCCCGCCGCAGCCAGTCCCGGATGACGGCCGCCGCCGTGCGGCTCGTGGGCGACGACACCGCATCGAAAGCGTGCTGGGCGCCGTACACGGACACCATCTCCACCTGACGCCCGGCGCGGCGCAGCACGTCGGCGAACTGGAGGCTCTCCGCGACCGGCACCAACGTGTCGCGGCTGCCGTGCACGAGCAGGACGGGCGGTGCGCGGTCGAGCGCCTGATCGATCGGCGACACGGCCCGGTACCGGTGTGGCGCCTCGGCGACGGTCGCCAACATCACCTCACGCTCGATCTTCGTCCAGTGCGCTCGGAGGCGATTCCGGTTCGCCATGTCGTACACCCCGTACAGACCGACGAGGGCGTCGACCGACACGTCCGGTCGGAGTGCGGCCATCGCCGCCAGGTGCGCGCCCGCCGAGCCACCGGCGACGACCACCCGCGTCGGTGCCACGCCGTGGAGCTCGGTTCGAACCGATCGAATGGCGGCGGCGACGACGTCGATCTGGCGCTCGACGCTGACACCCGGCGTGAACGGATAGCGCACGGCGACGGTCGCCCACCCGTCGAGGGCCAGCGCGTGGTAGAGGTCGCGCGCCTGGCGTTGCGGGTCGCCACCGGTCCAGCCACCGCCGTGCACGTAGACCACGGCCGGCACAGCGGCATCGGCGTTCGCCGGCCGCACGACGTCGACGGTCAGCCCGTCGGCCCACTGGATGCCGTGCTGCTCGACGACCCCGGCCGGCGTCGGCACCGGTCGACCGATCAGGCCCGCCGGCCAGATCGCCCGGTGCACCACCCCGTCGACATGGCGCCGGAGCCGGCGGACACCGATCGCCCGGCGCACGACGACCCAGCCGAGCAGCGACGCGGACGTCAGCACGAGCACGGCGCCGACGGCGCCGGCGACGGTGTCGAGAACGCCGAGGAGCAACCCGAGCACGAGGAGGGCGAGGTGCACGGCGAGCCAGAGCGGCGCCAGCTCGCTCACGACCATCGCCGGCAGCCACGAGCGCGAGTAGCGGCGCGTGGGGTCGATGATCGGCCGCGCCGCGTTCCAGCTCGCCGGCAGGCCGAGCGCGCCACCGAGCAGCAACAACGCGGCGCCCACCGCCTCCCCGACCATGGTGATCATGCTGGCACAGGGGTCCGCGCCGCTCGCGTAGGGTCGTGGCGTGGACGGCCGCGACGTCCTCGGCGTCATCCTCGCGCTGCTCGCCTACGCCGTCGTCAGCCGGCGGCTCGAGCGGTGGTGGATCTCCATGCCGATGATGCTCGTCGCGCTCGGCGCGGTCGGTGACGCCACCGACGCGGTCGAGCTCGGGGTTGCGATCGACGACGTCGCGCTGCTGGCCGAGGTCACGCTGGGGGTGATCCTGTTCTCGGATGCCGTCCGGATGGACGTCGGCGGGCTGCGGCGCGCTGCCGGACTGCCGCTTCGCCTGCTGCTGGTCGGTCTCCCGATCACCGTGGCGCTGGGCGCCGTGGTCAACTGGCTGCTGCTCCCGGGGCTGTCGTTCTGGGCGGCAGCCCTCGTCGCCGTCGTGCTCGCACCGACCGATGCGGCGCTCGGCGAGGCGGTCGTGACCGACCACTCCGTCCCGTCGCGGATCCGCCAAGCCCTCAACGTCGAGTCCGGGCTCAACGACGGTCTGGCCGTACCGGCGTTCGTCCTGTTCGCCGAGCTCGCAACGGGCGAGCTGCGCGGGGGCGGCGAATGGACCGACTTCGTGGTGCGCCAGCTCGGCGGCGGCGCGCTGGCGGGCATCGTCATCGGCGGGGTCGCAGCGTGGGCGCTCGGCGCTTCGACGCGCGCCGGGTGGATCGCAGGGATCTGGGCGCAACTGGCGACCCTCGCCGTCGCGCTGCTGACGATCTCGGTCGCGATCGAGATCTCCGTGAACGCGTTCATCGCGGCGTTCGTGGCCGGCGCCATGTTCGGTTCGGTGCTCGCCGACGATCTGGCCACGCACCTCGAGGAGTACACCGCGGACTCCGCTGCGCTCCTCGCCGCGCTGGCCTTCTTCGTCTTCGGCAACCTGTTCGTGCTCGATGCCTTCGAGTCGGTCTCGTTCCGGGTCGTCGCCTGCTCCGTGCTCGCGCTCACGCTCGGCCGCATGGCGCCGGTCGCCGTTGCGACCGCGTTCTCCGGCCTGCGGTCGCGCACGGTCGCGTTCCTCGGATGGTTCGGCCCGCGCGGTCTCGCCTCGATCGTGTTCGGAATCACGCTGCTCGAGGACGACGCCGAGTTCGGTGCCGAACTGTTCGACGTGATCACGCTGACGGTGCTGCTGAGCGTGGTGCTGCACGGCGTGACCGCTCCGCCGCTGGCCGCCGCCTACGGGCGCTGGTACGCGGCCCACGGGCCGATGGTCGACACGATGGCCGAGGCGGAGCCCGCCGGGGAACGGCGCCTCGGCGGGCGCTGTGGGCGTCGATAGGGTCGCCCGGGTGAATCGCCTCGCCGCCGAGACCTCCCCCTACCTCCGCCAACATCGCGACAACCCGGTGGACTGGTACCCGTGGGGCGAGGACGCGTTCGCGGTGGCCCGCGAACGGGGCGTCCCGATCCTGCTCTCTGTCGGCTACTCGGCGTGCCACTGGTGCCACGTGATGGCGCACGAGTCGTTCGAGGACGACGAGGTCGCCGCGAAGATGAACGAGACCTTCGTCAACGTGAAGGTCGACCGCGAGGAGCGTCCCGACGTCGACGCGGTCTACATGGACGCGGTCCAGGCGATGACCGGGCGGGGCGGGTGGCCGATGACGGTCGCCCTCGACCACGATGGGCGACCGTTCTGGGGCGGCACCTACTTCCCCAAGGAGCCGTTCCTGAAGGTCATCGACGCGCTCGATGATGCGTGGCGCAACCGGCGCGCCGATCTCGACAAGAACGCCGAGGCGCTCGTCGCCGCGATCGGTCGCACTGCGGCGACGGCTCCGAAGCCGGACCTGCCTTCGCTCGATCTGGTCAACGAGACGCTCCAGCGGATCGCGGGCGCGTTCGACCCCGAATGGGGCGGATTCGGCGGCGCGCCGAAATTCCCGTCGACCCAGCACCTCGAGCTCATCCTGCGGGCCTACATGACGACCGCGAGCGACGACGCCCGACGCGTCGTGACCACGTCGCTCGATGCGATGGCCTCGGGCGGTATGTACGACCACATCGGCGGCGGCTTCGCCCGGTACTCCGTCGATCGTGAGTGGCTCGTCCCCCACTTCGAGAAGATGCTCTACGACCAGGCACTGCTGGTTCGCCTCTACCGCCAGGCCTTCTCGGTTCTCGGGCTCCCGCAATACCGCCAGATCGTCGAGGAGACGATCGAGTACGTGCTGCGCGACCTGCAACACCCCGACGGCGGCTTCTACTCGGCCGAGGACGCTGACTCACCCGGCCCCGACGGTCACGGGGAGGAGGGCCTGTTCGCCACGTGGACCCCCAGTGAGGTGCGCGACGCGCTCGCGGGCATGGACGACCAGGCGATCGAGCTCACGCTGCAGTGGTACGGCATCACGGACGAGGGCAACTTCGAGGGGCGCTCGATCCCGAACCGCATGCACAGCCGAGGCCAGCTCCGACGTCCGCCGGTGATCGAGGAGGCTCGCCAACGACTGCTCGCCGTGCGCTCCCGACGGCCGCGACCCGGTCTCGACGACAAGGTACTGACCGAATGGAACGGACTGATGCTCAACGCGTTGGCCGACTCGGCCGCCACGTTCCAGCGCACCGACTGGCGCGACGCCGCGGTCCGCTGTGGCGAGTTCCTGCTCCGCGAGCTCCACGCCGGCAACGGTCGGTGGCACCGCTCGTGG
>JBFHJC010000135.1:0-8621 GCA_041596155.1 Ilumatobacter sp. | reverse complement strand
GGCGCCGATCTCGCGGAACCGCTCGGGCATGCGGAGGAAGTCGACGACCTCGTTGATCTCCTGCTTGACACCCTCGTAGCCGGCGATGTCGGCGAACGTGGTCGACGGCTTGTCGGCCGAGTACGCCTTGGCGCGGCTGCGGCCGATCGACATCACGTTGCCCATCTGGCCCTGGGCGCGGCGCTGCAGCCACACGAAGAAACCGATGATGAGCAGCACGGGGAGCAGCAGGCCGAGCACACCCAGGAACCAGTTGCTGCTGGGCGTCGTGAAGCCGATCTTGACGCCGCGCTCGCGGGCGAGCTGCTCGTCGGCCTCGGAGAGGCCGCGGTCGCCGCCACCCGTCGTGGTGAACTTGTCGCCCGACGCGAGCTCGCCGGTGATCTTGCCGCTGGCGTTGTCGATCTCGATGTTGTCGACCTCGCCGTCGTCGATCAGCGCGATCAGCTCGGTGTAGGTGATCTCCTGGCCCTCCTCGCCCGACAGCAGCGACGGGATCAAGAAGATCGACACGAAGAGCGCGATGACGATCCACGGGAGCCACCGCCGCACCCACGTCGGGGGCGGGGTGCGATCGCCGTCGCCGCCGCCGCCGAACGACGGCTTGCGGTCACGGCCAGGCGGCTGCCCGGCCGGCCGACCGCGACCGGGCGGCGGCGGAGGGGGCGGTGGGGGCAGCTTGTCCATTCTTCCAGCCTAGAGCGCAGCACGGTGATTGCCCGGTCGTGCTCGATGTCAAACGTGGGCCCTCGAGGGCGGACGGCCGACGGTCGGACCGCGGGTCCGCCGGCGCCGACGGTCGACCGCGTACGGTGTCCGCTCGTGGCGAGACACTGCTCACGGACGGGTTGCAGCGAGGCGGCGGCGGTCACGCTCACGTACCATTACGCCCACGCCCAGGTGTGGCTCGACGAGCTGAGCACCGAGCGCGATCCGCACGCGTACGACCTGTGCGCCCGCCACGCCGGGCGCCTCACCGCACCGCAGGGCTGGCAGGTCCGAGACCGCCGATCGGTGACGATGCCGTCGCTGATCGCCGTCTGATCGCCGTTTCCGGGGCATCACCGTTTCCGCGAGATCCGGTACCCTGCGGCGCCGTGCCGTCGTCCGGCGATCCGCTCCTCACACCGTCGCCGACGAACGCATCGCCGATTCCGATGCCGCCCGCGATCGGGACGTGGGCGGTCGCCTGGCTGTTCGGCGGGCTGGTGCTCGGCTCGCTCTCGATCGTCGCCGTCGGCGGCGAGCTCGACGGCGACCTCTCCATCGTCGAGCTCGCGGCGGCGGCGGCGGCCGGCTGGTTCGCGTTCGCCGTCGCCATGACGTGGGTGAGCCGCCGCCACGGAACGGGCGACCCGGTGCGCGACCTCGCCCTGGCCGTTCGCCCCATCGACGTGATCGGTGTCCCGCTCGGTGTCGTCGGCCAGCTCGCGCTCGTCCCGGCGGTGTACGCCCCGTTGCAGCGGATCTGGCCCGAGACGTTCTCGGACGCCCGGCTCGAGGAGCGGGCCCAGGACCTCGCCGACCGCGCCGCCGGTGGGTCGACCTGGCTGCTGGTGCTGGTGGTCGTGGTGGGCGCGCCACTGGTCGAGGAGCTGGTGTACCGGGGGCTGCTGCAGCGGTCGGTCACGAACCGCCTCGGCCCGATCGGTGCGCTCGTCGCGGTGTCGGCGCTCTTCTCGCTCGTCCACCTCTCGCCGGTCGAGTATCCCGGCTTGTTCGCCGCTGGACTCGTCTTCGGGGGCTGCGTCGTCGCGACCGGGCGGCTGGGGCCGGCGATCGTGACCCACGCGGCGTTCAACGCCACGGGCCTGATCGCGGTCTTGACCTGAGCGGCGAGCCCCTGGTGAGGGCCGGCGTCGCGCGGTGTGACCTCGGCGATCGTGAGCGAGCTGACAGACTGAGCGGCGCACCATGACCGACCGGCTCGACGACCCGCTGCCGCTCGACGGCGCTCCCGCCGACCTCGACGACCCCGCCGAGGCTCGTCGCGGCGCGCCCGACCCGGACCCCGACGCGGGCTTCCCGGCCGAGGTACGGCGCACCGCCGATGGAGGCTCCGGACGACGGTTCCAGCTCCCGTCGTGGGACCGCGTCCGGCGGAGGGCGCTGCGGCGGCCGATCGCGTGGGCCGATCGCCCGTGGCCGGCCGAGCGGGTGTGGGCGTACGCCTCGACGGTGCTCACCCTCGTCGTGACGACCTGGATCATGCTGAACGTCGTCCACCTCAGCCCGTTCGGCAGCCGCGACCTCGTGTTCGACGACACGACGCCGACGGGGGGCGACTTCGGGGCGCACGTGTGGGGCCCGGCGTACCTACGCGACCACCTCCTCGGTTCGTTCCGCCTCAGCGGTTGGAGCATGGACTGGTACGCCGGCCTGCCGACCTACCGCTTCTACATGGTCCTGCCGGCGCTGGCGATCGTGCTCGTCGACGTCGTGCTCCCGTACGGGGTCGCGATGAAGCTGGTGAGCGTCCTCGGTCTGATCACCCTGCCGGCCGCGTGCTGGGCGTTCGGTCGGCTCGCGGCGTTCCGCCATCCGATCCCCGAGCTGATGGCGTTCGGTGGTCTGGCGTTCGCCCTCGACGAGAGCTTCAGCATCTACGGCGGCAACCTCAAGTCGACGATGGCCGGCGAGTTCTCGTTCTCGATCGCGCTGTCGCTGGCGGTCCTGGGGCTCGGCGTGCTGGCGGCCGGTCTGCGCACCGGGAAGTACCGGGTGTGGGCGTCCGTGCTGATCGCTGCCGCGGCCGTCTCCCACGGCATCGTGCTGATCTTCGTGGCGGGAGCGGCGCTCGTGTTCAGCATCCTGTGGATCGACCGCACCCGCCTGCGGTACTCGCTGACGGTCGGCGTCACCAGCGTGCTCCTGCTCGCCTGGTGGGTGCTGCCCTTCGTCTGGGACCACGACTACCAGACCGACATGAAGTACGGCGCCCGCACCGACTGGTGGGAGATGTTCTTCCCCCTGACGGCGCCGCTCGACATGATCGTGACGACGCTCGCCGTCATCGGGTTCCTGATGTGCATCGCGCGCCGACACTTGAGCGGCACGGCACTCGGTGTCACCGGGCTCGTCTTCGTCGCCGGCGTCTACCTGGCCCAGGACAGCCTGCCCGGCCTCGGCCTGCTCTGGAACCCTCGCCTGCTGCCGTTCGTCTACCTGATCCGGTATCTCCTCATGGTGGTCGGCGCCGTCGAGGTGCTCGGGTTGGCGTGGAACGTGATCCGTGACCGCCGGGCGCTCGAGGTCCCGTCGGTCCGGGAGGGCACGGTGTTCGCCGGGATCACCGCGCTCGGCGTGCTGGTCGTGCTCGGCTTCATGTTCCAGGCGTTCTGGTTCCTGAACGGCAGCAAGCAACTCGCCGACGGCACGGTCGTGTACGCCGTCGGACCGTTCGCCGCCACGTCCACCAACACCGATGCCCTCGGCGACGGGTGGTCGCGGTACAACTTCGAGGGCTACGAGGGCCGCGACCAGTACTACACCGAGTACCACCAGGTCGTCACCACCATGGAGCGCATCGGCGACACGCCCGAGCTCGGGTGCGGCCGGGCGCTGTGGGAGAACCATCCTGACAACGGGCTCTACGGCACGACGATGGCGCTGATGCTGCTGCCGCACTGGACCGACGGCTGCATCGGTTCGATGGAGGGCCTCTTCTTCGAAGCGTCGGGCACCACCCCGTACCACTTCATCGCCACCGCCGCGATGTCGAAGCAGTCGTCGAACCCGGTGCGTGAGCTGCGCTACACGGACAACGACGCGGCGGTCGGCGTGCGGTACCTGCAGGAGCTCGGCGTGCGCTACGTGATGGTGCGCAGCGACGAGGCGAAGGCCGAAGCGGCCCGCCAGGACGAGCTCACGTATGTCACGTCGTCGGCGCCCTGGGACATCTACCTGGTCTCGGACTCGGAGGTCGTCTCCGCGCTCGACGTGCAGCCGGTCGTCGTGAACCCGCGCCCGGGCGACGCCCGCGAGCGGTACCTCGAGCTCGGCTCGAGCTGGTTCCAGAATCCGCAGGACTGGGTCGCGATGCCGGCCGCCGACGGCCCGGACGAGTGGCAGCGCATCGAGGTCCAGGTCGACCTGTCACGCCGCCTGACCGAGGACGACCCCGGCGGCCCCCGCGTCGACGTCGTCGTGCCGGGTTCGCCGATCGAGCCGGTCGCGCTGCCGCGGGTCGCGGTCAGCGGCGTCGACATCGGGCGCCAGTCGCTGTCGTTCGACGTCGACCGCGTCGGCGTCCCGGTGCTCGTCCGCGTCAGCTACTTCCCGAACTGGACGGCGAGCGGGGCCGACGGTCCGTACCGGATCGGGCCGAACATGATGGTGGTGGTGCCGACCAGCGAGCACGTCGAGCTCCGGTACGGCCGACGGGCGGTCGATCATCTGGGATACCTGCTGACGCTCGTCGGGGTCGGCCTGTGCTTCTGGTGGCGGCGCGAGGGCGACGTGGAGCATGCCGCCGAGGTACCCGTGGGCTTCGCCCTGGCACCGACGCCGGTCGAGCGCGATCCTGCCGACGTCGACCGGGCGCTGAGCGACTGGGTGCGCGACGACGGCGCCGGGTTCGCCACCCCCCGGGACGATGATGACGCCGTCGGCGGGTCGGAACCGACCGAGGACGACCGGTAACGTTGGCAAGCCCATGACTGTGCTCGACCAGATCGTCAAGGCGTACGACGTCCGTGGCACGGTGCCCGACCAGCTCGACGGAGCGGTCGCGCACGCGCTCGGCGTTGCATTCGCGCGGTTCGTCGACGGCGACCGTGTGCTCCTCGCTCGCGACATGCGCAAGTCCGGCGAGGAGCTGTCGGCCGAGTTCGCCCGCGGCGTGATGGAGCAGGGCCTCGATGTCGTCGACCTCGGCCTGGCGTCGACCGACCTCCTGTACTACGCGTCCGGCTCGCTCGACGCGCCTGGCGCCATGATCACGGCCTCGCACAACCCCGCCGGCTACAACGGCCTCAAGCTCTGCCGCGCCGGCGCCCGCCCGGTCGGCATCGACAGCGGGCTCGCGGACGTGCGCGACACCGCGGTGCAGGTGCTCGACGGGGGCGGCCCGCGACCGGCCGCCCGTGCCGGTCGCCGCCACGAGCGCGACGTGCTGCCGGCATTCGTCGATCACGTGCTGAGCTTCCTCGACACCGACGCGATCCGCCCGATGCGGGTCGTGGCCGACACCGCGAACGGCATGGGCGGTCTCGTGGTCCCCGCGCTGTTCGAGCGGCTGCCGCGCATCGAGCTCGAGCTGATGTACGGCGAGCTCGACGGGACCTTCCCCAACCACCCGGCCGACCCGCTCCAGCCCGCCAACCAGGTCGACCTGCGGGCACGGGTCGCCGGCGGGTCGTTCGATCTCGGTCTCGCGTTCGACGGGGACGCCGACCGGGTGTTCATGGTCGACGAGGAGGGGCAGGGCCTGAGTGGCTCCACCACCACGGCGCTGCTCGCGACCGCGGTGTTGCGGACCAACCCGGGCGCCACCGTGCTCCACAACCTGATCTGCTCGCGGGCGGTGCCCGAGGCGATCGCCGAGGCGGGCGGCGTGCCCGTGCGCACCAAGGTCGGGCACTCCTACATCAAGGAGATCATGGCCGAGACCGGCGCGGTGTTCGGCGGGGAGCACTCGGCCCACTACTACTTCGCACGGAATTACCGCGCCGACAGCGGGCTGATCGCCACGGCCGTGCTGATCGACGAGCTGTGCCGCACGGGGCAGGACCTCTCGGTGCTCCGCAAGCCGTTCGAGCGGTACGCCCAGAGCGGCGAGATCAACACCCACGTCGGAGATCCCGCCGCGGTGATCGAGCGGGTGAGCCGCGAGTTCACCGCCTGCGACCAGGACCGACTCGACGGCCTCAGCGTCGATGCCGGCGACTGGTGGTTCAACCTCCGCCCGTCGAACACCGAACCGCTGTTGCGGCTCAACCTGGAGGCGGTCGACCGACACCGCGTCGACGAGGGTGTCTCCGAGCTCCTCGCACTGATCACGACCGATTGACCGACCCGCTGACAGGCTGGTGCCCTCATGACCCTCGATCCGACACTGCTCGAACTGCTCGTGTGCCCCGACGACAAGGGCCCGCTGCACTACCTGCCCGACGAGGGCGACGGCGGCGTGTTGTTCAACCCGCGCCTGCGGCGCGTCTACGAGGTGCGCGACGGCATCCCGGTGATGCTCGTCGACGAGGCCCGCCCGCTCGACGACGCCGAGTTCGACCGGCTCTCGGCCTCGGTCGCCGACACCGACCCCGGGTCGGAGTGACCCTGCACCGGTTTTTCATGACGAACGCGTTACGATCTCCCGGCGTGACCCGGTCGAAGCCCTCGCGGTCGACGTCCTCGCGGATGTGGCGTGGCCTCAGCACGGCCGCCCTGCTCGCCGTCGCCGCGATCGTCGGCGTCAACCTCCCGTCCGACGGATCCGGCCGTACCGTCGAAGCCGCCGGAGGCGTGTGCACCGGGACCGATTGTGGTGCCGGCGGCGAACTCCACATGATGACGCCGATCCGCGTGCTCGACACCCGGCGCGCCGACCTCGACGTCGCGCCGTTCGGGGCCAAGGTGACCGACGCCAACACCAGCGGCGCCGCCGCGAACGTGTTCGAGGTCCAGGTCACGGGCAAGGGCAACGTGCCGGTCAACTCCGACGGCGACGGCGACGGGTTCGACGACAACGTCCTGGCCGTGGCCGTGACGATCACCGTCGTGTCTCCGACCGGCGACGGCTACCTGCGGGCGTTCGGCGCGGGCGCACCGGAGAACACCGTGTCGATGATCAACTTCGCGCCGGGCCAGGTCGTGCCGAACTCGGCGATCCTGCGCCCCGGTGCCGGGGGCAAGCTGTCGATCCGGCTGGTCACACCCGCCGGCCGCGGCGCCTCGCACGTGCTCGTCGACCTGTTCGGCTGGGTGTCGACGAGCAGCTACGACGGCCCGAGCGAGGGTGCCCGCCTCGAGCCCGCCGGCCCGGGCCGGTTGTTCGACTCCCGCGACTCGAACGCGCCGCTCGGGCCCAGCGGTCAGCGGACGATCCCGATCCGGGGGGCCAGCGCCGTCACACCCGCGGTGCCCAACACCGCCGACGTCGTCGGTGCGCTGGTCAACATCGGCGGCATCAACAACCTCCCGGCCAGCACGACCACGTACCTCAGCGCGCTGCCTCAAGGCGTCGCAGCCGGCACCGAACCCTCGACGTCGACGGGCAACCTCGTGCGCGGTCAGATCCGGTCGACCCTGGCGATCGTGCCCGTCAACCCGGCCGACGGCACGATCACGGTGTACAACCACGCGGGCCAGACCCATCTGACCGTCGACCTCATGGGCTACCTGATCAAGAACCGCGATCCCGCGACTCGGCGCGGCCGGATCGTCCCGCTCGTCTCGCCCTTCCGCGCCCTCGACACGCGATCGCCCGACTTCTTCGCGCAGCCGCTGCCGCCCGCCAACGCCGAGGACTGGAGCTTCCAGGCGTTCGTCAACGACGTCAAGGTCGCCGGTGAGCCGGTCGGCAACCAGATCGGTCTCATCGGCAACATCGTGGGCGCCAAGCTGTCGCGCATCTACCCGTGGGCGCCGGTCAGCTCGTACATGACCGTGTATCCGTCCGGCATCGAGAAGCCGCTGATCTCGAACTTCGTGATGAACGACACCGAGATCATGCCGAACATGGCGTTGTTCAGCTTCGTCGGGAGCGCCAAGCCGTACGAGGTGCGGGTGTACAACCGCGACGGCTACCTCGACTACCTGCTCGACGTCTCGGCCGTCATCCTGGGCGACTAGTCACATCGGGCTTCGCCGACCGGCGGAGCCGGACCGGCTGCGCCTCTCGAGCTCGCCGGCGCCGCTTCGCTTCGCCGCTCGCCGGCCTCGGTGTCGCGACGCGATCGGCCGGTGACGTGAGCGTGGTCGGACGCATCGGCGGAGCCGCATCGGCTGCGCCGGGTCGGCTGCTGACGTGAGCGTGGTCGGCCGCATCGGCGGAGCCGGATCGGCTGCGCCTCCCTGCCGCGGCGCGATCGGGCGCAGGGTTCTCACCGGCTCGCACTCCTGGTCCGGTAGCCTGGCCGGCGGCGCGGGCCGACGTGATTCGGCGCCAGCAGGCCCCGGCCCGCCGAACGCCGCAACGATTTCACCCCGACACTGCCCCCACACTGGAGGAGCATGCCCATGACGTCCACCGTCGCCGCGCGCAAGGACTTCCGAGTCGCCGACCTGTCGCTCGCTCCGTTCGGGCGCAAGGAGATGACGCTCGCCGAGCACGAGATGCCCGGGTTGATGGCGATCCGCAAGGAGTACGGCGACAGCAAGCCGCTCGCCGGCGCGCGCATCTCCGGCTCGCTCCACATGACGATCCAGACCGCGGTGCTGATCGAGACGCTCACCCACCTCGGTGCGGAGGTGCGCTGGGCGAGCTGCAACATCTTCTCCACCCAGGACCACGCCGCGGCGGCGGTCGTGGTCGGCCCCGATGGCACCGCCGACGACCCGCAGGGCGTCCCGGTCTTCGCCTGGAAGGGCGAGACGCTCGAGGAGTACTGGTGGTGCACCGAGCAGATGATGACGTGGCCGGCAACAGCCGACGGGACCGTCCACGACGGCCCGAACATGAT
>JBFHJC010000134.1:0-8931 GCA_041596155.1 Ilumatobacter sp. | reverse complement strand
GCACGCGTGGGCCGAGCTGTTCGCTCCGTGGGGCTTCGAGGCCGACGACTACCTCACCCACGTCGACGGCAAGCCGCGGTACGACGGCGTCCGCTCGTTCCTCGCCTCGCGGGGGGTCGAGCTGCCATGGGGCGATCCGGAAGACGCGCCGGGCGACGCGACGATCTGCGCCCTCGGCAACCGCAAGAACGAGATGTTCAACGAGATCCTCGGTCGGGACGGCATCGACCCGTACCCCGGCACGATGCACCTGATCGCGCAACTCGACCGCCTCGGCGCCAAACAGGCGATCGTCTCGTCGTCGAAGAACGCCCGCACCGTCCTCGCGGCCGCCGGTCTCGCGGACCGGTTCCCCGTCGTCGTCGACGGCACGACGGCGGCCGAGCTCGGCATCCCCGGCAAACCGGATCCGGCGATGTTCCTGCACGCCGCCCGCTGCCTCGGCGTCGAACCCGAACGGTCGGTCGTCGTCGAGGACGCGACGTCCGGTGTCGCCGCCGGGATCGCCGGACGCTTCGGGCTGGTGCTCGGCGTCGACCGCGGCGGCAACGCCGACGCCCTCGCCGCCGCCGGCGCCCATCTCGTCGTCACCGACCTCGACCAGACCATCACGGAGGTACCGTGAAGATCCGCGCCACCGCCTCGGAGATCCCCCGTCACCGGTTCCCGGTCGACCCGTGGCGGCTCGTCGAGGCCGAACCCGACGCGACCGACCTCGGCGTCACCGAGACGCTGTTCGCCAACGGCAACGGGTACATCGGCATGCGCGGCAACCCGAGCGAGGGCCGTGACGCGCACAGCCACGGCACGTTCCTGAACGGCTTCCACGAGACGTGGGAGATCCAGCACGCCGAGGACGCGTTCGCCTTCGCGAAGACGGGTCAGACGATCGTCAACGTCCCGGACGCCAAGCTGTTGAAGCTGTACGTCGACGACGAACCGCTCCTCCTGCGCGAGGCCGACCTCGAACACTACGAGCGAGCGATGGACTTCCGCAGCGGCGTGTCGTACCGCGACATCGTGTGGCGCACGCCGGCCGGCAAGCGGGTGCGCGTCCGTTCCGAGCGGATGGTCAGCCTCGAGCACCGCCATCTGGCGGTCCTCCGCTTCGAGGTCACGCTGCTCGACGGCAACGCGCCGGTCGTGATCTCGTCGCAGCTCCTCAACCGCCAGGACGGCGAGGACGAGTACCACGTGACCGCCGCGGCGCTCGGTGAGGGTCGAGACCCGCGCCAGGCCCGCCGGTTCGACCGGCGGGTGCTCGAACCGCGGCTGCGCCAGCACGCCGACCGCGATGACCCTGCCGGCGGTCAGGTGACCCTGGGCTACCGAACCGTCGAGAGCAAGATGACGATCGCTTGCGCGTACCGGCACGAGCTCGACACGCCGTGCGAGTTCCGGGTCGAGACATCGGTCGACGACGATCTGGCCAAGTCGGTGTTCACGATCGAGGCCCACGCCGGCGAGCCGGTCCGGCTCACGAAGTACGTGTCGTACCACTCCTCACGCGGCGTGCCGCCCGAGGAGCTCGCCGACCGGTGTCAGCGCACGATCGATCGCGCCCGACGGGCCGGCGTCGTCTCGCTCTACGCAGGTCAACGGGCCTGGCTCGACGACTTCTGGGAGCACAGCGACGTCGAGATCGGCGGCGACCCCGCCGCACAACAAGCGGTGCGGTGGCATCTGTTCCAGCTCGCCCAGGCGTCGGCCCGCACGCACGAGCAGGGCATCGCCGCCAAGGGCGTGACCGCGGGCGGTTACGACGGGCACTACTTCTGGGACACCGAGGTGTACGTCCTGCCGTTCCTCGCGTTCACGAACCCGGACGCGGCCCGCAAGCTCCTGCGCTTCCGGTATCACATGCTCCCCGCCGCCCGCGCCCGGGCCCGCGAGCTCGACCAAGTCGGCGCGCTCTACCCGTGGCGGACGATCAACGGCGCCGAGGCGTCGGCCTACTACGCCGCGGGCACCGCGCAGTACCACATCAACGCCGCGATCGTGTACGCCCTCGAGCGGTACCTCAACGCGACCGGTGATCTCGACTTCCTCGCCCACGAGGGCGCCGAGATGCTCGTGGAGACCGCCCGCCTCTACGAAGACCTCGGGTTCTTCGACACCAACGGCGCCGAGTGCTTCCACATCCACGGCGTCACCGGACCCGACGAGTACACGACGGTCGTCAACGACAACCTGTACACGAACGTCATGGCGCGGTTCACGATGCGCTACGCAGCCCGTTGCGTGGCGTTCTTGCGGGAGTGGGCGCCGGAGGCGCACGAGGCGCTCGTGCGCACCACCGGCGTGGCCGACAGCGAGATCGCGGCGTGGCACCGGGCGTGCGACGCGATGTTCCTCCCCTACGACGAGGAGCTCGGCATCCACCCCCAAGACGCCAGCTTCGTCGATCGCGAGCGTTGGGACTTCGAGAATACGCCGACCGAGAACTACCCCCTGCTCCTCCACTACCACCCGCTCGTCATCTACCGCCACCAGGTGCTCAAGCAGGCCGACGTCGTGCTTGCGATGCACCTCCGCAGCGAACACTTCACGACCGACGAGAAGCGCCGCAACTTCGATTACTACGACCCGATCACCACCGGCGACTCGTCGTTGTCCGCGTGTGTGCAATCGATCGTCGCCAGCAGCGTCGGCTACCCCGAGCTCGCCTACGAATACTTCCTCCAGGCGCTGTACCTGGACCTGGCCAACACCCACGGCAACACCGCCGACGGGGTCCACATCGCCAACTCCGGAGGGGTCTGGGGCGCGCTCGTGCACGGCTTCTCCGGGCTCGTCGACAACGGTGAGCAGCTGAAGATCCAGCCACGTCTGCCCGCCGAGTGGACGTCGCTCACGTACCGGCTCCGCCGGCACGGCAGCGAGGTGCGGGTGACGGTGCTCCCCGACGGCGCCACGGTCGAGGTGCTGACCGGCAACCCGGTGCCGATCCGCACCCCGTCGGGCGTCGAGCGGGTCGAACCGGGCCAGTCGCTGCACGTGCCGGTCTGAGCGGCGCCCGGGCCCGGTCCGGTCTCACGGCTGTCGGTTGTGACCGGCGCCGGGTCGCTCGGTACCGTTCCGGCCATGACTGATGCGTTGGGTTTCGACGGCAAGGTGGCGATCATCACGGGCGCCGGCGGCGGGCTGGGTCGGCAGCACGCCCTGATGATGGCGTCGCGGGGCGCCCTCGTCGTGGTCAACGACCTGGGAGGCGCCGTCGACGGCACCGGCAGCGACAAGGGTGCCGCGGCGCGCGTCGTCGACGAGATCAAGCAGGCCGGTGGCGAGGCGGCCGCCGACACGAACTCGGTCGCCACGCCCGAGGGCGGGGCGGCGATCGTGCAGAGTGCACTCGACGCGTTCGGCCGGGTCGACATCGTGGTCAACAACGCGGGCATCCTGCGCGACAAGTCGTTCCACAACATGACGCCCGATCTGTGGGCGCCGGTCATCGACGTCCACCTGAACGGCGCCTACCACGTCACGGCGGCGGCGTGGCCGCACCTGCGCGAGCAGGGCTACGGCCGCGTCGTGTGCACGGCCTCGGGCGCCGGCATCTTCGGCAACTTCGGACAGGCCAATTACGGCGCCGCCAAGATGGGTCTGGTCGGCTTCTCGCGGGTGCTGGCGGTCGAGGGGGCGAAGCACAACATCAAGGCCAACGTCATCGCACCGGTCGCCAAGACCCGCATGACCGAGGATCTCCTCGGTCCGCTCGGCGACAAGCTCGGTCCGCAGTGGGTCGCGCCGCTCGTCACGTACTTGTGCCACGAGAGCTGCGAGGCGACGGGCCGCGTGTTCTCGGTGGCCGGCGGGCGCGTCGCAGAGATCTTCATCGGCGAGGGCGACGGCTACACCGACCCCGATCTCACCCCGGAGTCGATCGCGGCCAACTGGGACGCCATCACCGACCAGACCGGCTACATCGTGCCGTCGCAGATGGGCGACGAGCTCGGCCTGTACATGAAGCACCTCTCATGAGGCGCCGGCGTCTCCGCAAACCCCTCATGTGAGGGTTGGCGAGCGACGTCTGTTAGGTGTACCTTACCGAGCTGTGGCGATCATCTGCCTGTGCCATCGGGTGACCGAGCGCACCGTGCGCCGCGCCGTCGACGCCGGCGCCGCCACCATCGACGAGGTCGGTGCCACGTGCCGGGCGGGCACGTGCTGCCACAGCTGCCACGACAGCATCGCGGCGATCGTCGACGAGCGGCGGGTCACGGTCCGTCGCCGGCTGTTCGCTGTGTAGCGTGGCGCCATGCGCGGTGACGACGAGATCCTCGAGGTGCTCAACGATGTGCTGACGGCCGAACTCACGGCGGTCAACCAGTACTTCCTGCACGCCAAGATGATGGAGAACTGGGGGTTTCATCGCTTGGCCGAGCACACCAAGCACGAGTCGATCGACGAGATGAAGCACGCCGAGCAGGTCACCGATCGCATCCTGTTCTTCGACGGCATCCCGAACTACCAGCGGTACTTCCCGCTGCGCATCGGCGAGACCGTGCCCGAGATGTTCGAGACCGATCTCGAGCTCGAGTACGCCGCCGTCGAGCGGCTCAACCGCGGCATCGCGCTGGCGGTCGCCAAGCGCGACAACGGCACGCGCGACCTCCTCGAGCAGATCCTCGTGTCCGAGGAGGAGCACGTCGACTGGCTCGAGACCCAGCTCGAGACGATCCGCCAGATCGGCGCCGAGCACTACCTCGCCCAGCAGCTGTCCTAGTTCGGGCCCGGCCGACCGGGGCAGCCGGATCGGCCGCGCCCGTGGAAAATGTGCGCCGTTTCGGGGCGGTCTGGCATAGTGACGCCCGCCGGAACTGCAGCAGGCGGAGGGGATCATCATGAAGCACGAAAACGCCGAGCCCGACCAACCGATCGAGCGCGGCACGACCGGACCGCCGATCAAGCTGATCCTGCTGTTCGTCGCCGTCGCCGCCCTGGCGACCTTCTTCTTCCAGAACGGGGACGACGCCCCGGTGGAGTTCCTCTGGATCGACGCCAGCTGGCCGCTGTGGGCCGTCATCGGCGTCTCGGTCGGGCTGGGAGTTCTGATCGACCGGCTCGTCATCTGGCAGTGGCGTCGACGAGCCAACGGCTAGACGACACCGACCGATGCTGAGGGTCGCGTCCGCCGACGGCGTCTCGGTCGCGGTCCACCGACTCGCCGGCGAGACGGGTCGACCACCCCTGCTGATCTCCCACGCCACCGGGTTCCATGCCCACTGCTACGCACCCGTGGCGCGCCGACTCGGCGATCGCTTCGACGTCCATGGGCTCGACCATCGCGGCCACGGCCTGACCGACGCGCCGCCCGGCCTCGGCGTCGACTGGCGTCGTTTCGGCGTCGACGTCCTCGCCGTCGCAGAAGCGATCGCCCCGCGGGGTGGGCTGGTCGGGGTGGGTCACTCGATGGGTGGCGCGGCGCTGCTCATGGCGGCGGCCGCACACCCCGACCGCTTCGCCCGGCTCGTGCTCTTCGAACCGATCGCGTTCCCGGCGAGCATCGAGGAGATCGACATGGATGCCCATCCGATCGTGGTCGGCGCGCGCCGTCGGCGACGCGGCTTCGACTCGCTTGACGAGGCCGTGGCCAACTTCTCCGACAAGCCACCGCTCTCGTCGATGACCGCCGAGGTCCTGCGGCTCTACGTCGAGCACGGCTTCGGCCCGGTCGACGGTGGCGTCGAGCTGCGGTGCTCGCCCGAGTACGAGGCCGAGATCTTCATCCACGCCCGCAGCAACGGCGTCTGGGACGACCTCCCGCACGTGACGACGCCGACCCTGGTGATCGCCGGGCGGGTCGAGGAGCGTCAGCCGTCCGAGCGCGGCCGAGCGATCGCCGAGCGCCTCGCGAACGGGACGTACCTCGAGCTCCCGCATCAGACCCACTTCGGTCCGTTCAGCCACCCCGACGAGCTCGCCGACCTGGTGCTCGAGACAACCAGGTGAGTGGCTCCCGAACGACGCCACACCCCCGCGCGTACCATGGCAGCAGCATGACCGACACCGCCATCGCCCCGTGGACCGCCCCGACGAGCCTCTCGCCGTCGCGGGTCGAATCGTTCCTCTCTTGCCCGCTCGCCTTCCGGTTCTCGTCGATCGAGAAGCTGCCGGATCCGCCGACCGAGGCCACGACGCGGGGCTCGCTGGTACACCGGGCGCTCGAGCTGTTCTTCCTCCGTCCCGGGCCCGAGCGCACGCCGGCCGCGCTCGATCGCTGCGTCCATGAGGCGCTCGCCGAGTACCGGGTCCACCCCGACTTCACCGCGCTCGACCTCGACGACGCCGCGGCGGGCCGGTTCGCGACCGATTGCCACGAGCTGGCCGCCAACTACCTCGGCATGGAGGACCCGACGACCGTGCGCGACATCGGCCTCGAGCTGCGGCTCGAGGCGCCGGTCGGCGATCTGATGCTGCGCGGCATCATCGACCGCCTCGAGCTCGACGACGACGGCGAGCTCGTCGTCACCGACTACAAGACGGGCCGGGCGCCGAGCCCCAACTGGGAGCGCAAGAGCCTCTCGGGCGTGCACTTCTACGCCTTCCTGTGCGAGTCGGTGTTCGGCCGCCGACCGGCGGCCATCCGACTCATGTACCTGCGCTCCGGCGAGACGATCACGGCCACGCCGTCCGAGCAGTCGACGCGCTTCATGACCACCCGCACGTCTGCGGTGTGGAAGGCGGTCGCCACGGCGTGCGAGCGCGACGACTTCCGGCCCCGCCCCGGCGCGCTCTGCGGCTACTGCGCCTACCAGCGTTGGTGCCCCGAGTTCGGGGGCGATCCGGCGCAGGCTGCGGTCGAAGCGCCGGTCGCGCTCGCCGGCGCACCGGCCGCATGACCGCACCCGGTCGCTACGCCCTCGGGCCGGCGGTCGCGGCGTTCGACGAGCGCGTCGACCTGCTGCTCGAACGGGTCCGCGGCAACCCGGTCCTCGACGCCGTGATGACGGCCGCCACGGACGCCGGCGAGTTCAGCATGATCTGGCACGCGTCGAGCCTGGTTCGTGGCCTCGTTCGCGGCCGCCCCGACCAGGTCGTCGCCCTGGCGGTGGCGATCGGCGGCGAGAGCCTCATCGTCAACCAGGGTCTCAAGCGGATCTTCCGGCGTACCCGCCCCACCCCGTCGGGCGACGAGCGGTTCCACATCCGCACCCCGCTCACGTCGTCGTTCCCGAGCGGACACGCTTCGGCGGCGACGTTCGCCGCCACGGCACTGATCGGGTGGGACGGGCGGCGGTGGGCGGTGGTGTGGGCGCCGATGGCGGCTGCCGTGGCGATCAGCCGGGCGTACGTGCGCATCCACCATGCCTCCGACGTCGTCGGTGGGGTGGTGGCCGGCGCGGCGCTCGGCGCGATCGCACGCCGAGCATTCCGCGCCCTCGGCATCCGCTGAGCGCGGGCGTCGTCACTGCTGCGTCGTGAGCAGGGTGCGCACGTCGAGCAGGAGGTCGGCGACCTCACCCGACGACACGAGGTCGCGCTGCATCATCTTCGTCAGCGCGACGTCGATGACGCTCACCGCCTCGGCGAGGACGTCGATCTCCACGCCGCGATCGGCGTCGAGCACGGTCACAGCGTGGGGGTCGGTGAGCTGCTGATCGGTCATCGACGACCACGGTACCCCTCTCCGGCTCCGGCGACACGCACCTACGATGTCGGTCATGCAACTTTCAGGACGCCACGCCGTCGTCACCGGCGCCGCCGGCGGCATCGGTTCGGCTCTCGCCCGCCGATTCCACGCCGCCGGAGCACGGGTGACGCTCACCGATCTCCACGGCGCGCCGCGCGTCGCCGACGAGCTCGAGCGAGCGCACAGCGTGGCGGCCGACATGCGCAGCGAGGCGAGCATCGCGGCGATGATCGACGAGGCCGAGGCGGTGCACGGGCCCGTCGACCTGTACTTCGCCAACGCCGGTGTCGCCCTCGGATCCGACCCGATGGACGATGAGGAGCTCTGGGAGATCTCCTTCGACGTCAACCTGCACGCCCACCGGTGGGCGGCGCGGCGGTTGCTCCCCGCCTGGCTCGAGCGTGGCGAGGGCTACTTCTGCTCGACGGCATCGGCAGCGGGGTTGCTGGCCCAGATCGGCTCTGCGCCGTACAGCGTGACGAAGCATGCTGCGGTCGCCTTCGCCGAATGGCTCAGCATCACCTACGGCGCCCGTGGCCTCACGGTGAGCTGCCTGTGCCCCCAGGGCGTCAACACGGCGATGCTCAACGCCGGGCAGGACGAAGAGAACAGCATCGGCGACGGGGGCAACATCGTGCGGGCAGTCGGCGACGTGCTCGAGCCGGCCGACGTGGCCGACGTGGTGGTCGCCGCCATCGAGGAGGAGCGATTCCTGATCCTCCCCCACCCCGAGGTCGCTCAGTACCTGGCGTTCAAGGGCTCCGAACCGGACAAGTGGCTGGCCGGCATGCGCAACCTGCAGCGGCGGGTGCTCGGCGTCTGACGTGCCCGAGCACACCCTGTTGTCGATCGGGCTCCGACCCGGCGAACCGATCCGGTTCCGGCGCAACGACGCCGGCCGGTGGATCGTCGGCAAGGTCGCGCGCGTCGAGCCGGACGGCAGCGTCACGTTGCACGACCCCGACGGGGCGGCCCGCTCGCTCCGCCCCGAACGGGTCGAGGTCAGGCGCCCCGGCCCGCGCGGTCGGCTCACGTGGCAGCTCGTGAGCGAGGTGGCGCTCACCTGGGAGCAGCTCGAGCTGTTCTGATCACGTTCGGGCTGCGCCGACCGGCGAAGCCGGATCGGCTGCACCTCCCGAGCTCGCCGGCTCCGCTCCGCTTCGCCACTCGCCCACCTCCGCCGGGCGACGCGCTCCCGATCACGTTCGGGCTGCGCCGACCAGCGAAGCCGGATCGGCTGCACCTCCCGAGCTCGCCGGCTCCGCTCCGCTTCGCCACTCGCCCACCTCCGCCGGGCG
>JBFHJC010000133.1:0-9024 GCA_041596155.1 Ilumatobacter sp. | reverse complement strand
GGCCCGCCAGGCCGCAGCCGAGGCCGAGCGCGAGGCCCGGCCGTCGTGGCGCGAACGCCTGCGCCAACCCACCCAACGCGAGCTGGCCGCCGCCGAGGAGCCGTTCGCGGTCGCCGGCACCGTCCGATTCTCGATGGCCGCCGTGCTCGGAGTGCTCTGCCTGTTGACGGTCGGCGGCGCCATCCTCCTGCTCCTCCTGTGGCAGCAGAACCGCTCCTCCGGCGTGCTGTCGACCCAGATCGAGCGCACCTGGGAGCTCTTCGACCTGCTGCGCCGGATCGAGCGCTGGGTCGTGATCGCCGTCGTGCCCATCGCCGTCGCCTGGATCGCGCTCGCCGCGCTCAACGTCCGGCGCGCCACCGGCCTGCGCCGCGACCCGATCATCGCCGCGGCGAGCCTGCCGGTGGCGCTCGCGGGCGTCTGGCTGATCCGCAGTGAGATCATCCTCGACGGCGACGACCTCGCCAAGGCGGCCGGCCTGGTGCTGCAGGCGATCTTCCTCACCATCCCGTTGATCGCGCTCGAGCGGATCGCCGACGCCGCCGAGGCCCGCCACCGCCCACTGCGGTTCGCGTTCGTGGTCAGCGTCGTGTACCTCGCCCAGATGCAGTTCCTGGGCGGCCTGTCGACCGTCGACCAGACCAGCGGCGCCGAGGAGTGGGGGCGCCTCGGGGCCTACCTGATCATCGGCGCCCTGCTCCAGGTGCTCGGGTCGCTGGCGGCCAACGAGGCGGCGCGCTCGATCGAGGACGGCACCCGTCACCGCTATCAGCTCCGGCACCGCTTCGGGGAGTCGGTGCTCGCGGCGTCGCAGCAGCCGGCGGTCGCCAGGCGCTGATCGCCCTCAGCCGCCGCGCTTGATCTCGTCCCACAGCTCGTCGAGCGCGCCCAGGTCGGTCTCGTGGAGGTCGATGCCGCGCTCTGCGGCGAGGCGCTCCACGGCCTCGAACCGGCGACGGAACTTCCCCGCCGCGGCGCGCAGCGCTGCCTCCGGGTCGACGTCGAGGTGACGGGCGACGTTGACGACGGCGAACAGCAGATCGCCGAGCTCGTCGGCGACCGCAGCGGTGTCGCCGGTGCGGCGAGCGGCGACCAGCTCGCCCGCTTCCTCGGCGATCTTGGGGAGCGCGCCGGCGACGTCGGGCCAGTCGAACCCCACCTTGGCTGCCTTGCGCTGGAGCTGGCGGGCGTAGGCCAGCGCCGGGAGGGATCCGGCCACGCCGTCGAACACCGACGTGCGGCTCTTCTCGGCGCGCTTGATCGCCTCCCAGTTGGTCAGCACCTCGTCGGTGTCGGACACCACCGTGTGACCGAACACGTGGGGATGGCGGCGCACGAGCTTGTCGTGGATGCCGGCGGTCACGTCCGCGATCGTGAAGCGACCTTCCTGCTCGGCGATCGTGGCGTGGAACTCGATCTGGTACAGCAGGTCGCCGAGCTCCTCGACCAGGGCCTCGTCGGTGGCCGGATCGTCGGCGTCGAGAGCCTGGACCGCGTCGACGACCTCGTAGGCCTCCTCGATGAGGTACGGCACCAGGCTGACGTGGGTCTGCTCGACGTCCCACGGGCACCGCTCGCGGAGCGTGCGGGCAAGCTGGTGGAATCGCACGTAGCCGGCCGCCGGCGACGAGCACAGCGCGGGCACGTACAGCGAGGTGAGGTGGTCGGCCTCCACCACGCGGTCGATCTCGCTCCAGGTCGTCTCGACCACTTGCTCGCCGTCGGTGCCGAGGCCCTTGAGCACGGTCACGGGCGTGTCGTCGAGCGCGCCCGTCGGGTCGTCGATCGCCAGCTTGATGTCGGAGAGCACCCAGTTGGCGTGGGTGTGGGCGACGACCACCGGACCGGCCGCAGCCGCGGCAGCGGCCGCGAAATCGTGCCCGTCGATCAGCGTGACGCCCGCCTCGACGGGGTCGATCGCCAACCGATCCCAGATCAGGTCGAGGAACGAGATCGCCGGCAGGGTGCTCGTCGCGACCCGGTCATCGGCGAGCAGCCGTCGAACAGACCGCTCGAGCACGAGGGGCGACCCGGGGACGGCGTAGAGCACCTCACCGAACTCGTGCGCCGCGGCGACGAGCCGTTCGACGATCGCGTCGTACACCTCGTCGAACCGGTCGGCGCCTTCGTACAGGTCGTCGAACGACGTTGCGCCGGGGACGAGGTCGGCCGTCGGGTGGCGCGCGGTGCGCACGAAGCGGTGGGCGACGCGGTCGATCGCCGCCAGCGTCTCGGCGGTGATGTGGTCAGGTCCGCCCGGCCCGAGCCCGACGGCCAGGACGCGGGGGAGCTCGGTGGACACGGCCGCACTCAGCCGAGCGCCACGATGCTGAGCGACGACGGCTCCCAGCGTCCGTAGCGCGGGTCGACGTCGACGTCGACGGTCGCGAGGTACCCGTCGAACAGCAGCCGGCCCGACTGGCCCGGCTGGTGGCGGAGCTCGACCGTCGACGCCACCTCGTCCCACGGACGATGCAGGATCACGTGCCAGCCGAAGCTCGTCTCGACCGGTGGGGTCGGGACGCCGACGGCACCGTCGAGCGCCGCGGCGACGAACTCGGGGACGAAGCCCTGCTGCATCGTCTGCAGGGCGACGCACTCGCCGGCCCCGTCGGTGATCGCCCCACCGGCGCCCGCCGCCGTCGGGTCGAGTGACCGCTCGACAGCGATCGTGGCGAAGTCGGCCCCGTCGGCGAGCTCGTCGACGATGCCGAGGGCCTCGGCCTCGGTGGCGACCAGGATGTGGCGCACGCACACGAGACCCGTCGCGGCGGGGTTCGCCGCATACATCGCCTCCAACCGATCGCTGGCAGGTGCGGGCACACCGGCCAGGGCCTGGGGGACCAGATCGGAGTTGACGTCGATGATCAGCGTCTGGAACTCCTCGGACAGGTCGAACAGCGGATCTCCCTCGCCAACCGTCGCGACGATCTCGGTGCGCAGGGCATCGAGATCGAGATCGGGGTCGCGCTCGGTGACGAAGTCGATGAACGCCTGTTGGCGCACGAGCGCCGAGAGCAGTCCGCGGCCCTGGTCGGCGTCGCCCCGCCCGTTCTCGGCAGCGGTCGTCCCGAACACGTCACCCTGGTCGTAGTACTCGGCGGCGAGGGCCGCGAACCGGTCCTCGTCGATGTCGGAGTCGCCGACGCGGGCGACGGCGTCGGCGTTGGTGAACGTGGTGCACGCCGACAGCAGCAGCGTGGCGCTGCCGGCGACGGCGGCGGGCAGGAGTGGACGCACGGCCGACAACCTACCTGCGGCCGTCCGGTCCGTGGCTCACGCGTCCGCTCGCTCCGGTGGGATCAGCTCGGTGAGGAACCCGACGAGGAAGTCGGCCGCATCCTGGCCCTTGGGGATCGGGACGACGAGCTGGCGCAGGTCCTGCTTGTGGATCGCCCCCTTCGACAGCCGCCGCAGACGCGTCGCTGCGGAGAGCTTCAGCTCGATCGGTGTCAGACGCGCATCACGACTCGTGATCTGCAGCTCCGTGATGCCGAGCCGGTGGCACTCGGCTCGCAGCCGCCCGACGGTGAGCAGCGCCTCGGCCGGGGCGGGCAGCGGTCCGTAGCGATCCTCCCACTCGGCGCGGATGTCGTCGACCTGCTCGTGACTCGTCACCTCCGACAGTCGGCGGTACGCCTCGAGGCGCAGCTCCTCCTTGGCGACGTAGTCGGTCGGCAGGTAGGCGTCGGTCGGCACGTCGAGCTTGATCTCGGCGGGCGACGTGACCGGCTCACCCTTCATCTCGGCGACCGCCTCGGTGACCATCTGGCAGTAGAGGTCGTAGCCGACGGCGGCGATGTGGCCCGACTGGGCTTCGCCGAGCAGGTTGCCGGCGCCACGGATCTCGAGGTCGCGCATCGCGATCTTGAAGCCCGATCCGAGGTCGGTCGCCTCGCCGATCGTCTTCAGGCGTTCGTAGGCCTCCTCGGTCAGCACGTGGTCGGTCGGGTGGAACAGGTAGGCGTACGCCCGGCTGCCGCTGCGCCCGACCCGGCCGCGCAGCTGGTGGAGCTGACCGAGCCCGAGCAGGTCCGAGCGCTCGACGACGAGGGTGTTCACCGTCGGCATGTCGATGCCCGACTCGATGATCGTCGTGCACACGAGCACGTCGTAGCGGCCCTCCCAGAAGTCGACGACGACCTGTTCGAGGGTGCCCTCGTCCAGCTGACCGTGGGCGACTGCGATGCGAGCCTCGGGCACGAGCTGGCGCAGCCGCGCCGCCGCCGTGTCGATCGAGCGGACCCGGTTGTGGACCCAGAACACCTGGCCCTCGCGGAGCAGCTCGCGTCGGATCGCCTCGACGGCGACCCGCTCGTCGTACTCACCGACATACGTCAGGATCGGCTGTCGGTCGGCCGGTGGCGTCTGGAGCAGCGACAGGTCTCGGATGCCGACCAGGCTCATCTCGAGCGTGCGCGGGATCGGCGTCGCCGACAGCGTCAGCACGTCGACGTCGGTCTTGAACTGCTTGATCCGCTCCTTGTGCTGGACGCCGAACCGCTGCTCCTCGTCGACCACCAGCAGCCCGAGCTCCTTGAACTTCACGTCGGCGGCGAGCAGCCGGTGGGTGCCGATCACGCAGTCGACATCGCCGGTGCGGAGCCCGTCGATCACCTCCTTGGCCTGCGCGGCGGTGAGGAACCGCGAGAGCACCTCGACCCGGATCGGGTATCCGGCGAAGCGGTCGGCGAACGTGTTGCCGTGCTGGCTCGCAAGAAGGGTCGTGGGCGCCAGCACGGCGACCTGCTTGCCGTCCTGGATCGCCTTGAACGCGGCCCGGATCGCGACCTCCGTCTTGCCGAACCCGACGTCGCCACAGATCAGCCGGTCCATCGGGTACCGGCGCTCCATGTCGCCCTTGATGTCGTCGATGGCCCGGCGCTGGTCGGGCGTCTCGACGTACGGGAAGGCGTCTTCCATCTCGCGCTGCCACGGCGTGTCCGCGCCGAACGCATGGCCGTCGGCGTTCACTCGCTGCTGGTAGAGCACCACCAGCTCCTGGGCGATCTCGCGCACGGCCGAGCGCACGCGACCCTTCGCCTTGGCGAAGTCGCTGCCGCCGAGGCGATGCAGGGTGGGTGCCTCGCCGCCGACGTACTGGCGCAGCGTGTCGATCTGGTCGGACGGCACGTACAGCTTGTCGCCGCCCTTGTACGCCACGAGCAGGTAGTCGCGCTCGACCCCACCGATCGTGCGCTTGACCATGCCCTCGTACCTGCCGACGCCGTGCTGGTGGTGCACGACGTAGTTGCCCGCCCTCAGGTCCTCGAATGTGGTGGTGCCTTCACGCCGGCGCGGCCGGGCGGTGCGGTGGGCTCGCCGCCGGCCGGTCAGGTCGGACTCGGCGACGATCGAGACGCGGGCGTTCGGCAGGGTGCAGCCGCGGTGGAGCGGTGCGACGACGATGCGGCCGCCCGGTGCGGTCAGGTCTGGCGCATCGGCGGACACGATCGGGAACTCGAGGCCGTGGTCGAGCAGGATCTCGCGCAGCCGCGACGCCGAGCCGGCGCCGTCGGCGGCGACCGTCACCCGGAAGCCGCGGCCGATCAGGTCGACCAGACGCTCGGTCAGGCCGGACCCGTCACCGCCGACGGGTCCCCAACCGCTCGCCGCGACCACGGGCGTGTCGGGCGACTCCGGCGTGGAGTCGATCGTCCAGAACGAGCCGGCCGCGTCGAGGAGGGTGTCGGGTGCGGCGTGCAGGCGCGGGAACGCCTTGTCGGGATCGCGCGCCCACGTCGATGCAAGGGCCTTGGCGAGGTCGTCCTCCTCGGCGAGCAGGTCGGTGGCCCGGTCGCGCATGCGCCGCGGCTCGACGAGCAGGATCTTGGCGCGGTCGGGCAGCACGTCGGTGATCAGCACCTCGTCGTCGACGAGCCACGGCACCCACGACTCCATCCCCTCGAAGTGGGCGCCCTCGCTCAGCCGCTCCCACTGCTCCCGTCCCCACGGCTCGGAAGCGACGAGCGCAGCGGCGCGCTCGCGGACGTCGTCGGTCGGCATCAGCTCGCGGGCGGGGAAGATGGTCGCCTCGGCGAGATCGGCGAGCGAGCGCTGGTCGTTGACGCCGAACGTCGTGAGCCGGTCGACCTCGTCGCCCCACAGGTCGATGCGGATCGGGGCGTCGGCGGTCGACGGGTAGACGTCGACGATCGCGCCGCGCCGGGCGAACTCGCCGCGGTGCTCGACGAGCTCCTCGCGGCGGTAGCCGAACTCGACGAGCTGGGCGGCGAGCTGGTCGGGGTCGACGATCGCGTCCGGTCGCACGACGATCGGTTCGACGTCGGTGGCACCGGGCCCCAGCTTCTGGAGGAGCGCGCGCACGCTCGACACGATGACCTTCGGGCAGCGCGCCGGATCGGCGAGCCGCCAGAGCAGCTCGAGGCGACGGCCCATGGTGTCGACGGCCGGACTCACGCGCTCGAAGGGGAGCGTCTCCCATGCCGGGAACAACGCGACGTCGTGGGCGCCGACGAACTGTGCGAGATCGTCGGCGAGCTGACCGGCCATCGTGCCGGTCGGGCACGCGACGACCAGCGGGTGGCGCCCGGACAGGTGCGCGAGGGCTGCGATCGAGATCGGGCGGGCCACCTCGACGACCGCGAGCCGGGCGTCGGGCTCGCCGAGGGCGCGCGTCAGGCCGGGTTCGTCGCGCAGGAGCGGCGGCAGGGACGCGAGCCCGCCGGTGGTGGTCGGCGCAGCGCTCATCGCGAGTGGTGGCGCAGCATCGCCGCGTCGACGCCGTCGGCCACGATCGACTCGACGGCGTCGGCCGCCTCGGCGACGACGGTGTCGAGCAGCTCCCGCTGCCGGGCGGGCACGCGGGTGAGGACGTGGCTGGCGCCGCGCTCCTTGTTCGGCGGCTTCCCGACGCCGATGCGCACGCGCAGGAAGTCCTGCGTCTTGAGGTGCTGGCTGATGCTGCGCAGTCCGTTGTGGCCGGCGAGCCCGCCGCCGGCCTTGATCTTCATGACGCCCGGCTCGAGGTCGAGCTCGTCGTGGACGACGATGATCTGCTCGGGCGCCTCGATGTGATATCGCCGGACGAGCGCCGAGACGGCGCGTCCGGACTCGTTCATGTACGTGAGCGGGAACGCCAAGACGACCCGTGGCGCATCGATGCCGTCGCCCAAGCGAGCCTCACCGACGAGCGAGTTGTCGCGACCGGCCTTGAGCGGGGCGCCGTGACGTTCGGCGAGCAACCGGACGCACTCCTCGCCGACGTTGTGGCGGGTGCGGGCGTACTCCTTGCCCGGGTTGCCCAGTCCGACGACCAGCCAGTCGAACGGAGTGCCCTTGCCGGCACGCCGGTCGAACAGACCCATCGTCGGTCAGGCGGGTGACGCGGTCACTCGCCGGCGTCGTCGGCGCCGGAGGTGTCGCCGTCGCCAGCCGCGCCACCTTCGCCGGCCTCGCCCGCGCCACCTTCTTCGCCTTCTTCACCCTCGGCGAGCTCGGCGGCCTCCGCAGCGGCGGCCTCCTCCTCGTCGAGGACCGGAGTCTTCATCGTGAGCACGGTCACGACCGCCCAGTCGTCCTCGCCGACCGGGGTGACGCCGCTCGGGAACGTGATGTCGCCGAGCGTGATCGTGGTGTCCATCGTCATCTCGGACACGTCGACCACGATCTCGTCGGGGATGTTGCGCGGCGTCGTGCGGACCTCGATGCTGTCCATCGAGGCGTCGACCAGGGCGCCGTTGTTGAGCACGTCCTTGGCCTCGCCGACGAGGTGCACCGGCACGGACACGACGATCTCCTCGTCGAGGTTGATCTGGATGAAGTCGACGTGCTGGACCGTGCGGCGCACGGGGTGGCGCTGGAGCTCCTTGACGATCGCGGGGTACACGGTGCCGTCGACCGTCAGGTCGAGGACGGTGTTGATGCCGGCCGGGCCCGACAGGGCGATGCGCAGGTCGCGCCGGGGGACGCTGATGCTCAGCGGGTCCATGCCGCGTCCGTAGACGACGCCGGGGATGGCGTCGTCATGGCGCATGCGGCGCGCGTTGGCGCTGCCGGTGGCACGGCCGGTGTCGGCGACGAGAACGGTCTCGGACATGGGAGATCACCTTCGTGGACGGTCGATCGAAGCAGCGAGCCATGCTACCGGCGTTCGAGTTGTGTCAGACACAACTCGTACGTGCAGGGCTACGTGAGGACGGGAACCTCGGCCATGGCGGCGGCGATCTGGTCGTCGGCGAGGTCGTAGTCGACCATCTCGCCGCTCAGGTAGCCCTCGTAGGCCGCCAGGTCGAGGTGGCCGTGGCCGCACATGGCGGTGAGGATGACCTTCTCCTCGCCTGACTCCTTGCACGCCAGCGCCTCGCGGATCGCGGCGGCGATCGCGTGGGTGGGCTCTGGCGCCGGGACGATGCCCTCGGTGCGGGCGAACTGGAGCGCGCCGGCGAAGCACTCACGCTGGGGGATCGCGACCGCCTCGGCAAGACCGAGCTCGTAGATGTGCGACACGAGCGGGCTCATGCCGTGGTAGCGCAGGCCCCCGGCGTGGATCGGCTCCGGGATGAAGCCGTGGCCGAGCGTGTGCATCTTCATGAGCGGCGTCATGCCGGCGGTGTCGCCGAAGTCGTAGCGGTACTCGCCCTTCGTGAGGCTCGGGCAGGCGGCCGGCTCCACGCATCGGATGGTCGGGTTCATCTTCCCGGCCAGCTTCTCGCGCAGGAACGGGAAGGCCAGCCCGCCGAAGTTCGAGCCGCCGCCGGTGCACCCGACGAGGACGTCGGGCGTCTCGCCGACCTTGGCGAGCTGGAGCAGCGCCTCCTCGCCGATCACGGTCTGGTGGAGCAGCACGTGGTTGAGCACCGATCCGAGCGAGTAGCGGGCAGCAGGGTCGGCCACGCACGCCGCGACGGCCTCGGAGATCGCGATGCCGAGCGAGCCGGTGTGGTCGGGGTTCTCGGCGAGGAGCCGGCGCCCGTAGTCGGTGACGTCGGACGGGCTCGAGTGCACGGTCGCGCCCCAGACCTGCATCATCGTGCGGCGGTACGGCTTCTGGCGGTACGAGGC
>JBFHJC010000132.1:0-9130 GCA_041596155.1 Ilumatobacter sp. | reverse complement strand
TTCCGCCGCAACGTCCAGTCGTCGGGCGTCGTACCCCAGATCTCGGTGATCCTCGGGCCGTGCGCCGGCGGCGCCGTGTACAGCCCGGCGATGACCGACTTCATCTTCATGGTGCGCGAGTCGTCGCACATGTTCATCACCGGCCCCGACGTCGTGAAGACCGTCACCGGCGAGGACGTCACCCTCGAGGAGCTCGGCGGCGCGATGAGCCACGCGTCGAAGTCGGGCGTCGCGACCTTCGTCGCCGACGACGAGAAGGGGTGCCTCGACGACGTCCGGTTCCTGCTCGGCTTCCTTCCGTCGAACAACCTCGAGCAACCGCCGGTCGACGACCTCGGCGACGATCCCGACCGGCTGTGTCCTGAGCTCGACTCGATCCTGCCCGAGAGCCCGAACCTGCCCTACGACATGCACCACGTCGTCCGTTCGGTCGTCGACGACGGCGAGTTCTTCGAGTACTTCCCGCACTTCGCGAAGTCGATCCTGTGCGGGTTCGCCCGCGTCGAGGGTCGCCCGGTCGGCATCGTCGGCAACCAGCCGATGGTCCTCGCGGGCGTGCTCGACATCGAGTCGTCCGAGAAGGCGGCCCGCTTCGTTCGTACCTGCGACGCCTTCAACATCCCACTGATCACGTTCGTCGACGTCCCCGGCTTCCTGCCGGGCGTCGACCAGGAGTACGGCGGCATCATCCGCCACGGCGCCAAGCTGCTCTACGCGTACTGCGACGCGACGGTGCCGCGGATCTCGATCATCACCCGCAAGGCGTACGGCGGCGCGTACGTCGTCATGGACTCCAAGTCGATCGGCTCCGACCTGTCGTTCGCCTGGCCCTCGGCCGAGCTGGCGGTGATGGGTCCGCAAGGGGCGGTCGAGATCGTGTACCGGCGCGAGCTCCAGCAGGCCGCCGACCCGGCGGCTCGGCGCGCCGAGCTCGTCGAGGAGTACACCCGGAGATACGCCAACCCGTACGCCGCGGCCGAGCGCGGGTTCGTCGACGACGTGATCGAGCCGTCCGAGACGCGTCGCAAGATCGTGGCCGGCCTGCGGGTGCTGCGCTCCAAGCGCGAGGAGCTCCCCCAGCGCAAGCACGGCAACATCCCGCTGTGAGGTGCCGGAGATGACCGACCCGAGCACGTCGATCCATCCGGCGCCGACCGCCGAGGAGGCCGCGGCGATCGTCGCCGCCGTCGAGGCGCTGTGGCCGCGGGCGTCCGGCGGCAACGGCCCGGCCCACGACCACAGCACGACCTGGAGGTTCAGCGGCCGCTGGTGGCGGCGCGACCGGATGGCGCCCGTCGAGCGGCCCTGGAGCTGACGGCGTTCGATGCGGCGCGGTCTCGGCCGGCGAGCCTTCATCGGTGGATCGGCGGCGGTGTGCCTCGGCTGCAGCGGCGACGATGCCGCCGGCGGTGCGTCGTCCTCGTCCTCGTCGACGTCGACGTCATCCAGGTCGTCGTCCACCGTGGACGGCCTGGGCGTCGGCGCCGGCATCGAGATCGCCCCGCTCGCCGAGATCGAGGCCGAGCTCGACTCGATCGGAGCGCGATACGTGCCCGAGGCGCGCAGCTACGTCGTGCGGTTTCCCGTCGAGGCGCTCGAACGGGCGTTGGCGGCGTACGACGAGCGGCTGCACGACGGCCTGCGGGACGGATTCGTCGGGGTCTACCAGCGGTGCCCCCACCTCGGCTGCCGGGTGCGGTTCTGCGAGAGCTCCGGGTGGTTCGAGTGCCCGTGCCACGCCGGCAGGTTCAACGGCGTCGGCGAGTACCAGGCCGACGTTCCCGAGCGGGGCCTCGATCTGCTGCCGGTGCGGCTGGTCGACGGCATCGTGGTCCTCGACCGGGGTCCGGTCGTCACGGGTCGTCCGGTCGACGGCGGTGTGGTCACCACGGCTCCGGCCGGACCGCACTGCGTCGAGATCCGACGCAGCACCTGATCGGCGAGGGTCCGCGAACCGTGTGACACCCCCGCGTCATCATGAGAGCCATGGACATCGCATGGGTGCTGGTGCTGGTGGCGACCGCCGCGACGGTCGCGGCGCTGGTCGCGGTCGAGGTCATGCGGCGCCGGTTCGGCGCGGCGCCGGCGTGGGTCGAGGCGCCCGAGTCGGAGGTCGCTCCGCCCGTCGACCAGGTCGTCCACCAGGCGGTCGCCGAGGCGCTCGCCGAGATGCGGTCGCAGACGGCAGCGGAGCGTGACGCCGCCGTCAGGGCGGCACTCGAGCAGGCGGCGGTGATGCAGCGTGAGCAGCTCGGCGCGGCGGCGCGCGAGGCGCACGAGCGCACCTCCATCGAGCTGACGTCCAAGAAGGACGTCATCGACGCTCGGCTCGACCAGGTGCACGCCGAGATGCGGTCCGAACTCACCAAGCTCGGTTCGATGGTCAGCGCACTGGCCGAGACCAGCGCCCAGAAGTTCGGCCAGGTCGACCAGTCGCTGCGGAGCCACGCCGAGATCACCCAGACCCTGTCGGAATCGGCGCGGGCGCTGCGCGAGGCGATGGCGAGCCCGACGGCGCGCGGCCAATGGGGCGAGCGGATGGCCGAGGACGTCCTGCGGCTGGCCGGGTTCGTCGAGAACGTCAACTACGTCAAGCAGACCCAGCTCGACGGTGCGACCGGCCGTCCCGACTTCACGTTCCCGCTGCCGAAGGGCCACGAGCTCTACATGGACGTCAAGTTCCCGATGGCCGGGTACCTCCGCTTCCTCGACGCCACCACCGACGCCGAGCGCCAAGCCCACCGGGCGGCGTTCCTGCGCGACGTGCGCGCCCGCGTCAAGGAGCTCGCGCGCCGCGACTACGCCAACGAGTCGGCCCGCGCGTCGGTCGACTACGTGCTGTTGTTCCTCCCCAACGAGCAGCTCACCGGCTTCATCCACGAGACCGATCCCGGCCTGATCGACGAGGCGATGGGGCAGCGGGTGGTGCTGTGCTCGCCGCTCACGCTGTTCGCGTTCCTCGGGGTCATCCGCCAGGCGTACGACAATTTCGTGATCGAGCAGACGAGCGACCAGATCCTCGCGCTGATCGGCAAGTTCGGCACCCAGTGGCAGAAGTACAGCGACCAGCTCGAGAAGGTGAAGACCAAATTCGACCAGCTCGACCGGCAGTTCGACGAGCTGGTCGGCACCCGCAAGCGCCAGCTCGAGAAGCCGCTCCAGCAGCTCGAGGCGGTCCGCCGCGAACGCAACCTGCCGATCGACGGCCAGCTGTTCCCCGAGCTCGACGAGGCGGACGATGTCGACGTCACCCCGCCCAACGTCCGCCGGCTCGGCGCCTGAGCCGATCCCCCAGACTTCGTGGCGGCCATCAAGCCGCCGCCGGTGGGCGTGGCGGCTGCCGCAGCATCAGGGCTCGGGTCGGCGATGGCCCGGGGTCACGGCGACGGAACCAGGAGGTCCGGTGAGGTGGTCGGCACCTTGCGAGCGACGTACCACACACCGACGAGCGCGAACGCCGCGATCCCGACCCCGAACCACCAGGTGCGCACCACGATGATGCTGATCGTGGTGAACACGATCATCATCCCGATCGCCCAGTACTTCGCGCGGATCGGCATGCCGTGCCCGTCGCGATACCGCTGCACCGCCGGCCCGATGCGGGGCAGGCCGAGCACCCACCGTTCGAGACGCGGGTTCGATTTCGCGAAGCAGGCGGCGGCGAGGATGAAGAACACCGTGGTGGGCAAGCCCGGCACGACGACGGCGATCGCGCCGATTCCCACCGACAACAGCCCGAGCCCGACCCAGACAGCCCGGCGCAGGAGTCCGAGGAGACGCTGCACGTGCCCATCGTGGCGGCACGCGGTCTCGACGGCAACCGCCGCTCGCACCGCTCGGCGTTCGATCGACCAGAATCGGTGGCCGTGAGCCAGCCTGCGTTCGACTTCGGCGACGACCCGATCGACGACGCCGGCAATCCGACATACTCCGTCGCCGAGCTCGCCGACGCCATCAACGAACAGCTGCGGCGTGGCTTCCTCGACGGGGTGTGGGTGCGAGGCGAGATCGACGGCCTCCGTCACAGCGGCCCACACACCTACTTCGCCCTGGTCGAGCAGGGCGACGCCGGCCGGGCGGTGCTGAACGTCTCGTTGTTCGCGCCGATGAAGCGCAACCTCACCCCGCTGTTGAAACGCAACCGCCTCGAGCTCGCCGACGGCATGAAGGTGCGCATCTTCGGTCACCTCGACTTCTACGCGCCGAACGGACGGCTCGGCCTCAAGATGGCCGGCATCGACCCCCGTTACACCTTGGGTGAGCTCAGCTTGGCTCGCGACCAGGTCGTCCGGCGTCTCGTCGCCGCCGGGCTCTTCGATGCCAACCGGGGGCGGACGGTTCCGCCGGTGCCGCTGCGCGTCGGCGTGGTCACCAGCGTCGGCACGGCGGCGTGGCACGACTTCCACGACGAGCTGGCACGGTCGGCGATCGGTTTCCGGCTCGCTGTCTGCGATACCCGTGTCCAGGGGGAGTGGGCGGTCGACGGCGTCGCCGCGGCGATCCGCACGCTCGCGCGCCGTGACGACCTCGACGTCATCGTCGTCATCCGGGGCGGCGGCGCCCGCAACGAGCTCGCGACCTTCGACGCCGAGGCGATCGCGCTGGCGATCGCGACGAGCCCGCTCCCCGTGTGGACGGGTCTCGGCCACGAGGTCGACCGCAGCGTCGCCGACGAGGTCGCGCACACCGCCCTCAAGACCCCGACCGCGTGCGCCGCGTCGCTCGTCGAAGCCGTGTCCCTGTTCGGCCGAACCGTCGAGCAGCGCTGGGAGCGCATCGCCACCGCCGGCGACCGACGCCTCGCCGGAGCGGCCGCCCGGCTCGGCGATCAGGCCCACCGGATCGCCCGGCGCACCCACGCCGCCGTCGAGCGGGCCGACGAACGGCTCGCTACCCGTGTCGAGCGCGTCCGGCGTGCGCCGGCGCGGGCCCTCGCCGACAACAGGCGTGCGGTCGACGCCCGTGCCGGGCGGCTGGCGTCGCGGCCTGGCCACTTGCTCACCACCCAGGAGCGCTCGATCGACGTGGCGGCCACCCGCCTGGCCGCGCTCGATCCGGTCAACCTCCTCCGGCGTGGCTGGACGATCACCCGCGCCGCCGACGGGCGGGTGATCCGGTCGGTCGCCGACGCGCCTCCCGGTACCGTCGTGCGCACCCAGGTCGCCGACGGCGAGCTGATCTCCCGAATCGAGGAACCGTGAACGAACCCGCAGCCGAGGACGGACCGATCGGGTACGCCGACGCCCTGCGCGAGCTCGACGCGATCCTCGCCGAGCTCGAGAGCTCCGACGTCGACGTCGATCGGCTCGCCGATCGTGTGAGCCGGGCGGCCGATCTGATCGCGCTGTGCCGTGACCGCATCGGCGCGGCGCGGCTCCGGATCGACACCGTGATCGCCGATCTCGACGGTGCGTCCGAGCTGGGCGACGCAGGCACCGACGAACCGATCTAGCCTCACGCCGTGGTGTCGACCGTCCCCTCGAGCCTCGCGGCCATCGCGGAACGCGTCGAAGCGCGCCTCGAAGCACACCTCGGACCCGAGCTGGCCTGCTGGGCCGAGTTCGACGACGACCTTCGCGAACCGATGGGCGAGATCCGCCGGCTTGTCATGGCGGGCGGCAAGCGACTCCGTCCAGCGTTCTGTCACTGGGGTTTCGTGGGCGCCGGAGGCGATCCTGACGCCGACATCGTCGCCGACGCCGGGGCTGCGTTCGAGCTGATGCACGCCTTCGCGCTGTTCCACGACGACGTCATGGACGACGCGCGCAGCCGTCGCGGCGCGCCGACCACGCACACCACCTACGCCGAGCGCCACGCCGCCCACGGGTGGGCGGGCGAGTCCCGTCGCTTCGGCGAGGGGATGGCGATCCTGATCGGCGACCTCGCCTTCGTGTACGCCGACGATCTCCTCGCCGACGCGAACCCGACGGCGTGGCGGATCTGGAACGACCTGCGCGTCGAGCTCAACGTCGGGCAGGTGCTCGACATCCTCGGGTCGGTGCGCGGCGTGCGCGACGTCGCGCAGGCCGAGCGGATCTGCCGCTACAAGTCGGGCAAGTACACGATCGAGCGCCCTCTCCATCTCGGCGCCGCGCTGGCGTCACCTGAGCGGCTGGCCGCCCTCGGTCCGGCTCTCAGCGCCTACGGGTTGCCGCTGGGCGATGCCTTCCAGATGCGCGACGACGTGATGGGCGCGTTCGGGGACGAGGCGGCCACGGGCAAGCCGGTCGGCGGCGATCTGCGAGAGGGCAAGCCGACGCCGCTGCTGGCCCGAGCCGTCGTGCGGGCGAACGCCGCCCAGCGTGCGGTGCTCGATCTCGTCGGAACCCCCGACCTGACCGATGACCAGGTCGCCGACATCCAGCGGGTCATCATCGACACCGGTGCGCTCGCCGACCTCGAGGCGACGATCGCGAGCCGTACCGACGAAGCGGTCGCCGCGATCCGCACGGCCGGCCTCGCCCGTGGGGCCGCCGACGAACTGGTCGCGCTCGCCGCCTTCGTCAGCCAGCGGGAGGTCTGAGGGTGCGCGTCGTGGTGGTCGGCGCCGGTCTCGGCGGGCTCTCGGCGGCTGCTCACCTCGTCGGCCGCGGGCACGACGTCACCGTTCTCGAGCGCACCTCGCTCCCTGGAGGCCGCGCCGGAGTCGTCACCGAGTCCGGATTCCGGCTCGACAACGGCCCGACCGTGCTGACGATGCCGAACCTGCTTGCCGACGCCTTCGCGGCAGCCGGCCGCGAGATGGCCGACTATGTCGACATCGTGGCGGTCGATCCGATGTACCGAGCCACGTACGCCGACGGATCCGTGCTCCACGTCCGGCACGGGCGCGAGGCGATGACCGAGGAGATCCGCACGTTTGCCGGGGCCGGCGCGGCGGGCGCCTTCAACGAGTTCTGCGAGTGGCTCGGCGAGCTGTACGCGGTCGAGATGCCTCACTTCATCGACGCCAACTTCGATTCGGTCGCCGATCTCCTGAAGCCGTGGCGGGCCGGGCTGGAGCTCGTCAAGCTTGGCGGCTTCGCCCGACTCGACGCCAAGGTGGCGTCCTTCTTCGACGACGAGCGGCTGCAACGGATCTTCAGCTTCCAGTCGATGTACGCCGGACTGGCGCCGCACGACGCGCTCGCGCTGTACGCCGTGATCACCTACATGGACTCGGTCGCCGGCGTCTTCGTCCCGAGGGGCGGCATGCACGAGATGGCCGCCGGGCTGGCGCGGGCGGTCGCCGATGCCGGTGCCCGGATCGTCTACGACACGCCCGTCACCCGCATCCTGCGCGGCGGCGACAGCGCGGTGAGCGGCGTCGAGATCGGCGGCGACGAACGGATGTCCGCCGACGTCGTCGTGTGCAACGCCGACCTGCCCGTCGCCTATCGGACCCTGCTGGGCGGCGTCGATGCGCCGCGGGCGGCCCGCCGTGGGAAGTACTCGCCGTCGTGCCTGTTGTGGATCGCCGGCGTGCGTGGCGCCCCGCCCGGCGATGCCGCCCACCACAACATCCACTTCGGACGTCAGTGGGACGAGGCCTTCCGGGCGATCATCAAGCGCGGGATCCGGATGCCCGACCCGTCGGTGCTGGTGACCTTGCACTCGCTCGACGACCCGACGCTCGCGCCCGACGGCTGCACGTCGCTGTACGCGCTCGAACCGGTCCCCAACCTCGACGGCAAGCTCGATTGGGCGCGCGACGGCGATCGTTTCGCGGAATCGCTGCGCAAGCGTGTCGGCGAGCTCGGCTATCCGATCGACGTGGTCGTCGAGCGGATGTACGACCCGCTCGACTGGGAGGCGATGGGCATGGAACGAGGTACGCCGTTCGCGCTCGCGCACACGTTCCTGCAGACCGGACCATTCCGCCCGAACAACGTCGACCGGCGGGTCCCCGGGCTCGTCTTCACCGGTTCGTCGACGCTCCCGGGTGTGGGCGTGCCGATGGTGCTCGTGTCGGGCAAGCTCGCCGCCGAGCGGGTCGAGGCGTACCTGCGGGAGACCCGGGTCGTCCGGTGGTGACGACCGCGTGATGTGCAGCGCCCTGCGCCGCCGCCCGTCGCCGCCCACCGCGCGGTCGGTCCCCGACGGACCGGTGACGCTCGACCGCTCGTATGCGCTCTGCCGTCGGCTCAACCGCCGCCACGGCACCACCTACTACTGGTCGACGCAGGTGCTGCCGGTGGTGAAGCGCCACCACGTCCACGCGCTCTACGCGTTCGCGCGCTACGCCGACGACATCGTCGACGAGCTCCCGTCGCCAGGCGGTCGGACGGTGACGACCGCCGAACGCGAGGCGGCGCTGCGCGACTTCGGTGAGCGCTTCTTCGACGACCTGGCGCGCGGCTCGTCGGACGACCCCGTGCTCAAGGCGGTCGTCCACACCGTCCGAGCGTTCGACATCGCCCCCGATGCCTTCCGTCGCTTCCTGCGCTCGATGACGATGGACCTCACGGTTCCGTCCTACGAGACGTGGGACGACCTTCTCGACTACATGGACGGGTCGGCGGCTGTGATCGGCGAGATGATGCTCCCGATCCTCGAGCCGTTGGACCTCGCGGCCGCCACCCCGCCCGCCCGCGACCTGGGCAACGCGTTCCAGCTCACGAACTTCCTTCGCGACATCGACGAGGACCTCGACCGCGGCCGGCAGTACGTGCCGCAGGAGGATCTGCGCAGGTTCGGGGTCGACCTGACCGCCCGGCGCGTCACGCCCGAGTTCGTCGAGCTGATGCGCTTCGAGATCGCGCGGTGCCGCGAGCTCTACGCCTCGGCCGAGTTCGGGATCGCCATGCTGCCTGGCCGGTCGGCGCGCTGCATTCGTGCCGCCCACTCGCTCTACGGTCGCATCCTCGACGCGATCGAGGGCCAGCGCTACGACGTCTTCCGCGCGCGCGCCGGCATCTCGACGCCGAGGAAGATCGCCGTCGCGGGCCGTCACCTGATCGGGCGATGAGCGAGCTCCGCGCCGGGAGTGCGGGCGTGAGCGAGGCGGTTTGGGGAACAATAGGGACGTGTCGAGCAGCGGCGAGTCGGCGGGCGGCGCTCGCGACGATCCCCCCGAGGGTGCGGATGTGGCACCCCGCCGCGCCTTTTCTAGCTCGTCGCGGACGTTGGTGGCTGGCGTCGCCGTCGTCGC
>JBFHJC010000131.1:0-9158 GCA_041596155.1 Ilumatobacter sp. | reverse complement strand
GACCTCGGGCATCACCGACGTCTCGTCGTCGGCCAGATCGGCCGTCGCCGTCGCGCCCGCACCAGCGCGCGGCGTCGGCGCCGCCGCCGCAGCGGCGGTTGCCGCGCTCGCCCGCTCGGTCGCCATCAGCTCGCCGATCTGGTCGCGGGTCATCGGTCCGCGGAGGTAGCTCATCGCCCACCGCGTCGTGAAGATCGAGGTGGCGTCCTTGCCCGGCACGCGGAGCACGAACTCGCGCTTGCCGAGCCCCGAGATCGTGTCGTCGACGGCCGAGATGTCGACCCCACCGGCCGCCGAGGTGAGGCCTTCGAGCAGACGGGCCTTGTCGCGCTCGGTCGAGAGCCGACCGATCATCCACGTGCCGGCGTTCGACAGCGCCTTGTAGTCGATGTCGACGGGGTTCTGGGTCGACAGCACCACGCCGACGCCGAACGCGCGGGCCTGCTTCATCAGCGTCATGATCGGCTTCTTGGTGGGCGGGTTGGCCGTTGGCGGCAGGTAGCCCGCCACCTCGTCCATGTACAGCATCGCTCGCAGGTCGGTGGTGCCGGACTGGCGCCGCATCCACGTGACCAGCTTCGAGAGCACCAGCGACGTGACGAACTGGCGCTCCTCGTCGGACAGGTGCGCGGTCGTCACGATCGCGCATCGCGGCTTCCCGTCGGCGGTATAGAGCATCGACTGGATGTCGAGCGGCGGGCCCTCGGCCCACGCCGCGAACGCCGGCGAGGCGAGCAGTCCGTTGAGCTTCATCGCCAGCGCCATCCGGTCGTCGGCCGGGAAGAACTGGTCGAGCTCGAACACGCCGAGCTTGCGGATCGGCGGATTGCCGACCATGCCGACCAGCGTCGGCAGGTCGAGCGAGCGGCCCTCGCTCCAGGCGTGGTTGACGAGGTTCGACAGCAGGATGTGCTCGCGGCTCGACAGGGGATCGGCGGCGATGCCGACCAGGCCGAGGAGGCCCGTGACGTAGCCCTCGATCTCGTCGCCGACGATCTCGGCGTCGCTCATGTCGGCGGGAACCTGCAGCGAACCGACGATGTTGACCGGCACGCCCGACTGGCTGCCCGGCGTGTAGATCGTGAAGTCGGTCTCGCTGCGGAGGTTCTGGATGTTCTGGGCGGTGAAGCCCCAGCCGAGCAGCCCCTTCGTCCAGAGCTCGGCCTGTTGGGCGGCGAACTCGTCGGGCGTCGCCCCCGAGGCGTTCGCCTGGGCCTCGTCGATCCACGGTCGGAAATCGGCCGGCTGGAGGCCGGGGAACGTCAGGCACAGGTTGGTGAGGTCACCCTTCGGATCGATCAGCAGCGTCGGCAGGCCGGCCGACAGCACCTCCTCGATCAGCACGACACCGAGTCCGGTCTTGCCCGATCCGGTCATGCCGACGATGACGCCGTGGGTCGTGAACTTGTCGGTGTCGATGCGCACCTCGTCGCCGGTGCGCTCGTGGGTGGCGGGGTCGACGGTGCCCCCGAGGAACAGCTCTGCCATGGCGGCGAGGGTAGTGCGACGCCCCGGACGGCCCCATCTCGACGTCCACGCTCGGTGCATGGGGGAGGGCGACCCGTCGACCGCGTGGTTGCTCACGTCGCCGTGGTTCGTGGGCTCGGTCACCCTCCTGGCGGTGAACGACCACGTCCTCAAGGAGGCGTGGCGCATGGTTGGCGGCGCGGCCGCGGACGCAGCTGTCGCCGCCCGACGCTCGAACGCGGCTGGGATAGCGTCGCACCATGGCGTTCACGGGGATTCCAGCGGCGGCGCTCGACTTCTACGATCGACTCGGCGCCGACAACTCGAAGGCGTTCTGGGAGACCAACAAGCAGACCTTCAAGGAGGCCGTGCGCGAGCCGGTCGAGGCACTCTGCGAGGAGCTCGCCGAGTTCGGGCCGTTCCACCTGTTCCGGCCGCACAACGACCTGCGATTCCAGAAGGACCGCCCCCCGTACAAGATCCACCAGGGCGCCTACGGCGAGTCCGAGGGCGGTGCCGGGTTCTACTTCCAGGTCTCGGCCCAGGGCCTCATGACCGGCGCCGGCTACTACGCGATGGCGAAGGACCAGCTCGACCGGTTCCGCGCCGCCGTCGCCGCCGACCACACCGGGGCCGAGATCGCCGAGATCGTCGGCCGGCTCGCGAAGACGTACTCGATCGGCGCGATCGACGAGCTCAAGACCGCGCCGCGCGGCTATCCCAAGGACCATCCGCGCATCGACCTCATCCGCCGCAAGGGTTTGATGATGTCGAAGGACTTCGGCGCCCCGAAGTGGATCCACACCAAGCAGGCGGCGTCCAGGATCCGCGCCGTCTGGGAGGACGCGGCGCCGATGAACGCGTGGCTCGACACCCACGTCGGCCCGAGCACGCTCGAACCCGACGGCATGTTCCCGCGCTGACGCGCCCGTCCGGAACCGGCGTTTGACAGACTGTCAAACGTGACAGCCGCTCCGCTCACCGACGACCCCCATCGCACCGCGCTCGAGAACCAGTTCGGGCTGGCGGACCGGATCGTCGACGAGCAGGCCTTGACCAACTCGGTGGCGCGATTCCGGGAGCGTGCCATCACGCTGCCGACGTTCGCCCAGCTCGCCGACCCGTCGTCGTTCGACCACGCCGGTACGGTGGGCGATGCCGACCCGCAGGGCCCCGACGCCCGCAACCTCTGGCGCGTCCACTGGTACAACGACCTCGCCGGCAACCGGGTGACCGTGCCCGACCACGTCGTCCTGCCGGCTGAGCTGACGGGCGTCGAGAGCCCGATCATCGTGGTGTTCGGTGACCGGTTCCCGATGATCACGGCCCACAAGGTGCTCGCGGCCTATGCGTGCCTGGCACCGCGGATCGTGACCGGCCAGTTCGACCCCACGCATCACCGGGCGATCTGGCCGTCGACCGGCAACTATGCCCGCGGCGGCATCGCCATCAGTCGCATCATGGCCAGCCGCGGGGTGGCGATCCTCCCCGAAGGGATGAGCCAGGAGCGCTTCGACTGGCTCAACCGCTGGTGCGAGAACCCGGCGGAGGACATCATCCGCACGTTCGGCACGGAGTCGAACGTCAAGGAGATCTACGACGCCTGCAACGAGCTGGCGAAGGACCCCGCCAACTTCGTCCTCAACCAGTTCAGCGAGTTCGGGAACCACCTCGGCCACCACCTGGTCACCGGCCGCGCCCTCGGTCACGTGTTCGAGACCGTGCGAGACGCGGCTCGCGGCGAGGACGGTCGCGACCTGCGGCTCGCGGCCTTCACGTCGGCGACCGGATCGGCGGGCACGATCGGGGCCGGCGACCGCCTGAAGGAGGAGTACGGCGCCCGCATCGTGGCGGTCGAGGCGTTGGAGTGCCCGACGATGCTCGAGAACGGGTACGGCGAGCACAACATCCAGGGCATCGGCGACAAGCACATCCCCCTGATCCACAACGTCATGAACACCGACGTCGTGTGTGCGATCAGCGACGTCGCCACCGACGAGCTCGACGTGCTGTTCAACACCGATGTCGGCCGCGATCACGTCGGTCGGGTGGTGGGTGTCCCGGCGCCGATCGTCGACGCGCTGGCGCACTTCGGATTCTCGTCGATCTGCAACGTGCTCGCGGCGATCAAGACGGCGCGCCTCTACGACCTCGGGCCCGAGGACGCGATCATCACGGTCGCCACCGACGGGGCGGCGATGTACCCGAGCGAACGGGCCAAGACGATCGCGGGGCGGTACCGGGGGGAGTACACCCAGGCGGACGCCGCCGACGCCTTCGGTCGGCACCTCGGCCACGTCACGACCGACCACATGATCGACATGACCGCAGCCGACCGCAGGCGCGTGTTCCAGCTCGGCTACTACACGTGGGTCGAGCAGCAGGGCACGCCCTTCGATCTGTTCGAGGCTCGGCGCTCGCCGGCGTTCTGGCAGGGGCTGCGTCGATTCCTCGGCGTCTGGGACGGGCTGATCGAGGAGTTCAACCGGCGCGTCGGCCACTGAGCGCCACTGAGTGGAGGAGCGACGCTGTGATCGCCGGATGGGTGTGTGCCGTGTGCGGCCGTCGGATCGACATCGCGACGCCGCTTCCCTGGCGCTGCCCTGCCGCCACCTCCGACGATCCGCACCACGTCCTCCGCCTCGTCGAGCGGACGGTGACGGGCGAAGCGACATCGGCGGTCATACCGCCGCGCACCGGTGCGCCGACGTTCCGGCGTTACGCGGAGCGTTTCGCGTGGCGGGCCTTCGCCCGCGCCAACGGCATGACGCCGGCGGCCTGCGACGCCCTGGTGCCCCAGATCGCCGACGATCTGGTCGTCACCCCGCTCGCGCGGTCCGATCGGCTGTCGGACGAGTGCGGCGTCGAGGTGTGGGTGAAGGACGAGACCGGCAACCTCGCCGGATCGCACAAGGCCCGCCATCTCGCGTCGATCCTGTTGCACCTGCGCGCTGCCGAACTGCTCGGGCTGCTCGGCGAGCGCCCACCGCTCGCGATCGCCTCGTGCGGCAACGCGGCGCTGGCGGCGGCCACGCTCGCGCGGCGGGCGGCATGGCCGCTCGACGTCTACGTGCCCACCTGGATGGATGATGCGTTCGGGGACCGGCTCGACGAGCTCGGCGCCCGCATCCACCGGTGCGAGCGCCGATCGTCCGATCCGCCCGGCGATCCCGCGATGCTGCGCTTCCGTGAGGCGCGCGACGCCGGCGCGATCCCGTTCACGGTGCAAGGGCCGGAGAACGCTCTCTGCCTCGACGCCGGCCGGACGATCGGCTGGGAGATCGCCGATCAGGCGGCTGCGGCCGGCGTGACGTTCGACCGGGCCGTCGTCCAGGTCGGCGGGGGAGCGATGGCGGCCTGTCTCGGCGCCGGCGTCGGCCCGGCGACCCGACTCGACGCCGTGCAGGCCGAGGGCGCCGCCCCGTTCGTCGATGCGTGGGACCGCATCGTCAGCACGGACCGGCCGGAGCGCTACTGGTCGGTGATCATGCGACCGTGGACCGATCCGCACTCGCTGGCCGACGGCATCGTCGACGACGAGACGTACGACTGGATCGCGCTCAAGGACGCCATGTTCGCCAGCGGCGGAAGGCCGGTCGCGGCGTCGGAGGACGAGATCGCGCACGCCCACCGGATGGCGACCGCCGCCGGCTACTCCGCCAGCCCGACCGGTTCGGCCGGGGTCGCCGGGGTGCTCGCCCTCGCTCGGGCCGGCGCGCTGTCCGACGGCGAGCGGGTCGTCGTCGTCATGTCGGGCGTGGCACGCTGACCGGATGACCGCCAGCGACGTCGTCGGATTCGACGTGCCCGTCATCGAAGCGTGGCTGGCCGAGGTGACGAGCGTTGCGCCCCCGATCGACTGGCGCCGCCTCCCGGGTGGTCACTCCAACCTCACCTACGAGCTGCGCGACGCCGCCGGGCGCGAGCTCGTGATCCGACGGCCGCCGCAGGGTGAGCTGTTGCCCAAAGCGCACGACATGTGGCGCGAGTACCGCATCATCGACGGCCTCTGGCCGACGCCGGTTCCGGTCGCCGAGCCGATCGCCTTCTGCGACGACCGGGCGGTCGCCGAGACGCACTTCTACGTGATGGGCAAGGTCGACGGCGCGGCCCTCTACAGCGGCACCGAGGTCGCCGCGTGGCTCGCGGAGTCGGCGCGCCGGCGGGCCGGCGAGGCGTTCATCGACGTCCTGGCCGAGCTGCACTCGATCGATCCGGCCGATGTCGGCCTCGCCGACCTCGGGCGCCCCGACGGCTACGTCGCCCGTCAGCTCAAGACCTGGTACGGCTCGTGGACGGCCTCGATCCCGTTCGCCGAACACGACGACGAGCGGGTCCACGAGCTGCATGCGATGCTGGTCGACCGGATCCCCGACCAGGGTCCCGGGCGCGTCGTGCACGGTGACTACGGTCCGCACAACTGCCTCTTCTCCCGCTCCGGCGAGGTCAACGCCGTGCTCGACTGGGAGATCGCCACCCTCGGCGACCCGCTCGCCGACTTCGCCTACTCGATCAACGCCTGGGTCGAGCCGGGCGACGCCGGCGTCTACGGTGCCGACCCGCCGACGGCCCTGCCCGGCTTCCCGAGCCGCGACGAGATGATCGCCCGCTATGCGACCGCGACCGGCGCCGATCTCTCCGACCTGGCGTACTACCGCGCCTTCAACTCGTTCAAGACCGCCTGCATCCTGCACGGCGTCTACGCCCGGTACCGCGCCGGCCAGAAGAGCACCGAGGGCGTCGACGTCGACATGCTGTTCGCGCGGATCGGCCTGTCGCTCGACAGCGCCGCGGTGTTGGCGGCCGAGCTCGCGTGAGCGGCCCGTCGCCAGCGGTATCGTGGCGACCATGACCGATCACCTGCCGATGGGGCTCGAGGGCGGCTTCGACCCCCGTTCCGACGTGTTCAACCGCCTGCTCAAGAACCGGGTGGTCATGCTGGGCTCCGACGTCAACGACGACATCGCCAACCAGATCTGCGCCCAGCTCTTGTACCTCGAGGGCGAGGACCCGAACGCCGACATCTGGCTGTACATCAACAGCCCGGGCGGGTCGGTCACCGCCGGCATGGCGATCTACGACACGATGCAGTTCGTCGGGTGCGACGTCGCCACCGTGTGCCTCGGCCTCGCGGCGTCGATGGGTCAGTTCCTCCTGACCGCCGGCGCCGCCCACAAGCGGTACACCCTCCCCAACGCCCGGATCATGATGCACCAGCCGCTGGCGGGCATGCGCGGCCAGGCGGCCGACATCGCCATCCAGGCCGAGCAGCTGCGCTACACCAAGCGCCGGATGGCCGAGCTGATCGCCGAGCACTCCGGACAGTCGCTCGAGCAGATCCAGCAGGACTCCGAGCGCGACCGCTGGTTCACCGCCGAGCAGGCCAAGGACTACGGACTCGTCGACAAGGTCATCCTCCGCCGCGGCGAGATCGTCTGAGTGGCGGCCGGTTCCGCCACTCAGGAACTGAGGTCGCAGCGACTCACGCGCCACGTCGGTGGGGCCTTCGCCGGCTCCGCGCTGCTTCGCCGCTCACCCGCCCGTGCTCGCGGCTCAGCCGGTGGTCGTCTCCGTCGGGGCGGTGGCGTCGGTCGGCACTGAGGTCTCGGTGCCTTCGGGGACCGTCGTCGTGCGGGCCGGGACGGCGACCTGGGGGGCGATCGTCGTGATCGGGAGCTCGACGCCGCAGTTCGCCCGCAGCCACTCCGTCACCTCGAACGCCGAGCGTTCGGTCGCGTAGGCGGTCGCCGCGACGAGCTGCTCCGACGCGGGATCACCCGGTACGACCGTGCTCGCGGTCTCGAGCGCATGCACGAGGTCGGCCCACTCCTCGGCGATCTGGAGCGGGGCGAGCTGGCCCATCAGCCGGTAGAAGTCGAGCGTCGCGGTCAGCTCCGCCTCGGTGGCGAGCGGCGGCGCGACGATCATCTCGCGCTGTGCGATCGCCTCACCGCAGAACCGCTCGGCGTCGCTCTCGACCGTGTCGTCACCACCGCAGGCGGGCACCAGCCCGGCCGCCAACCCGATGACGAGGAGACGGCGGGGGAGCACCGCACGAGTGTGCCACGGCGCTGGGGCGATCCCTCGACAACGACTGCTGCAGGCATCGGCGACGCCGGCGTCGGAAGCGCCGTCCGGCGTCCGAGGGTGTTCGACGAACGATGTGACAGCCCACCGGTAGTGTGACGAAGACGTCGAGGGGGCGCACCTCCCTCCCACACCGGCCGGCGCCGTCTGCGCCGCCACGTCAGGGAGGTCGACATGATCGCTTCCGTCGATGCCGCCACGATCCTCGGGGCCCGCGGCCACCCCGTCAACGTCGAGGTGCACGTCTCCTCACACGGGCTCCCGGGTTTCACGATGCTCGGCCTCCCCGACGAATCGTGTCGCGAGGCCCGTGACCGCGTGCGCGCCGCCGTGATGTCGAGCGGGGTGCGCTGGCTCGACAAGAAGGTCACCGTCAACCTCGCACCGCCCCAGTTCCGCAAGACCGGGTCGGGTCTCGACCTCGCGATCGCCGTCGGGGCGCTCGTCGCGTTCGAGGTCGTCCCTCGCGAGGCGATCGAGGGGCTGGCGTTCGCCGGCGAGCTCGGGCTCGACGGGTCGGTCCGGTCGATCCCCGGTGTCGCGCCGATGGTCGGTGTCCGTCCCGACGCCGACTGGATCGTGCCGTCGGGTTGCGTCGCCGAAGCGCGCGCCGCGGGGCGCGGGGTCGTCCGCCCGGTCGAGCGGTTGGCCGATCTGATCGCCGCCCTCACCGGCGCAGGCCCGTGGCCGACGGTCGACTGGTCGGCGCCCGCGCCCGCGGCGTGCGACGTCCACGACCTCGCGGACGTGCGCGGCCAGCCGGTCGCCCGGCTCGCACTCGAGGCCGCCGCCGCCGGCGGCCATCATCTGCTCTTCGTCGGCCCGCCGGGCGCGGGCAAGACGATGCTCGCCCGTCGGCTGCCCGGTCTGCTGCCCGATCTCGACCCCGAGGCAGCGCTCCAGACGACGATGATCCACTCCGCGGCCGGCGTCGGCCTGCCGTCTGGCGGATTGCTCACGCGGCCACCGTTCCGCGCCCCGCACCACACCAGCTCGCTGGGGGCGCTGGTCGGTGGCGGCTCGCACCAGCATCGTCCCGGCGAGATCAGCCTGGCTCACGAGGGCGTGCTGTTCCTCGACGAGATGGGCCAGTTCGTCCCCAAGGTGCTCGACGGGCTGCGCGAGGCGCTCGAGACGGGCCAGATCATGGTCGGCCGTGTGGAGCAGCACCGGGTCGCGATGCCGGCCCGGTTCCAGCTCGTCGGGGCCACCAATCCGTGCCCGTGCGGCGGAGGTGGACCCGGTGCGTGCGAGTGCGACGAGCGCTCGCGCACCCGCTACACCAGCCGGCTGTCGGGGCCGCTGCTCGACCGCTTCGATCTGCGGGTGGCGGTACGTCGGCCCGACGTCGACGAGATCCTGGAAGGTCGACCGGGTGAGTCGACGGCGTCGGTGGCGGCGCGGGTCGCGGCAGCCCGTGCGGCGGCGCTCGGCCGGGGCGGTTGCCTCAACGCCCACCTCGACGACCACGCGCTCGACCGGATCGCTCCTCTCGACCAGCGTGCGGCCGGCTTGCTCCGCGCCGAGCTCGAAGCCGGTCGGCTCACGGCGCGCGGATACCACCGGGTGAGGCGCGTCACCCGAACGCTGGCCGATCTCGCCGG
>JBFHJC010000130.1:0-9162 GCA_041596155.1 Ilumatobacter sp. | reverse complement strand
GGGCGCCGGCGACCCGCGTTGCAAGATCATGATCGTGATGTTGCAGACGAATCCCGACGGCCCTACGCACGAGCGCCAGTCGCAGATCCTCGTACCGATGGACACGCCCGGTGTCGAGATCGTCGGTCCGATGCACGTGTTCGGCGAGGACGACGCGCCGCACGGCCACATGCACATCCGCTTCACCAACGTGCGGGTGCCGGCCTCGAACATGCTGCTCGGCGAGGGGCGCGGGTTCGAGATCTCCCAGCTCCGGCTCGGGCCGGGCCGCATCCACCACTGCATGCGGTCGGTCGGCGCGGCCGAGCGGGCGCTCGAGCTGATGGCCAAGCGCGGGCTCTCACGCGAGGCGTTCGGCAAGCGGATCTCCAATCTCGGCCGGAACGTCGAGACGATCGCCAAGGCCCGCATCGAGATCGAGGCGTGCCGTCGGATGGTGCTCACCGCCGCCAAGGCGATGGACGAGCTCGGCAACGCCGAGGCCCGCGTCTGGATCAGCGCGGTGAAGGCGATGGTGCCGATCCGCACCTGCCACATCATCGACGAGGCGATCCAGATCCACGGCGCGACCGGCGTGTCGCAGTGGACGCCGCTGGCGCGGATGTACGCCAGCCAGCGCACCCTCCGCCTCGCCGATGGCCCCGACGAGGTCCACTGGTTCGTGGTCGGCCGCAAGGAGCTCGCGTCGTGGGAGGAGGCGGCGGCGAGCTACGACCCCAAGACCGACTATTACGACAGCCTGGGCGACGACCACAGTGGCGTCTTCAGCGGCCCCTGACGCGTCCCGTTCGCCCTTCGTGTCGCGCTGACCCCCCGTATGACGTGGTGAGCGCGACATGAACGAGCGTCGGGCTGGGTGAGGCGCGGGGCTCCGTCGGGCGCGACGCTCGGTCCGTGAGCGAGATCGCGCAGAACGGCAAGCTCGTCGAGTCGGTGTGGGACTTCCCGCGCCCGCCGCGCGTCGAGCGGGTCGACTGGCGGATCCGGGTGGTGCACGGCGGCCTGACCGTCGTCGACGCGCCGGACGCGGTCCGGGTGCTCGAGACGAGCCAGGCGCCCGCGTACTACGTCGCTCCCGAGCACGTCGACCAGGCGCGCCTGCGGCCGAACACCCGCCGCACCGGGTGCGAGTGGAAGGGCATCGCCGTCTACGCCGACGTCGTCGGCGGCGAGGGCCAGGTGGCCGAGTCAGCAGCGTGGACCTACCCGGATCCGACCGCCGAGTTCGTCGCCATCGCGGATCACTGGGCCTTCTACGCCCAGCAGCTCGACGAGTGCTGGGTCGACGACGAGCGCATCGCGCCGAACGAGGGCGACTTCTACGGCGGGTGGATCACGGCCAACGTGACCGGCCCCTTTAAGGGCGGCCCCGGCACGTGGGGTTGGTGACGCCGGTGGCGCCCACCCGGTCGCTACATCGTGTGCGGCCGGTGCCAGACCCCGTCGTCGCCCCGATCCCACCACGTCGTGGCCACGACGGCGGTCGTCGGGATCGGCCCGTACACGTGTGGGAACAGCTCGTCGCCGTCGTCGGAGGCCGGCTCGGCCTTGATCTCGGCGTCGAGCAGCTCGGGTTCGATGTGCAGGAGCACGAGCTCGATCCGGTCGCTGTAGAAGCGGTTGGCGACGCCCTCCAGCTGGTGCGGGTAGGAACAGTGGATGAACCCGACATCGTCGAGCGTCCGGTCGCGTGTGCTGACTCGGTACTCGCCGCTCGCCTTGGCCTCGGCCCAGTCGTCGGGGAGCGAGATGTGGATGATCTCGTCGGGTTCGTTCATGCGGCTGGTGGTGCGGGTGCTGGTGCGGATCGGTGGCCGTCGGCGCGCCGGAACTGGTACTCGCGGTGCACCGTCGCCACCCGCAAGTGATACCACTCGTACCAGTTCGCCCGGCCCATTTGCTGGGCGACGCGGTGCTCGGCCACCCGTTTCCAGGCGCGCGCCGACTCGTCTGAGTCCCAGTACGACACCGTGATCCCGAACCCGTCGGGCGACCGCGCGCCCTCCACGCCGAGGTAGCCCGGCTGACGCTCGGCGAGCTCGCGCATGCGGGCCAGCTCCTCCTCGTACCCGTCACCACCCTGGGGATTGGTGCGCTGGTTGGTGAAGATCACCGCGACGTAGGGTTCGGTCGGCGCGCTCACAGCTCGCCCCGATCGAGCCGTGCCAGAACCTCGGTCGCACGCGACCGGACGTCCTCGAGGTCGCTCAAGCGCCGTGCCGCACTCACCTGCCGAGCCATACGGTGATTCTTGCCGAACCGGTCGGCATGGCGCGACACGAAATCCCAGTACAGCGTCGTGTACGGGCAGGCGTCTTCGCCGACGCGCTGCTTGCGGTCGAAGCGGCAGTCGCCGCAATGGTCCGACATCTTGTCGATGTAGTTGCCCCCCGCCGCGTACGGCTTGGTCGCCATCCGGCCGCCGTCGGCGTGGAGCGCCATGCCGATGACGTTCGGCAGCATCACCCACTCGGCGCCGTCGATGTAGCTCGCCCACATCCAGTTGGTCATCGCCCACGGATCGACGCCGGCGAGCAGCGCGAGGTTGCCGACGATCATCAACCGCTGGATGTGGTGGTTGTAGGCCCGCGCGTCGAGCGTGTCGAGCGCCTGCCGTAGGCACGCCATGTCGGTGGGCGCGTCTCCGGTGAGCACCGGCGGCAGCGGGCGCTCGGCGCCGAGCTGGTTGGCGCTGCGGTACTCGGGCATCCACAGCCAGTACACGCCCCACACGTACTCGCGCCAGCCGATCACTTGCCGGATGAAACCCTCGGCCGAAGCGATCGGGACGCGTCCGTCGTCGTAGGCCTCCTGGACCGCGTCGCAGACCTCGCCCGGGAGCAGCAGGCCGAGGTTGAGATAGGGCGACAACGTCGAGTGGGCGAGATGCCACGACCACGAGACGATCGCGTCCTCGTGCGGACCGAACATCGGGAGCGCGTGGTCCACGAAGTGGCGCAGACGCGAGAGCGCGGCCCGGCGGCTGGTCGCCCACGTACCGTCGGGGTCGCCGCCCACGGCGTCGGAGGGCAGCGACTCGAGGACGTCGCGATCGAGGTCGTCGAGCCGACTCCGCTGGGGTCCAGGCCACCCGGGGTCGGTCGCGGGAGGCCGCTCGCGGTTGCGGTCGTCGAAGTTCCAGCGACCACCTGCCGGCTCGTCGCCGTCCATGAGGTAGCCGAGCTCGCGTCGCCGCCAACGGTAGAACTCCTCCATCGTGAGCGACGAGCGGTCGGCGGCCCAGTCGGCGAAGTCGTCGTAGTGGCACAAGAACTGGTTCGACCGCACGAGGTCGACGTCGAGTCGCTCGACGAGCCGGCGCATCGTCCAGCTGTTCGGCTCGGTCATGGCGACCGTGCCGGGGCGCTGCTCGCGCACGTGCGCCTCGAAACCGGCGCGCAGCGATGGAGCCGTCCGGTGGTCGACCTCGAACCCGGCGTTGCGCAGCTCGGCGGCGAACCGCCGCATCGCCGCGAGCACCAGGTGGAGACGTTGGCGGTGCCACGGTCGCGAAGCGATGATCCCGTCGCTCTCGACGAGAAGGATCCGGTCCTGGCTCGGGTCGGCGTCGGCGAGGGCGCCGATCGAGCGGTTCAGCTGGTCACCCAGCACCCAGACGGTGCGCATCCGGACCGTGTTACACGATCGAGTCGCGCACGGTGACGGCGAGGTCGAATCTCGTCGCCAGCAGCCGGGCGCGCACCCGCGACGCGCGGCACACGACGACGAGGTCCCCGCCCTGCTCGCGCGCCGTGGCAGCGGCACCGAGCAGGAGCCCGAGGACGACGTCGTCGAGTGCCGACACGCCGTCGAGGTCGACCACCAGCACCGCGCCCGCATGCTCCGCGACGGCCCGCTGGAGCCGGTCGTGGAGCAGCGGCGCGGCGGCGAGGTCGGCTATCCCGTCGATCGCCAGCACGGGATGGTCACCGACGTGGCTGGTGGTGGTCCGGACGTGCACGGCGCGCAGGGTAGCGGCCGGCGGTCAGGGCGGGTCGCGCATCATCGTCACCGAGGCGTGCACCTCGACGTCGGGCAGGAACGCGCCGATGACGGGGACGTCGGTCGCCGACCGGTGCGACACCGCGACGGTCACCGTGCGACGCTCGGCCCGGGCGCTGACCGTGAGCGGTCGGAGCGTGGTCGCGGCGGCAGCAGCCCGTTCGGCGGCGACGCTCGGCGCAGCCGAGACCGCCGCGGCGCGGGCGCCGTCGCGAGCCGCCAACTCGACCGCGAGCTGGTCGCGGACGACCATCACGACCTGCACGATGCCGAGCACGAGCAGGACCACCGCCGGCAACGCGATCGCGAACTCGACGGTCGCCTGCCCGCGATCGCGGGCCGGCGTCACACCTGCTCGATCACCGCGTCGATGACCCGGTCGAAGAGCCGCGCGATGGCGGCAGCTCCGCCGCCGGCGGTCGCCCAGGCGATGACGAGCACGCCGACGAGTGCCGCAGCGAGGAGGACGAGGGCGTATTCGGTGGTGGCCTGGCCGCGGTCGCTGCGCCACTGGATGCGTGCGAGGAGTCGGATCAGAGTGAGATGGACGAGTGACATGAGGGCCTCCGGTGAGGTGGGGCCGCCGTGATGGCGGGCCGTCAGGGTGCGGACGCCTGGAGCGTCGAGAGGGCCCCGAGCACGACCGGGACGATGGCGAGCAACACGAACGATGGGAGCGAGCAGGCGACGAGCGGGAACGCGAGGCGGACCGGGAGCACCCGCGCCGACCGCTCGGCGCGGCGTTGCCGTTCGGCGCGCACGTCGAGTGCCAATCGATCGAGCACGGGTGCGAGTGGGAGCCCGTACCGGTCGGCGCTGGCCAACCCGTCGACGACATCGTCGGCGGCTGTACCAGCCATTCGGCGGAGCTCGTCGAGCGCGTCGGCGAGGCGCGCGCCCCGGTGAACCTGGCGAACCACCTCCGCCAGCACGGGCGCGATTCGTGCCGGCGCGTGCTGAGCGGCGATCTCGACGGACCGCACCGGGGTGGCGCCTGCCCGGATGCCGAGCACGACGAGCTCGATCGCGTCGGGGAGCTGAGCGGCGATCGCATCGGCGGCGCGGGCGGTGGACCGGTCGCTCACGAGGCGGACCTCGCGATCACCAGGCGCATCCACCACCAGCCGAGCCCGTTGAGGCCGAGTCCGGCGGCGACGACGAACGCGCCCAGCGGAGTGGCCAGCTGGGCGCGCACCGACGGTGAGACCGCCACGAGCAAGCTCAGTGTCGCGATCGGCAGGATCGTCATCACCGCCGCCGACGCGCGGGCCTGAGCGCTCTGGGTGCGTCGATCCTCCCGGTCGGCGGCCCTCGCCCTGAGCGCCGTTGCAACGCGGTCGAGCGGCTCGGCGGGCGGCGCCCCCGAGTCGGCGATCGCCCGCAGCACGGCGATGACCATGCCGAGATCGCGGTCGTCGACCCGACGGTCGAGTGCCCCGCGCAGCGCGGTGCCGCGCTCGACGGCCAGCATCATGGGTGCGACCTCGTCGGCGACGTGTGCCGGCGCCGGCGCGCCGCGAAGCGCGCCGACGAGCGTGGCGCCACCTCGCGCCGCGCGGGCCAGGGCCTCGCACCAGACCGCCAGCTCGGCAGGGCCACCCCGGGGTCGCCGTCGCCGCGCGCTCCGGTGGCGCCACCGCCGGCCCGCCGGCGAAGCGGAGCCCAGCGGCCGCCGCACCATCGGACGCAGCCGGAACCGGGCGCCGACCAGCAGCGTCAGGATGCCCGCGAGCACCGCCGCCGTCACGGCCGCCTCCGTTCGAGGTCGGCCACGGCGCGCCCGTCGGTGACGAGCGGGCGGCCGTGCGGCTCGTCACCCGACTCGACGACCTCGACGACGTCGACCACCCGGCGGTGCCCGTCTCGGTCGCGGGCGAGGTGGACGACGACGTCGATCGAGCGGCTGATGTTCCAACGGATCGCCGCCACCGGCCACGCGGGTGCCGCCTGCAGCACGAGCGTCTCGACCCGACGGAGCCCGTCGACGGCCGAGTTGGCGTGACATGTCGAGAGCGATCCGTCGTGGCCGGTGTTCATGGCCTGCACCACCGCGAGCACCTCGTCGCCGCGAAACTCGCCGACGACGAGCCGATCGGGCCGCAGGCGCAACGCCGTCTTGACGAGCGCAACGGGATCGATGCCGGCCGCCCCGTCGACGGTCGGCGGACGGGCTTCGAGCCGGACGACGTGACGGCCGTCGATCGCGAGCTCGGCGGTGTCCTCGACCACGACCAGTCGTTCGGAGGCAGGTAGCACGTCGATGAGCGCAGCCAGCAGCGACGTCTTGCCGGATGACGTCGCGCCGCTGACGAGGAGGTTGCAGCGCGCCCGCACGCAGTCGGCGAGCAGGGCGGCGACGTCGGGCGCGGCGAAGCGATCGAGCGCGAAGGTCCGTCGTTCGTGGCGGCGCACTGCGACGCAGGGGCCGTCGACGGCGATCGGGGCGACGACGGCGCACAGCCGGGCACCGTCGGGGAGTCGGGCGTCGACGATCGGCGTCGAGCGGTCGAGGCGCTTGCCCGTGGGGGCCAGGACCCGCTCCAGCACGGCGTCGATCACCCCCTCGGGCAGCTGCGCGACGCGCTCGACGCAGCCACGCCGGTCGACCCACACGTCGCGTCCGGCGTTGACCATCACCTCGTCGACGGCCTCGTCGGCGAGCAGCTCGGCGAGCACGTCGAGGCCGTCGAGCCGGGCGATCGATCGAGCGACCACGATCGCCCGGTGGGCCGGGTCGAGCAACGGCGCCAGCCGGTCGGTCGCGGCGGCGACCACGTCGGTCACATCGCCGGTTTCGGTCGCGGCCTCCCGGCACACCCGCACGACGATGGCATCGAGCGGGTCGTCCACGGCGACCGGCCCGCTCACGCGGCAGCCCCGAGCACTCGCCGGCACGCAGCCGGCACCCGGCCGACCAAGAGGCCCGCGTCGACCGCCCGCGCGACCGCCGGGTCGAGCAGCACGGTTGCCACCACCGGCGCGCCGATCGCCGCTTCGACGTCGACCGGCCGCAGGGCGCGCCCGGGTTCGTCGACGAGCACGACGCCTGTCGGGCGTACCGGCGACGAGGCTGCAGCCCGCAGGGCGAGGTAGCACGGTCTGGTGACGAGCCACGCCCGGTCGCAGGCGGCCAGCAGCGCCGGAGGCGGCGGTCGGGTACCCGCATCGACCAGCACGTCGCGTCGATCGGCGGCGAGGTGCGCAGCGAGTGCGAGCCATCGGTCGCCCGCGCTCGGGCCGTCGGGGCGTTCGCCCGCCGGAATGATGGCGAGACCCTCGCGGACACGGACCTCGAGCGCGCCGAGCCGGCCGGCCGGGGCGTTCGACCCGAGCCACTCGCCGACGCCCGGTCCGTCGGGTCGGTCGATGCCGAGCGCCAGGGGCAGGTCGCCGGCGAGGTCGACGAGCAGCACGGGGCTGCTCGAGCCGAGGGCCCGGATCGCCGTCACCACGGTGGTGCCGCTGCCGCCCTTGGCGGCCCAGCAGATCGTCAGCATGGGAGTCCTCCACACGTCGAGGTGGAGGGGAAGCCGGGAGGGGCAACGATAGCGGCGGTCGCCGTCGTTGCCCCTCGGCGAGGTCGCTGTCGCCGATTCGAGCGCGGAGCGTGGCCGGCGGGCGCACGAATACCTCAAGGCTTGCGCAACCGCGTCAAGCGCAACGGCGTCGGCACCGATGTCGCGCCTGCGACGAATCTCCGTCGAACGCCGGGAGGAACAACATGCCGCACACGCTCGTCCGTGCACTCGACGAGGCGACCACCGACCCCGCGTTGGTGCGCGCCCGCAGAGGTCGCGTCTGGAAGGCGCCGCAGATCGCGGATGCCGATGCCCGCCGGGGTCGGGTGTGGAAGGGCGTTCCTCCGACCGGTCGGCTGCGGATGATCGGCTCGCTCGCCGCGGCTGCGACCCTCGGACTGATGGCGGCGGGCGCGTTCGCGATCGCCGAGCTCGACGACGGGCCGACTGTGGAGCGGATCGATCCGGCGGAGCTCCCGGCCGGTTCGATGTACCACGTCGTCGATCAGGTCGGCGCGCGAGCCCTCTGGGAGCGCGGCGTGACCGGTACGGGCGTGAACGTCGCACTGATCGACACGGGCGTGGCGCCCGTCGCTGAGCTCGCAGGCCAGGTGGTGGCCGCCGTCGACCTGAGCGCCGATGCCGTCGTGCCGTCGCAGGTGCACGTCGACCAGCACGGCCACGGAACCCATCTCGCCGGCATCATCGCCGGTCGGACTCCCGGCGCCGTCCCGAGCGGCTCGGCCGACCGTCCCGATCAGTTCCTCGGCGTCGCCCCTGATGCCGGCATCGTGTCGATCAAGGTGGCCGGTCGTGACGGCGTGACGTCGCCGGCGACGGTGCTCGCCGGCATCGACTGGGTCATCGGCAACGCCGACCAGTTCGACATCGGCGTCCTCACGCTGGCATACGACGCGACCGGTGCCGACGCGATGACCCGGGCCGCGCTCTCGGCGGCCGTCGAGCGGGCGTGGGACGCCGGCATCGTGGTCGTCGTCGCCTCCGGCAACTCGGGCACCGGGTCTGACGGTCTGGCGGCGCCCGCCGACAACCCGTTCGTCATCGCCGTCGGTGGGGTCGAGGTGACCGACGCCGGCTTCGAGCCCGCCGAGTTCACCTCGCGCGGGGACGCGGCTCGCCGTCCCGACGTGGCGGCCCCCGGCGCCCACGTCCGCAGCCTCCGCGCACCCGGCAGCGCCGCCGACGTCGAGCACCCCGAGGGATACGTCGACGAGCAGCTGTTCCTCGGGAGCGGCTCGTCGCAGTCCGCGGCCGTCGTCGCCGGCGTCGCGGCTCTCCTGCTCGACGCCGACCCGTCGCTGTCGCCCGATCAGGTCAAGGCCGCACTCGTCTCGTCGGCCGTGCCGGCCGGTGATGACGAGCTGGTCGGCGCCGGCGTCGTGTCGGCCCCCGCTGCGCTCGACGCCGACACCACGGGCGCCGAGCAGACCTGGGCGCGCACCCCCGCTCCCCAGCTGCCGATGCCGGCGACGACCGGCGTGATGACCGTCCGCCTCGACCCGAACTCGTCGTCGTGGATGTCGTCGTCGTGGATGTCGTCGTCGTGGATGTCGTCGTCGTGGATGTCGTCGTCGTGGATGTCGTCGTCGTGGATGTCGTCGTCGTGGATGTCGAGCTCGTG
>JBFHJC010000129.1:0-9334 GCA_041596155.1 Ilumatobacter sp. | reverse complement strand
GGATACCACCGGGTGAGGCGCGTCACCCGAACGCTGGCCGATCTCGCCGGTGACGCCGACGGTCCCATCGGCGACGGCTACGTCGCGGCGGCGCTCGGCATGCGCGCCCTCGTCGGCCCGGGCGCGCTGGGGCAGGCGGCGTGACCCCCGACGACGCGGCGGCCGCCGCCGTGCTGGCCGGGCTCCCGGGAGTCGGGCCGGCGCGGCTGCGCCTCGTGCTCGCCCATCACCCGCCGTCGGACGCGGTGGCGGCACTCGGCGTTGGTCGCCCGCTGCACGACATGGTGATGCGGGCGATCCCGGCCGCCGTGCGTGACGCAATGCGACGTGCCGTTCGCGCGGCCGACCTCGAGCGGGCCGGCGAACGCCTCCGCCAGTGGCGGATCGACGTCGTCGCCCACGGTGAGCCCGCCTACCCGGCTCCGCTCGCGCACGACCCCGAGGCTCCCGCGCTGCTGTTCGTCCGCGGGTCGCTCGACGTCGTCGATGCTCGGCGCGTCGGCGTCATCGGCACGCGCAACGCCACCCGCCCCGGGTTGCTCACGGCGCGTGAGCTCGGTGCCGAACTGGCTCGCGCCGGCGTGACCGTCGTGTCCGGGCTGGCGCGCGGCGTCGACGGCGCAGCCCACGGCGGCGTGCGCCAGTCCGGCGGGCGCGGTCGCCCGCTGGCGGTCGTGGGCAACGGGCTCGATCGGCCGTATCCGGTCGCTCACGCGGAGCTGTGGGAGTGGGTCGCGGACGACGGCGCACTGGTGTCCGAGTGGCCACCGGGCGTCGGGCCCGACGCCTGGCGGTTCCCGCAGCGCAATCGCATCCTCGCCGCGTTCAGCGAGGTGCTGGTCGTCGTCGAGAGCCGCGAGCGCGGCGGCAGCCTCATCACGGCCCGGGCGGCCGCCGACCGGGGCATCGACGTCATGGCCGTCCCAGGGTCGCCTCGGGTCCGGGCGGCCGCCGGCACCAACCAGCTCCTGGTCGACGGTGCCGCGCCGGTCACGTCCGTCGACGACGTACTCGCCGCACTGGGTCTCGATCACCGACGCGCCGGGCGGGCCGCGTACGACGGCCGGCCACGGCCCGACGCACTCCAGCAAGTGGTGCTCGACGGGTGCCGTGAAGGCCCCCGCACCCTCGACGACCTGGTCGCGGCGACCGAGGCGACCGTTGCGGAAGTGGCGCTGGCGGCGGCCCGCCTCGAGCGATCCGGGTGGCTGGTCGAGGCGGGTGGCTGGTTCGAGCTCGCCGGTTCGCTCTTCGAGGCATCCCGGACGGTGGACCGATGACCGAATACCGTGTTCGCCGTGTCGGTGGAGCACGATCGCTGGCGGCTCGGCGACTTCGTCCGGGCCCACACGTCGCTCTCCGAGCGCACCCTGGCGGCCTACGAGACCGACGTCCGACTCTTCTCGGCCTGGGTGGAGCGGCTGCACGTCGACCAACCGGACGGCGTGACGCGCACGATGGTGCGCCGGTACGTAGCTTCGCTGTCCACTCGCGAGTTCGCGCGCCGCAGCATCGCCCGCAAGGCGGCGGCGCTCCGTCGCTACTTCGCCTGGGCGGTCGACGAGGCGATCTGCGCGTCCGACCCCACGATCGGACTCCAGGTCAGCGCCGGCAACGGCCGCCTGCCCCGGGTGCTCGATCGGCGAGAGCTCGACCAGTTGCTCGACGGCCCGCTCCCCGACGACGAGCCGCGCTGGCGACGGATGCGCGACAACGCGGTCCTCGAGATCCTGTACGGCGCCGGCGTGCGCGTGTCCGAGCTGTGCTCGTTGCAGCTCGACCAGGTGCACACCGACGACGGGTACCTCGTCGTCTGGGGCAAGGGCGCCAAGGAGCGGCGGGTCCCACTCGGCGACGCCGCCCGCGAGGCGCTGGCAGCGTGGTGCGCGATCCGCCACGAGGCGGTCGGGGAGGCCGCCGGCGCGGCGGTGTTCGCCAACGAGCGCGGCAAGCAGCTCACGCCCCGCGACGTGCGCCGGATCCTCGATCGGCGGTCACCGTCGCCGACCCACCCACACGCGCTGCGGCACACGTTCGCGACCCACCTCCTCGACGGCGGCGCCGACCTCCGCGCCGTTCAGGAGCTGCTCGGGCACTCCGACGTGGCAACGACCCAGCGATACACTCACGTCAGCCGAGAGCGCCTGCGCTCGGCCTATCTGAAGAGCCACCCACGCGCATGAGCATCGTTCCAGACGACCCCGACCTGGCCATGCACTGGACGCGGTGGCTCAACCGCAAGAACCAGGCGTCGCGCGACCACCTGATCGTGCACTACTCGCCGCTCGTCAAGTTCGTGGCCGGTCGCGTCGGCGCCGGTCTGCCCAACAGCGTCGATCCGGGCGACCTGGTCAGCTCGGGGGTGTTCGGTCTGATCGATGCGATCGACCGCTTCGATCCCGAACGCGGGGTGAAGTTCGAGACGTTCGCTGCGCCGCGCATCCGAGGCGCCATCTACGACGGCCTGCGCCAGCTCGACTGGGTGCCCCGGTCGGTGCGCAGCCGAGCTCGCGAGGTCGAGAAGGCGTTCGCTCAACTCGAGCACGAGTTCGGTCGGGCGCCCAGCGACGAGGAGCTCGCCAAGCAGCTGCACATCGGTGAGGACGAGCTCACGCGCTGGCTCGCCTCGATCGCCGCCACGACCGTCGGCCCCCTCGACCGGGCGATCGCGGCAGGCTACGAACCCGAGTCGGTCGAGTCGGTCGGCATGGAGCACCCGGTCGCCGCCATCGAGGACCGAGAGCTTCGAGACACCATGCGCAACGAGATCCGCAAGCTCCCCGAGCGCGAGAAGTTGGTGCTCTCGCTGTACTACGACGAGGGCCTCACGCTGGCGGAGATCGGCGAGGTGCTCGGCGTCACCGAGAGCCGCGTGAGCCAGATCCACACCAAGTCGGTGCTCCACCTGCGCTCACGCATGTCGGCCGCGGGCGTCGCCTGACCGCTCGCCACGACGCCCTCCTCGGCCCCTTCGGGTCCGCTCGCCTCATCGGCCGACCACTCGTGGCGCGCCGCGCGCCCGTCGGAAGGACACCGAATTGGCCCATCTGCCACCACGCCGGACCGCGCTGCTCGCCGTCAGTCTCGTGGTCGCGTCGCTCGTCGCCGCGGCGGGCACGGTCGCCGCCGCGACGTGCTGGCGACCACCCGTGGCCGCGCGCGTCGCCGACCCGTTCCGCCAGCCGGCCTGCGCATGGTGCCCCGGGAATCGCGGCATCGAGTTCGCCAGCCCCTCGGGCCAGCCGGTGCGCGCCGTCGCCACCGGTGAGGTCACCTTCGCCGGGTCCGTCGCCGGCACGCGCTACCTCGTGATCCGCCACGCCGACGGTCGCCGGGCGTCCTACGGGAATCTGGTCGGCGTGGGCCATCGGCGGGGTGATCTCATCGTCCGGGGGGCACTGATCGGCCGCACGGCCGGCCCGCTGCACTTCGGCCTGCGCGACGGCGATCGGTACGTCGATCCCGGTCCATACCTCGGGCGGCCGGTGCACCGCTCCCGGCTGGTCCCGATCGACGGCACACCACGCCCGCCGGGGCCGGCGCCGGTGTGGCGGTGCCGCCGCCCAGGCCGTTTTCGCTTCGTTCGGCAGTACACTTGCCCGCCGGTCCACCGTCCGGTGGGCCGGTCGATCTCACACAGCCACCCGCCCCCATGCGGTCGCCTCGGCGCCCGGGCGGGACCGGAAACCGCACAAGGAGACTCCCATGGCCGTCATCAGCATGCGTCAGATGCTGGAAGCGGGTGTTCACTTCGGGCACCAGACCCGTCGTTGGAACCCCAAGATGCGGCGTTTCATCTTCGGTGAGCGCAACGGCATCTACATCATCGATCTCGAGCAGACGCTCACTCGGGTCGAGACGGCCTACGGCTTCGTCCGCGACCTCGTCGCCAAGGGCGGCACCGTCCTGTTCGTCGGTACCAAGAAGCAGGCCCAGGACCCGATCCAGAGCTATGCCGAGAAGGTCGGCATGCCCTACGTGAACGAGCGCTGGCTCGGTGGCATGCTCACCAACTTCGAGACGATCTCCAAGCGCGTCGGCAAGATGCTCGAGTACGAGCGCATGAAGGCGTCCGGCGAGTTCGAGGCGATGATCAAGAAGGAAGCGCTGATGCTCGACCGCGAGCTCGGCAAGCTCCAGCGTCACCTCGGCGGTCTGCGCGACATGAAGCGGCTCCCCGAGGCGATCTTCGTGATCGACACGAAGAAGGAGCACATCGCCGTCACCGAGGCCAACAAGCTCGGCATCCCCGTCGTGGCCGTCGTCGACACCAACGTCGATCCCGACGTGGTCCAGTACCCGATCCCGGGCAACGACGACGCGATCCGCGCCAACGGGCTGCTCGTCCAGGTGATCGCCGAGGCGGTCGAGGAGGGCCGCTACATGGCGTCGCGCCGTCCGACGGCCACGGTCGAGTCCGACGAGTCCGCGGTTCGCGCCGAGCGCAGCCCCGCGGAGGAGGCGGCGTTCGCCCAGGCGCAGGCCGAGGCGCGCGCGGCGGCCGCCCAGGCCCAGCAGCGGCGCGAGGCCCGCCTCGCCGCCAGCAAGACGAAGGCCCCGGCCGCCGAGGCCCCGGCCGCCGAGGAGCCGGCCGCCGAGGAGCCGGCCGCCGAGGCGCTCGCTGCGGCAGCGCCCGTCGGCTCGGAGCCGGCCGCGGAACCGCCCTTCGGCGAGGGCAGCCATGCCGCGCTTGCCGACGGTGGTCAGCCCGAGGGCTTCACGATCAAGGGCAACGCCGACTCGAAGCTGTATCACACGCCCGACAGCCCCCACTACGGCCGCACCAACGCCGAAGTGTGGTTCGCCAGCGAGGAGGCGGCCGAAGCCGCCGGCTTCTCCAAGCCCGCGAGCCAGCAGGCCGACTGACCGACCGCCGGCCGACCCACCCACTTTCGAGGAGAACCCAGATGTCATTCACCGCGAGCGATGTGAAGGCCCTGCGCGACAGCACCGGCGCCGGGATGATGGACTGCAAGAAGGCGCTCGAGGAGACCGGCGGCGATCTCGACGCCGCCAAGCAGTTCCTGCGCGAGAAGGGCCTGGCGGCGAGCGCCAAGCGCGACGATCGCGACAACGACCAGGGCGTCGTCGCCCTCAAGGTCGACGGCAACGTCGGCGCGATGGTCCTGCTCAAGAGCGAGACCGATTTCGTCGCCGGATCCGACCAGTTCAAAGCGGAGGCCGACGCTCTCGCCGACCTGGTGCTGGCGAAGGGCACCGATGCCGTCGCCGAGCGCAGCGATGCGCTCGAGGAGCTCAAGATCACGCTCAAGGAGAAGATCGAGCTCGGCGACGTCGTACGCGTCGAGGCAGCGGACGGCAACGCGCTCGGCGACTACCTGCACGTGCAGGGTGGCCGCGGCGTCAACGGCGTCCTGGTCGAGATCGCCGGCGGTGACGCCGAGCTCGCCCACGACGTGGCGGTGCACATCGCGTTCGCCCGTCCGCAGTACCTCACCCGCGACGAGGTGCCCGCGGAGGTGGTCGAGGCCGAGCGCAAGACGCTCGAGACGCTGACGCGCAACGAGGGCAAGCCCGAGCAGGCGATCGCCAAGATCGTCGAGGGCCGCATCGGCGGGTTCTTCAAGGACATCTGCCTCCTCGAGCAGGCGTACGCCAAAGATGACAAGCGGACGATCGAGCAGTTCATCGGGAACGCCACCATCGTCCGCTTCCACCAAACCGAAATCGGCTGAGCACGGGGCCTCGTTGGGGGCCTGGGTCATGGCCACGGGTGCAGCTCCGGGCTCGGCTGCGATGCGACCGAACCAGCCGGCTCGCCGTCAGACTGCTGTTCCTCGTCGGTGGGCGCTCGCTGTGTTCAGGTCAGCGGCAATCTGGCGACTGCTCGGGCCACGCAACGTCCCTGCTCCAGGCCGAGTTCGATGGCCGGCCGGAAGTGGATGCCCCCGTACAGCCGGGAGATCGCGGCCTCGTCGGCGGCCTGGGAGAACGACGTGAACGAACGAGGCGCCAGGCCGAGCCGGTCGTGGGTGCGGTCGGTCAGCTCGTATGCGTCGCCGAAGATGTCGCCCATCACGGCGAAGGCGGCACCGCTCTGCACCGAGTGTCCCGAGGTGTACTCCGGGAACGGGGGCGTCGGCAGGAGCGGCGACCATCCCGCGTCGAGGTGTGCTCGGACGTAGGTGATCGGACGGAGCAGGTTGTACTGGTACTTCGTGTTCCAGCAGGTGACGAAGGCGTCGGACACGGCGAAGCCGACCTTCAGATAGCACTCGGCTGCGGTCGCCAGATCGAGCTGCTCGACCGTCGCCACCTGGTTGAGGATCGAGATCGAGTGTCCGGGGGGAGTGGCGGTCCGGCCCGGATCGTCGGACCAGAACGACGCGATCTCGCGCTGCTCGTCCGACACCGCGAGGACCGTTTCGTAGACCTCGACCGCATCGTCGAAGAAGGCCGAATCGGATCGTTCGGAGTACGGCGGATGGTCGCCGGAACCGCACTCGCCGCCCGACCCGACGGCGAAGGTGCGGTTTCGTCCCCAGGTGGGCTGCAGCGCCGGGAGGAAATCGGGGGGAGTCGGCTCCCAGAGGCCGGGACCGACCGGGGGCTCATGGTCCGACGGGAAGTTGCGGAGGTGTGCGTCGTGACCGCCATCGTCGCGTGACCACGACATCACCGCCGACGCGACCGACCGGCCCCAGTCGATCGACTCGGCGACGAGCAGATTGGAGCCAGACCGAGCTCGGGGTCGGAGCGACGCCTCCAGCTGGTCGATCGCAGCGTGGTTGGCCGGCGACGTCGAGGCGAACAGAACGCGGGTCGTCGTCGCGAGCGCCGAGTTGGCCGAGGCCGGCCAGTGCATCCTCCGGGCGCGCCTCGGGGGTTCGGGCAGCCGCAGACCCGCGAGGTGACCACCGAGGCTGCGCCGCCGTGGGATCCCGGCGACGACCGCTTCGTAGAGGGTCAGGCCCAGGTACCCGAAGGCCCGGGATGCGACCGGCGGCGAGAAGCCGGGAGTGGTGCGGGTCAGTTCGAGCGCGAGTGCGTACCACGCCAGAGGTACGGCCGCGTCGTGCTCTGTCGCCGGGCGGGCATCGGGTTGGACGGACCCCCAGACGGCGGGAACGCTCAGGTAGGTCACCGCCAAGGACGTGTCTCGCAAGAACCGCCGGCGTGTGAGGCCGCCGGGCTGGGCGCGGCCATCGTCGGCCATGTCCGGGCGTCGCGCAGGGGGAGGGTCCAGCGGGGGCGTCGAGCCCATCCGGACGTCCACCCGCCCGTTCGCCTTCGCCTTCTTCGAAGCCATCGCCGAACTCCTACCGGGTCGTACTGGTCGCTCCCTGGGCATCGGCTGGGATCCGGCCGTCGGGCCCTCCAGTGCATTCCCAGCGGGCGGTGCTTGGGTCCGATCTCCGCAGGTCTGGCATGCTGTGGGCTCGTGACCGGCGAACCGTCCCAGCCCACCCCGCGCTGGAAGCGGATCGTCTTCAAACCGTCGGGTGAGGCCCTGGCGGGGCCGAGCGGTCGCGGCCTCGACGGGGCGACGCTCGATCAGACCGCCGACGAGATCATCGACATCCGCCAGGACCTCGACGTCGACGTCGCCGTGGTCGTCGGCGGGGGCAACTTCTGGCGTGGCCGGACCGGCGCGATGGAGGGCATGGACGCCACCCAGAGCGACCACATCGGGATGCTCGGCACCGTGATGAACGCACTCGCCCTGCAGGACGCGCTCGAGCGCAAGGGGCAGGAGACGCGGGTGCAGTCGGCGATCGAGATGCCGCGCATCGCCGAGCCCTACATCCGCCGCCGTGCGATGCGCCACCTCGAGAAGGGTCGCGTCGTGATCTTCGCGGCCGGAACGGGAAACCCCTTCTTCACCACCGACACCGCCGCGGCGCTGCGGGCCGCCGAGATCGAGGCCGGGGCACTGCTCAAAGGCACCCACTCCGGCGTCGACGGCGTCTACGACGCCGACCCGCGCACCCACGACGACGCGCGCAAGTACGACGAGATCGGGTACATGGAGGTCATGAACAAGGACCTCAAGGTCATGGACGCCACGGCGATCGCTTTCTGCCGTGACAACGGCATCCCGATCGTGGTGTTCGACATGTCGTCGGAGGGCGCTCTGCGCAGCATCCTGACGGGCGGTCAGGTGGGCACGATCGTCCAGTGACGCCGGCCGCCCGGACCGCCGCGCACGGTGGTCCCGAGTGCCATCGGGGGGAGTCGAACCCCTCGCCGATCAGCTGATCGGCCCGCATCGCCGTGCCCCGGCTGGCCCGTTGAAGATATCCGTGTTCTCATCGGATCAAACGCCGGGCGGGTTGAGCGCGACGCCGGATCTCCCCGTGGCGCCGCAACCATGGTTACGCTGGGCGCGTGATCGAAGAGACCCTGCTCGACGCCATGGACAAGATGGACAAGGCGGTCGAGCATGTCCAAGGCCAGTTCGCGACCGTGCGGACGGGCCGCGCCGCCCCCGCCCTGGTCGAGAAGCTCAACGTCGAGTACTACGGCGCGCCGGTGCCGATGCAGCAGATGGCGACGATCCAGGTGCCCGAGGCTCGAATGCTGCTCATCAAGCCGCACGACCGCAGCGCGCTCGGCGCGATCGAGAAGGCGATCCGCGACAGCGACCTCGGCGTGGCGCCGAGCAATGACGGCGTCGTGATCAGGCTCAACTTCCCGCCGCTCACCGAGGAGCGCCGACGCGAGTACGTGAAGGTCGTCAAGCACATGGCCGAAGAGGGCCGCATCGCCATTCGCAACATCCGCCGTGACGCCCGCAAGACGTTGGAGCATGCGCAGAAGGAGGGCGAGATCTCGCAGGACGACCTCGATCGCGCCGAGAAGGAGCTCGAGAAGGTCACCCACGACCACGTCGACCGCATCGACAAGGGGTTGGGCCGCAAGGAAGAGGAGTTGCTCGAGGTCTGACCGGCCGCGATCGACAGGGGAAGGGGACGAGGACGACCGATGAGCGATGACATGTGGCGCAGCCGCGACGAGGACGACTTCAGCGAATTCGGCTCGCTGTTCGACGATGCCGAGCCCACCCAGAACATCTCCGAGGTGCGCGCCGACGAGTCCGACGAGTCCGACGAGTCCGACGAATCCGACGAGTCCGACGAATCCGCCGGCGGCGCCAAGCCGGCTCGCGGGTTGAGCTTCGGCGCCAGCGACACGGGATCCCTGCCGCACTGGACCGAGCCGCCCACGGGCGACGTCCCTCGCTTCGAGACCGGGGAGCAGCCGGCCGTCGCGGCTGGCGGCGACGACGAGCTCGACGTGTGGTCGTCGTTCTCCTCCGAGGCGCCGGTCTGGAAGGACGACGTGTCCGAACCGGTCGTGGAGGCCGACGCGC
>JBFHJC010000128.1:0-9394 GCA_041596155.1 Ilumatobacter sp. | reverse complement strand
CGGACGACGTACTCCTTGCGCTCGAACAGCTCGATGACCGGTGCGGTCTTCGTGTGGTAGTCGGCGAGGCGCCGGGCCAGCGCTTCCGCGTTGTCGTCGTCACGTGCGACGAGCCGACCACCACACACGTCGCACGTGTCGGGTACCTGGGGCCGATGGGCGATCAGGTTGTAGTCGAGGCCGCAGCGCGAGCAGAGCCGTCTCGACAGCACGCGCCGCTCGACCTCGGCGTCGGGCATGACGAGGTCGATCACGCCGTCGATGTCGTAGCGCTCCAGGAAGAACTCGGCCTGGGTCACGTTGCGCGGGAATCCGTCGACGATGAAGCCGTAGTTCCAGTCGTGGAGCTCGAGCCGGTCGCGCACGACGGACCCGACGAGATCGTCGTCCACCAGCTCGCCTCGGTCGATGATCCGCTTGACCTGCGCACCGAGCTTGGTCCGGTGCTGGACGTGCCACCGCAGCATGTTGCCGACGCTGATGTGCTCGAGGTCGTAGGCCTCGCACAGCCGATCCGACTGGGTGCCCTTGCCGCTGCCTTGCACTCCCATGATCACGAACTTGCGCACCGCCTCATCGTGACACGTCCTGCGGTCGAGGCCGGCGGCCGGGCGGGTGAAATGGTGGTCGGCCGCCGCGGGTTACCGGTGCGTGAACGGTCACGTCGAGCTCCCGGATCGGCGATCCGCTCCCCGGCGGTCGCCCTGGCCGGTGGCGGCCGGGGTGGCGGTGCTCGTCGTCGTGACGCTCTGGGCCTTCACCGAGGACACCGCGCCGTTCCGGACGCCGGACTCCGCCATCACCGAGAGCGGGCGGGCCGACCCACGCGATGTGTACGACCCCGTCGCGGCCGGCGAGCCGCTGCCCGAGGGCTTCCGTCAGCTGCTCCCTCGCGACGCGATCCGACCGGTGTACGAGCCGACGTTCACGACGGCGACGGGCGTGGCCTGGCCCGACGAGACCGACGTGATCGGTGTGGAGATCGACGGCGAGGCGAAGGCCTATCCGGTCGCGTTCCTCACCGGCCGCGAGCTCGTTGTCGACGAGCTCGCCGGGTGGCCCATCCTCGTGAGCTGGTGACCGCTGTGTGCCACGGCGATGGTCCATCGCCGCGAGGTCGACGGCCAGACGCTGGTCTTCGGCGTCCACGGAGCGCTCTGGGGCAACGCGATGACGTGGTGGGACCACGACACGGGCAGCATCTGGAGCCAGCCGCTCGGCGAGGCGATCGCCGGGCCGCGCAAGGGCCAACGCGTCGATCTGCTGCCGTCGGAGTTCACGTCGTGGGCGGCCTGGAGGGCGGAGCACCCGGACACGCTGGCGCTCGACGTGTCGTCGGGGCCGTCGGGTTTCGATCTCGGTGACTTCGTGATCGTCGTCGACTTCTCCGAGGAGGCACGCGCCTACCCGATTCCCGACCTGCGGCGCGCCGGCGCCGTCAACGACGTCGTGGCCGGCGTGGAGATCGCGGTGGTCAGCGACCCGCGCGACGACGACCGGTGGGCGGTGTTCTCGCGCCGAGTCGGTGACGACGTCGTCGAACTGGAGGTGACCCCCGCCGGTGTGCTCCGCGACCGAGTCACGGGTTCGACGTTCGATCCGGCGCGCGGCTTCGCCCGCGACGGTCCGCTCGAGGGTCGAGTGCTCGACTTGCTCCCGGCGCTGACGTCGTTCCCCGGCGACTTCGGCACGTTCTGGCCGGACGGCACGGTGTGGGAACCGGACGCGCGGTGATCGACACCGTGCGCCGATGGCTGTGGATCGACGACGAGCGGTGGGCGCGGATCGGGCCGCACTCGCTCGCCCCGGCGTCGGCGATCGTCGTCGTTGCGTCGGGCTTGCTGGCGTTCGTGCGCTTCGGCGGTTTGACGGTCCAGTCGCCCCGGGCGTTCGCCAGGCTGACGCTCACCGGGATCTGGGGTTGGATGCTCTTGACGGCGCTGCTCGTGATCGTCGCCGTCGCGACCCGGCTCGTGCGTGTCGAACCGGGGGACGGCGCGGCACAGCTCCGGCTCGCCCTGGCGATCGTCGGCCGCTCGCACCTCCCCGTGCTCGTGCTGGTCGGCGCCACGATGGTCGCCGGCTTCTTCCTGCAGCTCCACGGCCCGGGTCTCGCGGTTGCCGTCTTCGTCGTGGGCCTGTGGTTCCCCGCGGCGCTGGTGAGCGGCGTGCGGGGTGCCGCCCGCGTTTCGACCGCGGCGGCGGTCGGCATCGTGGCCGGGCCGTATCTGGTCTGGTGCTGGCTGATCGCACGGCCCCTGTTCGATCAGGTCGGCCACCTGCTCTGACCCGTCTGCGGTGCGAGACTGGCCGGGTGCACCGACGAATCAGCCCCTCCACGATCGCGCCACCGGCGGCGAACTACGCGCACGCCGTCTTGAGCCAGGGCACCGGTCAATGGCTCCACACCTCCGGTGTCGTGCCGATCCGCCCCGACGGCTCGGTGCCCGGCGACCTCGGCGAGCAGGCGGAGGTCGTGTGGGCGAACATCGGGGCGATGCTCGCGGAGGTCGGCATGCGCGCGACCGATGTCGTGAGCGTCACCACCTATGCCGTGGCCGGCAACGACCTCGGGCCGGTGATGGCCGCCCGCGACCGGTTCTTCGGCGGGCACCGGGCAGCGTCGACGCTCGTGACCGTGCCGGCGCTCGTACGCCCAGAGTGGCTCGTCGAGATCGCGATCGTCGCCGCGGCGGCCTGAGCGTCTCAGACGGCGAACGCCCGGGCCGCGGCCCACATCGTCGACACCACGTCGGGCGCGCGGTGTGTCGATCCGTCCACCGAACCCTCGACGAGGATCTCGATCTCGTCCGGTGCGCGGCGCCGCGCCGCGAGGCGGCAGTACTCGACGACGTCGAGTGACACCAGCAGCCCGTCGTCCGATGGATCGGATCGCCCGAGGTCGTAGACGCCGCCGCCGTCGCCGGTGAGCACGATGCGCACCGGGGGCAGCTCACTGGTCGGCGAGACGATGGGGACGACGAGCGGCAGCGATCCGACCGACAGGCTCGACATCGTGCGCAGGTCGCCGGGCGGGAGCACGTCGAGCGGGCGTCCGGTGGCGCGGCGCACGTCGTCGGCGTGGGTCCAGATCTCGAACGAGCGGGCGACCAGCGCGGCATCGGCCGAGAACGGCCATCCGTGCAATGGTGCGGGATGGTCCGCGTCGTAGTCGTCGCGCTCGACGTGATCGAGGATCGCCGCGACCGTCGCCCACCAACGCTGCGCAGTGGCCCTGGGGTCGGCCGCCAGCTCGCGGGCGATCACGTCTGCTCCCACGTCGAGGTGACCCGTTCCGCCGTCCGCTTCCGCGAGCGTCTCCTCGCCGCCCTCCACGGTGACGCCGAGGACCGTCGCGGTGTACCTCTCGATGACCAGGAGGTGGGCGATCAGGCCGTGCACCGTCCACCGGTACGGCGCGGTCGGGCGCGTCCAGTCCTCGGCGCCGAGATCATCGAGCAGGTCGTGCAGCGCTTCGGCGCGGGCGCGGTAGAGCGCGACCGGCGCGGCTGCGTCGACCGGGCGGCGGGGAGCCGACGCCGCCCTGCGCAGGAGGTCGGCCCGCAGTCGATCCGGGGGAGCCATCGCATGCACGTCCGCGAGCGCACCCAGCACCCGTTCCGCGTCGAGCCGGCGGGCGAGTTCGGAGAGTTCGTCGGGTTCGATGGGATCGTCGATGGGATCGTTCATGCCGGCGTCACCTCGGCGAGCAGGCGGGCGTTGAGCTGATGGAGACCGAGCCGGATCCGTGACTTGGCGGTGCCCTCGGTCGCTCCGGTCGCCGCCGCGACCTGACGGAACGTGAGGCCGCCGAAGTAGGCGAGTTCGATGGCGCGACGTTGGGCGGGCGGGAGCGCCGCGAGCGCGGCCCGCACCCGCTCGCCGTCGATCATCGCCAGCGCCGCTTCGTCGACCCGGGGCACCGACGATGGGGAACCGCTCGAACGCACTTCGTTGGCGCGCCGGCGCTCGCTGGACCGGATGTGGTCGATGCAGCGCCGCCGCGCGATCACGACGAGGAAGGTGCGCAGGCTGCCGCGGGCCGGATCCCAGCGTTCGGGGTGATCCCACAGCGTCATGAACACGTCCTGGCAGACGTCGGCGGCGACGTCCGCGCCGGCGAGGCGGCAGGCGAGGCCGTGCACGACCGCGCCGTACTGGTCGTACGCGGATGCGAGCGCACGTTCGTCGCCGGCGATGATCCGGGCGACGAGCTGACGTTCCCAGGCGGACGGATCGTCCGACATCGGGTCGCATCGTACTCCGAGCCGCGAGCGGCGGACGACGGTGCGAGCTGCCACGACCGCACCGTCAGGCCGGTGCAGGCAGACGAACCCCGTGGCGCTGCATGACCTCGATCACCTTGGGCAGGACGTGCTCGTCGATCGGCCCGCTGGGAACGTTGGCGTCGAGGTCGGCGAAGAACGCGGCGGCCCCGGCACCGCTCGACATGACCAGGAACGTGGCGGTCGGCGAGCTGATCCGGAACGAGTGCGTCGTGCCGGCCGGCACCATCGCGAAGTCGCCCGGCGACAGCGTCGACGTCACCCCGTCGATCGTCATCTCGACCGAACCGTCGAGGCCGTAGTACGACTCGCTCCAACCGTGGGCGTGCGGCGGCGGCCCGCAGTCGATCGCTCCGGCCGTGCGGAACGCCTCGAAGCCGCGGCCCGCCTGGAGCACCTCGATCGCGAGCCCGGCGGCGTCGAACGTGTGCCCCTCGTGGACGATCGAACGCTCGGCGACCGCCCGCTCGTGCAGGGCGAGGTCGAGGATGTGGCGGAACTCGGCGACGCGCCCGGCGGCGTCGAAGACCCACTCGTGGGCTTCCCGATTCGGCGGCACGTCCCCGCCGTCGACGATCCGGCCGCCGACCGTGAGCGGCACCGTCACCGCGTCGCCGCCGTCGCAGATGGGGCCCGGCTCGAAGCGGTCGATCTGGAAGTTGGCGGCGAGGTGGCCGAAGAAGCCGAGGACGTGGTCCTTGCCGCGGCCCGGCGCCAGATACGGCAGACCGGTGTCGCGGAGGTGTTCGTCCCACGAGACGTCGTCGGCGAGCTGGTCGAGGATCCAGGCGACGTCGCCTCGGCCGAACGCCGCGTAGATCTCCATCACGGTGGACACGTTGTCGGACATGTGAGCTCCTTGCTCGGTGGGGCGTCGGGTCGGCCCGTTCCTCGTCAGTTCGTCACAGGCCGCGGTTCGGATCACGCCGGTCGCTGCCGCGCCGGCGAGCGGCGAGTCGTACGCTCTCACCATGACCGACGACGTGCGCCGGACCGACTCGGGGATCGAGATCGATCCGCTCTACACCGCCGATGCGCTCGCCGGCTGGGACGCCGGGTCGCAGCTCGGACTGCCGGGTGAGCCGCCGTTCACGCGAGGTGTGTACCCCACGATGTACCGCGGCCGGCTCTGGACGATGCGCCAGTACTCCGGCTTCGGCGATGCCGCCTCGACGAACGAGCGGTTCCACTTCCTGCTCGACGCCGGCCAGACCGGGCTGTCGTGCGCGTTCGACCTCCCGACCCAGATGGGATACGACTCCGACCATCCGCGCGCCGAGGGTGAGGTCGGCAAGGTGGGCGTGGCGATCGACTCGCTCGACGACATGCGCACCCTGCTGAAGGGCGTGCCGCTCGACAAGGTCACGACGTCGATGACGATCAACTCCACGGCGTCGATCCTGCTGCTGCTCTACGAGCTCGTCGCCGAGGAGCAGGGCGTCGACCCGAAGCTGATCTCGGGCACGATCCAGAACGACCTGCTCAAGGAGTACATCGCGCGCGGCACGTACGTGTTCCCGCCCCGGCCGTCGATGCGCGTCATCACCGACATCTTCGAGTACTGCTCGACGAACATCCCGCGGTGGAACACGATCTCCATCTCCGGGTACCACATCCGCGAGGCCGGCTCGACGGCGGTGCAGGAGATCGCGTTCACGCTCGCCAACGCCATCGCCTACGTGCAGGCGGCGATCGACGCCGGGCTCGACGTCGACGACTTCGCGCCGCGGCTGTCGTTCTTCTGGAACGGCCACAACCACTTCTTCGAGGAGGTCGCCAAGTTCCGGGCGAGCCGGCGGATGTGGCACCGCATCATGACCGAGCGGTTCGGCGCACGCGACCCGAAGTCGGCGATGCTGCGCTTCCACACCCAGACCGGCGGATCGACGCTCACCGCACAGCAGCCGGTCAACAACGTGGTGCGCGTCGCGCTCCAGGCCCTGGCGGCGGTGATGGGTGGCACACAGTCGCTCCACACCAACGGCTACGACGAAGCGCTCTCGCTGCCGACCGAGGAGGCGGCTCGGCTCGCGCTGCGCACCCAGCAGGTCATCGGCTACGAGGCCGGCGTCACGGACACGCCCGATCCGCTCGCGGGTTCGTACCTGGTCGAGTCACTCACCGACGAGGTCGAGCGGCTCGCGTGGGAGTACATCGAGCGGATCGACCAGATGGGAGGCGCGGTGGCGGCGATCGAGCGTGGCTTCCAGATGGACGAGATCGAGCAGGCGGCGTACGAGTACACCAAGTCGATCGACGACGGCGAGCGCGTGATCGTCGGCCTCAACCGGTTCACGATCGACGACGAACCCGAACCCGACGTGTTCCCGATCGACCCCGGGTTGGAGACCGCCCAGCGCCAGCGTCTTGCGGCGTTCAAGGCGAACCGCGACGGTGCTGCGATCTCCGACCGGTTGGAGGCGCTGAGGGTGACGGCGGGCGGCGACGACAACGTGCTGTACCCGATGAGGGAGGCGCTGCGCGCCGGCGCCACGCTCGGCGAGGTCAGCGACGCCCTCCGCGACGTGTTCGGCGAGTACCGCCCCTGAGCGTGGCCCAGCTCGACCATCTCGTCGACGCGGTCGCCGATCTGGAGGTTGGTCGGCGCTGGTTCGCCGAGCGGCTCGGTGTGGAGCCGGCGTTCGGCGGCGCCCACCCCGGTCGCGGTACCCACAACGCCCTCGCGTCGCTCGGGTCGAGCTACGTCGAGCTGATCGCCCCCGATCCGGGACAGCCACCTCCGTCCGGCGGGCGTCCGTTCGGGCTCGACGACGTTTCCGGACCGGGACTGGTCGCGTTCGCCGTCCGCCCCGACCAGGGCGGCTCGATCGACGACCTGGTGGCGGCGGCGCGGGCCGCCGGCCACGACCCGGGCGATCCGGTCGCGATGAGCCGCCGCCGGCCGGATGGATCCGAGCTCCACTGGCGGCTCACCCTCCCGACGCCGGGTGACGTGCTGCCGTTCTTCATCGACTGGGGGTCGGCGGAGATGCCGAGCGCGACGGCGCCCGGCGGCCTCGCACTCGAAGGTCTCGAGGTCGTGGGTCCCGATCCTGGGGCGCTGCGGTCGTTGCTGGCCGCGCTCGACCTGCTGGGGGACGACGTGGTCGTCGGTGCTGCTGGCGAACCGGGGTTGCGCGCGACGATCGCCGGGCCGGCCGGCTCCGTGACGATGGAACCGGCACCTCGGCGAGGTCGGCGGTGAGCTGGCTCGACGACCACGCCGACGTCGACTGCTGCGACATCGTGACCGTCGGGCGCCGCACCGGCAACCCGCACGAGATCGAGATCTGGTTCGGCGTGACGGACGGTCGGATGTACCTGATCTCGGGCAACGGGCCGACCGCCGACTGGTACCGCAACATGCTCGCCACTCCGGAGGTCACCGTGAAGCTGGCGGGGGAGGAGCGTGTCGGCCGGGCCCGCGACGTCACCGAGCCCGACGAACGTCGTCGGTGCGGCGACCTGATGGGCGCCAAGTACGTCTGGGGTGGTGACCCCGACATCGGTCTCACGTACGAGGCGTGGTGCTACGACGTGCCCGCGATCGCGATCGAGTTCGACGCGTGACCGAGCTGCCCGCCGACGTCGAGCTCGTCCGCACGACAGGGGAGTTCGACGCCGCGTCGGTCCCGGCCGGTCTGCTGCGCACGCATCGGGTCGTGTCCGGCGTGTGGGGTCGCCTGCGGGTCACCGCCGGCGCGCTGACGCTCGTGTTCGAAGATGGCGGCGCCGACCGCGTCGTCCTCGCCGCCGGGGAGTCGGTGGTCATTCCGCCCGATCGCCCCCACCGCGTCGAACCGTCGCCGGACGTCCGGTTCCACGTCGAGTTCCATCGCTAGCCAGGAACCGGGGGAGGCCGGAGAACGTCCAAGTTGGCATGAGGACCGTTCGCCGAACCGCATCGCTGCTCGCGGCCGTCGTACTCGTCGGCGCGGCCGCCTGCGGCACCGACGACGCGTCGACCGGCGACAACGGCACTCCGTCCGAGCCGGGGACCACGGTCGATCGCGCCGCCGTGAGCGCGGACGGGTCGTGGGTGCTGGTGGCGGGCACGCTCGACGGCGAGCCGCTGGATCTCGTCGACGGTCGGGACGTGACCCTGGTGATCGACGGCAGCGAGATCGGCGGCACGGCGGCCTGCAACGGCTACGGCGGTTCGGTGACGCTCGGCGAGGAGTCCGAGTTCGGCGGCTCGTTCGCGGTCGGCGAGCTGGCCTGGACCGAGATGGCCTGCGAGCCGGCGGTGATGGAGCTCGAGCAGCGGTTCCTCGCGGCCGTGCAGAAGGTCGACTCGTACGAGCTCGCCGACACGCTGTCGCACGGCGACGGCTTCACCGCCGAGGTCGACGGCCGTCGCCTCACCGTGACGGCGACCGGCGGTGAGGGCCTGTCGTTCGTGGCCGCGTGACACCGGTCGACACTCCGAGACGACGGCGCGATGATGCACCGATGAAGTCACCATGGAAGGCGTTCGGCGATCTCGACGTCGACACCGAGTACCTCGTGCTCGCGTCGAGCATCCCCGCCAAGAGCCTGCGCTCGACGCCCGCGATGTTCCGGGGCGCGGGCCTGGTGCGCAAGCAGCTGGCGTCGACCGACGGTGTGATCGGCTTCTCGTTGCTCGCCGAACCGCTGCGGAAGCGCTACGCCACGCTGTCGGTGTGGCGCGACCAGGCAGCCCTCGACGCATTCACGGCGGCGCATCCGCACGCCCGGATGATGTCCGAGCTCAAGCCGCAGATGGGTCCGACGAAGTTCGTGACGTGGACGGTCAAGGGCTCCGACGGCCGCCCCACCTGGGACGACGCACTCGTACGCCTCACCTGACTACGAGTTGTGTCTGACGCAACTCGTACGTCAGGCGAGCTTCTTGTACTTGATGCGGTGGGGTTGGTCGGTCGACTCGCCGAGCACCTTCTGCTTGTACTCCTCGTACTCGGTGAAGTTGCCCTCGAACCAGCGCACCACCGAGTCGCCCTCGAACGCCAGCACGTGTGTGGCGATGCGGTCGAGGAACCAGCGGTCGTGGCTGATCACCACCGCGCAGCCGGCGAAGTTCTCCAGCCCCTCCTCAAGCGCCCGCAGGGTGTTGACGTCGAGTTCGT
>JBFHJC010000127.1:0-9412 GCA_041596155.1 Ilumatobacter sp. | reverse complement strand
GCGCTGTGCGACGAGACGCTCGTCCACCCGGCGGCCGGCACCAACACCGTGTTCGCGATGCCCGGCTCGGGCGACGAGGACTTCTTCGCCGACTGCGACGTCGTGGTCGAGCTGCCGTTCCGCAACCACCGGCTCGCGCCGTGCCCGCTCGAGCCGCGCGCCACGATCGCCCGCTGGGACGACGTCGACGGCACCGAGCACCTCACCCAGTGGTCGACCACCCAGGGCGCCCACGGGACCCGCGACGGGCTGGCGACAGCGCTCGGACTCGAGCCGGCCCGGGTGCGGGTGATCACGCCCGACGTCGGCGGCGGGTTCGGCGCCAAGAACGGCAACTACCCGGAGGACGTCGTCGTCGCGGCGGCCGCCCGCCGACTGGGCCGTCCGGTGCGCTGGGCCGAGACCCGCACCGAGAGCATGCTCGGGCTGGTGCACGGTCGCGGCCAGGAGATCACCGCCTCCATCGGCGGCGACCGCGACGGGAACGTGCTCGGGTTCCGCTCCCACGTGATCCAGGACGGCGGCGCCTACGCCGAGATCGGCTCCGTCCTGCCGATCTTCGCCCGCAACCTCGCATCGGGGCCGTACGCGTTCCCGAAGCTCGACGTGTCGACGGTGTCGGTCGTCACCAACACCGTCCCGGTCGGCGCCTACCGCGGCGCCGGTCGCCCCGAGGCGGCCCACATCGTCGAGCGGATGATCGACCTCTACGCGACCGAGATCGGGATCGACCCGGCCGAGGTGCGCCGCAGGAACTTCGTGCCCCGCGACGCCTTCCCGTACACGAACGCCAGCGGCACCACGATGGACACCGGCGACTACGAGTCGGCGCTCGACGCCGTGCTCGGCCACGTCGACTACGACGGACTGCGCGCCGAACAAGCCCGGCGGCGTGACAACCCGTCGGCGAAGCTGCTCGGCATCGGTTGGTCGGCCTACATCGAGATCACCAACCCGGTCGCCTCGCCCGACTTCGGCTCGATCGAGGTCCGCCCGGACGGCACCGCGCTGGTGCTCACCGGCGTGTCGCCGCACGGCCAAGGCCACTACACGGCGTTCGCCCAGATCGCCAGCGACGCGACCGGCATCCCGTTCGAGCTGATCGAGGTGCGCCACGGCGACACCGACCTCGTGCCGCGTGGCAACGGCACCGGCGGCTCGCGGTCGCTCCAGATCGGCGGGTCAGCGGTGAAGCAGGCCAGCGAGCTGCTCGTCGAACGGGCCAAGGACATCGCCGCCGACCTGCTCGAAGCCAACCGCGACGACGTCGTGCTCGACGCGGCGACCGGCGCCTTTGCGGTCGCGGGCACCCCGGCGGTGGCCAAGTCGTGGGCCGAGGTCGCGACGGCCGCGGTGGCACTGGCCCCGGCGCCGTTCCTCGCCGAGGCCGACTTCCAACCCGAAGGGTCGGCGTTCCCGTTCGGCGTCCAGCTCTCGGTCGTCGAGGTCGACCGCGACACCGGCGAGGTCACCCCGATCCGCCACGTCTGCTGCGACGACTGCGGCGTCATGGTCAACCCGATGCTCGTCGCCGGCCAGGTGCACGGTGGCGTCGCTTCGGGCATCGCCCAGGCGCTGATGGAGGAGTTCGTCTACGACGAGGACGGCAACCCCAAGACCGCCAACTTCATGGACTACGCGCTCGTGTCGGCCGCCGAGCTGCCGAGCTTCGAGCGCATCCCCCACGAGACGCCGACCCACCTCAACCCGCTCGGCGCCAAGGGCATCGGCGAGTCGGGCACGATCGGTGCCACCCCCGCCGTGCAGAACGCCGTCGTCGACGCCCTCGCCCACCTCGGCGTGCGCCACGTCGACATCCCGCTCACCGCCGAGCGGGTGTGGCGGGCGATGAACGGCGCGTGACGGCGAGCTGGCGCAACCGTCGGCGGGCGAGCTCGTTCAGTTCGTCGATCGACAGGTCGGGTGGGCGTTGGCCGACGGGGAGGATGAGGGTGCCGTCGGGTCGTTGGTGGATGGTCCGGCCGCGTTCGGTGCGCCGGACGCGGAGTCTGGCGCGGTGTTTGTGGCGGTTGTGGTGGCCGCATTCGATGTTGGCGTTGGTCTGGTCGGTGCGCCCGCCGTTCGACCACGGGACGATGTGGTCGACCTCGCACCAGGCGGCGGGCAGGTCGCAACCGGGAGCGGTGCATCCGGTGGCGAGCAGCATCGCCGCGTCGCGGGCGAGCCCGGTGAAGAGCCGCTGCTGAGTGCCGTAGTCGATGACGACGCCGCGGGAGTCGACGACGACCCGACGGACGTGATTGGACAGCAGAGCTCGCAATGCGAGGGCGGGGTGGATGACGGTGCCGGTGGACGTCTCGCAGCGCCGGCGGCGATAGCCCGCTGGATCGTCGAGCAGTTCGTCGGCGAGGCCGTGCAGCAACGCCGCGTCGTCGCAGTTGCCGTCGTCGTCGAGCTCGACGACCTCGCCGGTCGGCAGCGTGACGCCGCCGTGGGTGAGCGCTTCGTTGGTGGAGCGTTCGTCGATGACGATGTGGACGGTCGGCTCCGGCAGTGCGCGTCCTTCGGGTGAGGTGGCGGCCGCGGCGGCCATCGCAACCATGGCGTCGAAGCGCCGTTGGGCGGGTGTGCGCGCCAGCGGGTGTTGGTCGGCGTCGTCGCCGAACTCCTCGCGCCGCGCAGCGAGGTCGCGTCGGTACTCGCCCTCGACGAACGATTCGACGACGGCGACGAACCGGGCGGCAGTGACCGGGTCGCCGCCGTTCATCTGCACCGACAACTGACCGTCGACTTCGACGGCATGGGCGCTGCGTCCTTCGACGGCGGCGGCGAGATCGGCGAAGGCGCCGTCGGTGTCGCACAGGGTGATGATCTGGTCGATGACGACCCGGAAATCACGAAGCGACGACTGCTCGGCGTCGTCGAGCAGCGGGGCCAGCATCGCAGCGAGCAGGTGACGGATCCGCGGGTTGGCCTGGATTCGTCCGAGCTCCAACGCGTGGTCGACCGAGATCCGCCCGGCCACCAAGCCGTCACCGACGGCGGGATGAGCGTCCAGCAATCGCGCCAACGCCCGTTGGCGGGCGATCGTGCCGTCACCGGTGTTGCACGTCGCCCGCAGATAGGCGGCCATATCGCGGTGCCCACCGGCACGAAACAGGCCGCGCGCCTCGGCAACGGCGATCACCGCCGCGTGCCTGGCGGCGAGGGAGCGTGCTTCGAGTTCGGTGGCGCGCACGGCGTCGTCGAGCTGGTGGTCGGTCATCCCGACGCAGGTCTCGACGAACGCTTCGAACATGACTCCATGGTAGCGAACATGTGTTCGATTCACAACCCTTGAACAGGACTTCTCCGATCGAATCTCGGTCGAATCCTGAACCGCCGAAGCCCGGCGTCTACGGTGCCGGCATGACCGAACGACGGATCGTGGTCGACCGCAACATCGCCGCCTCCCCGAACGCGATCTTCGAGGTCCTCCGCTCCCCCGACGGGCACGTGGCGATCGACGCGTCGGGCATGCTGATGTGGGCCGAGGGCGAGCCGGCGTCCGAGGTCGGTGACCGATTCACCGTCCACATGGACCGCGACTCGCTGCGCGACTACCCCCTCGGCGAGTACGAGGTCGACGTGATCATCGCCCGCTTCGAACCGAACCGGGCGATCGCATGGACGATCGAGGGACAGCTGCGACCGCCGATCGGCCACGTCTACGGGTACGAGCTCGAACCGATCGAGGGCGGCACCAGGGTCACCTCGTACTACGACTGGTCGGACCTCCACGAGGCGTACGCCGAGCACGCCGAGCGCATCTTCCCGGTCATCTCCGAGACCAACCTGCGCGCCACCCTCGGCATCCTGGCTCGCACCGTCGCGCCGCGCCGCGGCCGTCCCGGTGCCGACAGCGAACACCGATCCGACGATTGAGCCCCCGGCGCGCCGGGTACGGGCTCGGCATGCGAGGAAGCGCCACACACGCCGGAGTGCGGTGGTGACGCGATCGTGAGCTGGATCGCGTGGATCGTCATCGCCGCCGGAGCCGCCCTGGCGCTCGCCGTGGTCGTCTGGTTCGTCATCGCACCCCGCCACCCCGAGTCCGCAGCGACGCACGATGCGCTCGCCGAACGCCCCGTCGACGGAGGCGAGCCGCCCTACGAGCCGGGTGCCGAGTCACAGCGCCCCGAGGGGCGCGGCACCATGCGACCCGGACCGACCGAGAGTCGGCCCGGCTGATCTCGCGGTCGGGACGAGGCTCGGTCGGCGACCGGGCTCAGTCGGCGACGGTCTCCCGGTACACCGGCGCCCACATCGCCGCCTCGATCAGCTCGGTCACCGGAACGGCCGGAGCCACCGTCGCGAGACCTTCCTCGATGGCCGCCTCGGCCACTGCGACGGCGACACGCCGTGCGACGCGGCGCGCCTCCCCCACCGGCGGCAGGAGGCGGCCTCCCTCCCGAGCCGACTCGGCGCCGAGCTCGCCGAGCGCGGTCGCGGCGGCGGTCAGCATCCCGTCGGAGATCGCGGTCGCCCGGACGGTGACGGCTCCCAGGCCGACGCCGGGGAACACGTACACGTTGTTGACCTGAGCGACCTCATGGGTGACGCCGCGATGGATCACCGGCGCGAACGGGCTACCGGTGCCGACGATCGCTCGACCGTCGGTCCAGGCGACGACGTCGGACGGGAAGGCCTCGGCGCGCACCGTCGGGTTCGACAGCGGCAGCACGATCGGCCGCTCGACGCCGGCCGCCTGCGCGCGGATCACGTCCTCCCCGAACAGACCCGGTTGGCCGGTCACCCCGACGAGCGCGTGGGGGCGCACTTCGCGCACCACGTCGACCAGATCGACCTTGCCGTCGCCGTCGCGGTCCCAGGACGCGACCTCGGCGAACGGTCGCACGTAGGGCCGTTGGAAGGGCGCACCCGGCGGCAGTCGGTCGTGGAGCAGCCCGTCGCGATCGACCAGCCAGCAGCGCCGGCGGGCGTCGTCCGCTGCGACCCCGCGGTCGTTCAACATCGCGACGACCTGGTTCGCGATCCCGGTGCCGGCCGAACCGGCGCCGACGATCACGAGACGCAGCTCGTCGAACGGGACCTCGCCGATCCCCATGCCCGACGCGATCGCGGCGGCGGTCACGGCCGCCGTGCCCTGGATGTCGTCGTTGAACGAGCACACGCGGTCGCGGTGGCGGGCCAGGAGGCGGTGGGCGTTGACCTGGGCGAAGTCCTCCCACTGGACGAGCACGCCCGGGAGACGGCGGGCGACGACCTCGACGAAGCGGTCGACCAGCTCGTCGTACTCGTCGTCGCGGACCCGCTGGTGACGCCAGCCGAGATACAGCGGGTCGGAGAGCAGCTCCTCGTTGTCGGTCCCGACGTCGAGCAACACCGGCAGCGTGCGGGCCGGGTCGATGCCTCCGACGGCCGTGTACAGCGCGAGCTTCCCGATCGGGATGCCCATCCCGCCGACGCCGAGGTCGCCGAGGCCGAGCACTCGCTCGCCGTCGGTCACCACGATGGCGTCGACCGGCCGGTCGCGCACGATCGCATCGAGCATGTCCTCGACGCGATCGCGCAGCGGCCACGACAGGTACAGCCCGTGCTCGCGGCGGTAGATCCGAGACCACCGCTGACACGCCAGCCCGACCGTCGGCGTGTACACGATCGGCAGCAGGCGCTCGAGGTCGTTGCAGAGGTAGGCGTAGAACAGCACCGAGTTGCGCTGCTGGAGCGCCCGCAGGAACACGTGCCGCTCGAGATCGTCGGGCTTCTGCGCCTCCTCGTCGGCGACGCGGGCGAGTTGGGTCTCGAGGTCCTCGACCGCCGGCGGCAAGAGGCCGTCGAGGCCGAAGCGGTCACGCTCGGCGGCCGTGAACGCAGTGCCCTTGTTGCGGTAGCGATCGGACAGCAGCTCGTTCCCGGACGGCATCACGCCCCGTCATATCACAGCCCGCGCGCAGCGTCGTCGGGCCGAACACGGGCGGGCGTGAGCGCGAAGCGGCGACCGGGGCCCGCAGCACGGGTCGCCCGGTCGCCGGATCGCGGTTACAGCGTCTTCAGCTGGTTCTGCGGCTTGAAGTTGCCCTTCCCGGGTTGGCCGTTCAACGACTCGGTGTTCATCGCGAACGTCAGGATCGAGAACGCCGCGGCGTCCGACATCTGGCCGAGTGCCTCCAGGCTGATGTTGTCGAACGTGTCGCAGGCCAGGTGGTAGCACGGGTCGTACTGGTCGCCGGCGGTTCCGCCGTAGACCGCGACCTGCGCGGGCGTCTTGATCCCCTCGGCGCCGGTGAACAGGCCACCGCACGGGACGCCCGACACGCAGAACGCGAAGTGGTCGGAGCGTGCACCGATCACCGTCGGCTCGGTGGCGAGACCCTGGCTGTCGAAGTAGTCGAGGAACAGCTGCTCCACGACTGCCGACCCCGGCGGGACCGCGATGGTCGGCGCGATGTCGGAGCCGTCGCCGTCGTACACGAACCGGACGAAGTTCGGTGAGCCGATCATGTCGAAGTTCAGGTACACCGCGATGTCCTCGAGCTCCTCGTCGGTCAGGTTGACGACATAGTCGATCGAGCCCAACAGGCCGAACTCCTCGGCGCCCCACCAGGCGAAGCGCACGGCGTTACGGGGCTTGACCTTGGCCATCTGCTCGGCGATCTCGATCAGCGCCGCGCTACCCGAGCCGTTGTCCTGGACCCCGGGTCCCTCGGTGACGGAGTCGAGGTGGGCGCCGGCCATGACGACGTTGTTCGGGTCGCCGTGCCGGCTCTCGGCGAGCACGTTGACGGTGGTCCGGATCTCCGAGATCGTCGACACGTCGAGCGACCCGGTCGCCCCGGTCGTCGTCGCCAGGTCGACACCGATCGCGAAGCTCGTACTGACCACCGGGATCCCCGCCCCAGGCCCGCCGAGGGTGCCGAAGAACAGACCGAGGCGGCCTGGAGTGCCCTGGTTGAACACGACGACGCCGACGGCGCCGTTGTTCTGCGCGTTCTGGGCCTTGAGGGCGAAGGTGCACGCACCCCGCTGGACGACGGCGATGCTCCCGGGCGTGAAGCCGGCGAAGTCGCTGTTCTGGCAGCCGCTCGTCGACAGCGACGGGTCGCCGAGGCTGAGGTCGACACCCTCGAAGGCCACGGTGCCGGTCGTGCCGGAGCCCGAGAAGCGCATGACGTCGAAGTCGGTCTGGTCGACGTAGCTCGTCGCGACCGGAGTCGCCTGCTCGAAGCTCGGGGTGCCGAGCACCTCGAAGAACGGGAAGGTGAACTCATCGAGCGTCACCTCGTACCCCGCCGCTTCCATGCGGTGCGCCACGTATGCGGCAGACGCGTCGTACCCGGGCGTTCCGGACGAGCGGATACCGCCGTTCGCGTCGGCCGCGGCCTGGAACGCCGCTTGGTGCTCGCGGACGCCTTCGACGGTGACGCACTCCAGCAGCTTCTTGAAGGTGTTGTTGACCCGCGTCTCGCATGACGGTGACCCGGTCGCCGCCACGGGAGAGACGGCGATGATCGAACCGCACGCGAGCGCGCCGGCCAATGCCAACTTGATTGCTCTCATGACTCCCATCCCCTCGGTGAGTCGATCCCCGCCTCGCTTCGACCCTACGCCGGGGGTCCGGACCCGGCAAGGGAGCGAATCGCACGTCGCAAACGCCGGCGGGGACGACCACGACCGAGCGGCGGCTCCTGGTTGAACTCGGTCAGCCTGTCGAACATGGGCTCCAGATACGACTCAGCCGTCCTCGAACAACCAGGGTGGGAAGCCGCCGGTGCTGATCGGGCCCCAGCGCGTCGGTTCGATCACGATCGCGCTCTTACCCTGGTCGGCCATCGCCTGGCGGTACTCGTCCCAGTCGGGATGCTCGCCCGAGATCGAGCGGTAGTAGTCGACGAGCGCGTCGGCGGCCTCGGGCACGTCGAGCACGGTGGCGGTGCCGTCGATCTGCACCCAGGCGTCGTCGAACGCCTCACCGAGCACCAGCACCGAGACGTGCGGGTCGCGCCGGGCGTTGGCGACCTTGGCGCGCCCCGGGTAGCTGGAGATCCGCAGGAGGCCGTCGGCACCCATCCCGCCGCTCACCAGGCTGAGCTGCGGACGGCCGTCGCGCCGGGTCGTCGCCAGCACCCAGCGGTGCTTGCCGGCCACGAAGGCGGCGAGACCGGCGGCGTCGACCGGCGTGTCGCTCGACATGTGGCGGGCGCGCGGATCGTCACGCGGGATCTTGGCTGTCATCCGGTCATCGTAAGGAAACCCGTTGACGGGCGCTGCACAGAGCGTTCATCATCGTGACAACCACGGCGGGACCACACCAGAAGGAGCGACACATGCGACTCATCAAGATCGCGCTCGTCTCGGCGGCGGTGCTCGGGCTCACGGCGGGCACGGCACAGGCCGACGGCGACGATCACAACTGTGCCGGCGCGGCCAGCTCGACGTTGGCCCAGGCGCTGCCCCCCGGCACGTTCGGAGCGATCGTCGCCGGCGCCGCACAGGCGCAGGCCGTCGACAACTTCGGGCTCGCCAACTGTGGCGACACCAACCGCCAGAACCCCTGAGCCGGCCGAGCCGCCGGCAGACCCGAATCAGTCGACCGACTCGCGCAGGCGGTTGATCGTCGGGCGGAGGATCATCGTGTAGGTGTCGGCGATCGCCGGCTCGCGGTGCTCGCGCTGCGCCTCCAGGCGGGCCGGGTCGGCGACGACCGCCATGAAGGCGGCCGTGCTCGGGAAGGCGTTGAAGCGCGCCTGGTGCCACGTGCGGCCGTCACCGACGATCGTGCCCTCGCACGCGAACCAGCCGTCGAGGCGCGCCCCGTTCGGGATCGCCACCTCGCCGGCGCGCCGCGAGTACTCCTCCATGTCGGCGGGTGACGCATCGGCTTGCGCGGCGTCGTGGTACCGCAGCACGTGGAGCACGACGATCGAGGGGTCGTCGTCGGTCGGCGGGTGCGGGACATCGGCCCAGTCGGGCGGATCGGGGATCTGCGGCGTATCCATCGGCTGGCACCCGATCACGAACGTCTGCTCCATGCCGGCGTCCTTGTGGACGTGCTTGGCCTGGAAGTCGGGCCGCTGCTGCATCTCGATGAAGCTGCGGCGCGTCGGGTACTTCACGACGGCGACCCGGTCCCACACCGGCGGGTCGCCGAGCAACTGCTGCTCGACGTCGGCGGCGAACACGATCTCGGCACCGATCGCCGTCAGCGACTCGATCGGCGTGTAGCGGTCGTCGGCCTCGCGGCCGGTGATGCGGTCGTCGCGGCCGTCGGTGTAGTCGGCGACCTCGCGGTACTTCATCAGGTTGAGCATCCACACCGGCCCGTCCTCGTCGGGGGACGTGGTGGCGAGCCGGATCGCGTAGTCGCGGTCGATCTTCCCGTACCGCGGCGCTCGGGTGTCGGTCGCCGGGCGGCCGGTGTCGTCGCTCATGTCGTCTCCTCGATGAGATC
>JBFHJC010000126.1:0-9475 GCA_041596155.1 Ilumatobacter sp. | reverse complement strand
GTCGGAGCCCTCGCCCGGCGCGATCTCGACGCCGTCCGCGATCAGCTCGTCGACGAGCTCCATCGTCGCCTCGTCGCGGCGGTCGGTGGCCGGATTGATGCACACGATGCCGGCCGTGGCGGCGGGTTGCCGAAGCGCAGACCAGAGGGCGAGCGTGCCGCCCATGCTCTGGCCGACGAGTACGACCCGCTCGACGCGCTCGGCCAGCACGTCGTGGCCCCGCGCCACCTCGGCGGCCCAGTCGTCCCAGCGCGTCCGGAGCATGTCCGTCACCGTCGTGCCGTGACCGGGGAGGCGCGGCAGCTCGACGTCGAACCCTGCGGCGACCATCGCGTCCGCAACCCCCCGCATCGAGGACGGATTCCCGGTGAAGCCGTGGATGACGAGCGCCCCGACGGCACCGCCCGCACGATGTGAGAGCGGCTCGCAACCGGGGAGGACGGCGGGGTGACCGGTCGAGTGCACCGCCTCGTTCTACCAGCGGCGCGGCTTGACCCACAGGTCAGGGCGCGGCTGGACTGGCGAGGATGGCACTCGCCGACGGCACCGAGACGCGCCGGCTGACCGAGCAGGGACGCGAACGCAAGCAACAGCTGGTCGACGCGGCGATGGCGCTGTTCGCCGAGCGGGGCTACGGCGCGACGCGCATCCGCGACATCTGCGACGGCGCCGGCGTGGCCAAGGGACTGTTCTACTGGTATTTCCCCACCAAGCTCGACCTGTTCAGCGAGCTGGTCCGATCGATGCGGCTGCGGCTGCGCCGTGCGCAGGCGGCGGCGATGGACCCGACCGCCGACCCGATCACCCGGCTCGGGCAAGGCACGGCCGCCAGCGTTCGCTTCATGGCCGAGCACGCCACGTACTTCGGGCTCGTCGACGTCGAGCGGGCCGACGGCGACATCGCCGATGTGCTACGCGCCGGCAGCGGGGTGTACCTCGACGACGTGACCGCGCTGGTCGAGGAGGCGCAGCGCGCCGGCCAGGCGCGTGCCGGCGATGCGAACGCGCTCGCGCTCGGCGTGCTCGGAGCGGTGTCGTCGTTCAGCGACGCGTGGCGGAGTGGCCACGTCGACATGACGTCCGACGAACTGGCCGACTTCGTTGCCGACTGGGTCGTGCGGGCTGTCAGTTGAGGCGCTCGCCGAGTTGCGGATCGCGAGCCGTGAGCACAGCGACGAACGCGTCGACGACGTCGGGGTCGAACTGGCCGCCGCGACCCGAGACGACGAAGCGGGCCGCTTCCTCGGCTTCCCAGGCCCGCTTGTACGGGCGCCGGCTGCACAGCGCGTCGAACACGTCGGCGATCCCCACGATCCGACCGGTCAGCGCGATCGAGCCACCCGAGATGCCGAGCGGGTAGCCGCTGCCGTCCCACCATTCGTGGTGCGACTGCGCGATCTCAGCGGCCATCTGGAACAGCGGCGCCGAGTTGCCCGACAGGATGCGGTGCCCCATGCTCGTGTGCGACTTGAGCATCTCGTACTCCTCGACCGTGAGCGGGCCGGTCTTGCGCAGCACCGAGTCGGGCACGGCGACCTTGCCGATGTCGTGGAGGCGGGCCGCCAATCGCAACTGCTCGCACCACTCGGGCGACTTGCCGAGAGCGTGGGCGATCTCGGCGGAGAGGTCGCCGACGCGGTTGGTGTGCTCGCCGGTGTCGGCGTCACGGAACTCGGTGAGGATTGCGAGCTGCTCGAACGCCTCGAGGTGCTGCGGGGCGGCGGCGAGGATCTCGTCGGCGAGCTCCTGGTCGACGTGGACGACCTCGAGCTCCTGACTGCGGAGCCGGAAGATCTCGGCCTGCTGGCGAGCGGTGGCGGTCTCGTGGGCGACCTGCAGGGTGCGCAGCCGAAGGTCGGCAGCGTGAGTGAACATCTGGCGGTACTGGGCGTCGTGGGTCTCGCGCCGCTCGAGGGCCTCCTCGAAGCGACCGCTGCGCTTGAACGCTGTCGCCAGCAGGTCGTTGATCTCGAGCTCGTACTCGCGCGACTCGGTCCGCTCGCTCATGTCGAGCGCCGCCTGGAGGACGGCGATCGCCTCGTCGAGCGCACCTCTGCGCAGTGCGACGCGCCCCTCGGCGACCATGACGCCCAGCTGAGCCGACGAGGTCGGCTCGGCACCCTGCTCGGACATGCGGGCGAGGACGCGGCGGGCCTCGGCGAAGCACTCCGCCGCCTTGCCATGATCGGCGAGACCCATGTACGACTCCGCGAGGTCGGCGAGCAGGTTCGTCACGATCGACGGGCTGTGCTCCCGGGCGATCTCGACTGCCTTGCGGCCCATCGACACCGCCGGCAGGTACTCGGACCGCGACGAGCGGATGCGGGCGATGTTGCCGAGGATCAGCGCGACCATCTCAGGGCGCCCGAACGGCTCCGCGGCGCCGAGCGCCTGTTCGTACGTGATGATCGCCCGGTCGCTGTCGCCCATCGAGTGGTAGACGGCGGCGATCGTGTTCAAGATGTTGCACGCGTGGCCGCCGTGCTCGGTCGAGTTGTAGAGATCGAGCGCCTTCAGGCAGTGCTCGAGCGCCTCGCTGAAGTTCGACGCCTGGTAGTGCACGATGCCGAGCAGATGGACCGCCCACGCCTCGACGAGCCGGGCGCCGTGCTGATGGGCGATCTCGCTGGCCTCCATCGCGAGACCGAACGCGTCTTCGGGGTCACCGCTGAAGTGGGCCAGGCTCGCCAGCCGGTAGAGCGATTCCGCCTCACCGACGCGGTCGCCCTCGGCCCGTGCGACGACGCGCGCCTGCAGGGCGAACTGCCGAGCGAGCGCCGGGTTCTGCTCCTGCTCGTCGGAGGCACGCTGCAGCAGCTCGCGCACCTGAGCGGACGCGGCACCGTCCGTGGCGGCGAGGGCGTTCGATTCCACGCACACCTTTCGGCAGGTCCCAGCAGGCACTTGAGCCGACCTTGACGAGGAGGCCGATCATCGATCACGCATCGACCGCGACCGACCTCGGAACGCGACGACGCGCGGTCGTACCCGTTCCGTATCCTCAGCAGCCGATGGGCACGCGGGGAGACGCCCCACTTCGACGGGTCGACCGATCGGCGCTGACGGCGCTCGTCCCCGTCGTCGCGCTCGTGCCGTTCTGGCTGCTGGCGATGGTCGTCGTGTGGTTCCCGCTCTGGCTGGTCGCCGCCATCCCGTACTGGTTCGTGCCGGTCGGTTGGTTGGCGGTCGGGGCGCTGCTGCTGGTGCCGCCGATCCAGGTGGCCGTGCTGACTCCGTTCTTCGGTGCCAGGCGGCCGAGCCGGGACGAGTTGGAGATCATCCGGCCGATCTGGCGCGACCTGGCGATGGCCGCCAACCTGCCCCAGCACAGCTACCGGATCCGGGTACTGGACTCCGACGAGCTCAACGCGTTCGCGTGCGGCGGCCACCTGGTGATCGTGACGACGTTCGCGATCGAGGAGCTCACCTCGCGCGAGCTGGCCGGGGTGCTCGCGCACGAGATCAGCCATCATCTCGGCCTTCACACCGCGGCGCTGACGCTCGGCCACTGGCTCTCGCTGCCTGTCGTGATGCTGGCGCGCTTCGGCTTCTTCCTGCAGAACGTCGCCAAGGCGGCGACGACGTCGTTCGCGTCGCACTCGGCGGCGCTCACCGCAGTCGGCCGGCTCGTGGCCGGCGTGCTGACTGCGGTGTCGTGGGTGTTCCTGGCGGCGCTGTACGCCTCGGACGCGCTCGGCAACCTGGTCGGTCACGGCTCGGAGTTCGAGGCCGACCGGCGAGCCGTGCACATGGGGTACGGACGTGCGCTCGCCGACGCGTTGCGACGGGTGATCCGACTCGGCGGTGGCGCCCGACCGGTCGGGTTCCGCGCCCGCCTGGCGGCGACCCACCCGCCGGCGCTGACGCGCGTCGCCCGCATCGAAGCGATGCTCCGCCACCCGAGCCGCTGAATCTGGTGCTCCTCCGTCTGGTGCTTCGCAGGTGGCGGGGAGTCACGGGGCGGCGATGTCGGCGACCGTTGCGTCGAGGATCCGGATGAGGTCGCCTGGCGCGATGCCGACGTCGAGGCCTCGCTTGCCGCCGCTGACGTAGATGGTGTCGAAGATGGCGGCGATCTCGTCGATCACCGTCGAGAGGCGCTGCTTCTGGCCGAACGGGCTGATGCCGCCGCGCACGTAGCCGGTGATGCGCTCGGCGACGGCGGGATCGCACATCTCCACGCGCTTGGCGCCGAGCGCCCGGGCGACCGCCTTGAGGGCGAGCGTTCCGCTCACCGGCACGATCGCGACGGCGTGCTGGCCGTCGGCGGTCACCAGCAGCGTCTTGAAGACCTGGTCGGGGTCGAGGCCGAGCTTGGCGGCCGCCTCCCGGCCGAAGTCGTGCAGTGCGTCGCCCCGCTCGTACTCATGGACGGTGAAGGCGACGCCGGCAGCCTCGAGCTCGTTGATCGCCGGCGTCATCGCGCCGAGCGTAGGGCCGGGCGCTCGGCGGGTGCCTAAGGTCGCTGCCGTGCGCATCTCCGTCGAACCGTCGCTCGACCCGACCGACTACGGGTTCACCCACCGGCTTCGGGTGCGGTTCGCCGAGACCGACGCGATGGCGATCGTGCACCACTCGCGCTACCTGCCGATGATGGAGGAGGCGCGGGTGGCGTTCCTCCGGCACGTCGGGCACCCGTACTCGCAGCTGCGGGCCACGGGCGTCGACATGAACGTGCTCGAGGCATGGTGCCAGTACCGCCGACCGCTCGAGTTCGACGACGTCGTCGACGTCCACGTCGACCTGGCGAGGGTCGATCGGGCCAGCTTCCAGATGGCGTACCTGCTGACGGTCGACGGCGACGTGCGGGCGACCGGCGTCACCGCCCACGGAGCGGTCACGGCCGATGGCCGCCCGACGCGCCTGCCCGAGTGGCTCCGCGAGATGGCCTGACGTCCTCTGCGCTGCTCTCGAGAGAGCGGCGACGGCGAATCAGGACCGCCGGGCGCGCCCCGCACGCCAGCGAGGATCGGGCGCCGGCCAGCTGATCGGACAGGTACCGGCAGGACGCGACACGACCGGCTCCGGCGTGATGCAGAACATGTCGAAGGGCTCGGGGATGTCCCACGTCGCGGCGGAGCGCTCCGGTCAGGGGCGCATCACGATGCAGGCGTCGCCGTGGTGGGCGACGGTGAGCCCGAACGGCTCGACCTCTGCGCGCAGGTCGTCCGGCGACCAGCACCGGTAGGTGGAGGTCACGCTGCGCTCCGACACGAGCGAGTCGCCGTCGAGGACCCGATACGTCATCGTCCAGCGCATCGTGCGGGCGTCGACCGGCTCGCCGGCCTGCCATCCCTCGTACGTCAGGCGGCCGACGGGAACCGCGGAGTACCGCGCCGGGTCGACGACGAGGGCGCGGTACGGCGGCAACACCTCGACCACGATCGGTGCGCCGGCCGGGACCCGCTCGGTGGCGAACCGCCACAACCGGTACCGGTCCACCTCGTCGAGATGCCCCAACACGGCCGAGAGCACGACGGCACACGCCCGCTCGGGCAGGGCGTCCTTCAACGGTCTCGGGTCGACGGTGACCCGACCGCTCAAGCGCGCATCGAGCAGCAGCCGGGTGTGCAGCGCCGTTCGCATCGCCCGGCTCGGCTCGATCGCGAGCAGCTCGGCGTCGGGGACCGCGTCAACCAGGTACGGCAGGCCGACGCCGGTGCCGGCACCGACGTCGACGATCGGGCCAGCGGTCGGGTCGGCGCCCGCCAGCAGGCCGACGAGCTCGGCCCCCGTCCGCTGCCAATGCGCGGTGGCCAGGAGCTCGTAGAACTCGGCCGTCGCCGCGGCGTACGGGTCGTCGAGCAGGTCGGCGTCGATCGCACCGACGACCGGCGGCGCCGCGGGACGGGCGCGAGCGTCGACGCTCGGTTCGACCGTCGGCGACTCCATGCCCACCTATCGGGCCGTCGACGCGTCTCCTGTAGTCGCCGAGTGCGTGCGGCGGCTCAGAACATGCCGTTGTCGTTGGCCGACTGCTCCGGCACGGGCTGCAGCACGTCCCAGTGCTCGACCACCTTGCCGTCGGCGTCGAGACGGAAGATGTCGATCCCGGCGTACTCCTCGTCCGGCCAGATCTGGTGGCAGTGGATGACGACGAGGTCGCCCTCCGCGACCGAGCGCTTGAACTCGACCGTCTTGCCGGGATACTCCGCGGCCATCCGCTCGAAGTACGCGACGAACGCATCCTTGCCGTCGCCGACGTGGGGATCGTGCTGGCGATACTCGGCGCCGGCATACCGCTCGATGGCTTCGGCCGGCCGGTTCTGGTTGAACATCAGGTCGTAGAACGCGATCACGTTGGCCCGGTTGCGTTCGAGCACGTCCGTCGCCCCCGTACCCGAATCCGCCGGCGTCGACGACGCTGACGCAGGCACCGGCGACGACGCCGGGGTCGAGGTCGGCGACAGCAGGTGCATCCAGCGGGCGTCCTTCTGGCCGGGTTGGCGCTCGAGGTGGACGGCGAGCCCCTTCGCGGCCAACGTTTCCAGCACGTCGACGACCTCGTCGGTCGACTCGAGCGGGTGCTGGCGCTCGCTGCGCCCCTTCAGCTCGCCGACGGTCTGCGGGCCGCGCAACATGAGCACGGCGAGCAACGCCGTCTGGGCGGCATCGAGCTCGAACACCTCGGGCACGACGTGGCGGTACTTCGTCGCCCGGTTCGACGTCGAGTGCACCGTGCGGGTCAGGCCGCGCGTCCGGAGCGACGCCAAGGCCCGCTCGACGTCGCGGTCGTCGTACGACACGACCGGATCGCGGCTCGTCGACTGGTTGCACGCGGTGCGCAACGAGTTCAACGTGAGCGGGTAGCTGTCGGGGACGGTCGCCTCCTTCTCGATGAGGCAGCCGAGCACCCGCACCTCCTCGGCCGTCAGCTCGGGCACATCCGCGCCGATCGGGCCAGAGTCCTTCGTCCCGTCCATGTGCCGGAGTCTGGCACTTCCCGACGATCGCTACCGCTCGGTAAGGTCGCGGCCCGTGCGATCCCCCAAGGACTTCTTCCGGCCGTTGGCGGTCGGCGCCCCCGAGCCGCGGCACGAGATCCCGTTCCGGCCGAGCCGGATGATCCACTTCTTCCCGTCCTCGAACGAGAAGATGCGCGGCAAGGTGCCCGACATGGTCGGCCAGGTCGACGTGCTGCTCGCAAACCTCGAGGACGGGGTGCCGGCTGCGGACAAGGAGGCGGCTCGGGCGGGTCTCGTGGAAGTGGCCCGCACCGTCGACTTCGGCGACACCCAGTTCTGGACCCGCGTCAACAGCCTCGACTCGCCGTGGGGGCTCGACGACCTGACCACCGCCGTGCTCGAAGCGGGCGAAGCGCTCGACGTGATCATGATCCCGAAGGTCGAGGGACCGGAGGACATCCACTACGTCGACCGGCTGCTCGCCCAGCTCGAAGCGAAGGCGGGGTTGTCCGAGCCGCTGATGGTGCACGCCATCCTCGAGACCGCACGCGGCGTCGCCAATGTCGAGGAGATCTGCTTGGCCTCGCCGCGCATGCAGGGTCTCTCCCTCGGGCCGGCCGACCTCGCCGCGAACCGTCGCATGAAGACCACCCGCGTCGGCGGTGGGCACCCCGGCTACTTGGTGCGGGGTGACGCCGACCCCGACGACGCCGAGGCGGCCCGCCCCACCGCCCAGCAGGACCTGTGGCACTACACGATCGCTCGCATGGTCGACGCCTGCGTCACGGCCGGGATCCTCCCCTACTACGGCCCGTTCGGCGACATCTCCGACGCGGTCGGCTGCGAGGACCAGTTCCGCAACGCGTATCTGCTCGGCTGCGTGGGCGCCTGGTCGCTCCACCCGAGCCAGATCGCGATCGCCAAGCGCGTGTTCTCGCCATCGGCCGATGCCGTGCGCCATGCCCAGCGCGTGATCGACGCAATGGGCGACGGCACCGGAGCGATCATGCTCGACGGCAAGATGGAAGACGACGCCAGCTGCAAGCAGTGTCTGGTCGTCGTCCAACTCGCCCGCGAGCTGGCCGCCCGTGACCACGAGCTCGCGGCGGCGTACGGATTCTGAGGGTGATGAGGTGCTGGTGGAGGAGTCGAGCGTGAGCGAGCTGCGCCCCCGCCGCTCGGTGTTGTACATGCCCTCGTCGAACGAGCGCGCCCTCGAGAAGGCGAAGACGATCCCGTGCGACGCCCTGATCCTCGACCTCGAAGACGCGGTCGCCCCCGACGCCAAGGAACAGGCCCGCGCCAACGCCGTCGCGGCCGCCGGATCGGGCGAGTACGGCAACCGTGAGATCACGATCCGCTGCAACGGCCTCGACACGCCGTGGGGCGCCGACGACCTCGCCGCCGCCGCGACGTCGGGCGCGGCCGCCGTCGTGATCCCGAAGGTGAGCTCGGTCGACGAGCTCGACCTGGTGTCGCGCCGGCTGGATCGGGCGGTCGCGCCGGCCGATGTCGCCATCTGGGCGATGATCGAGACGCCGACCGCGATCCTCGACGTCCGTCAGCTCGCCGCTCATCCACGGGTGAACGTGCTCGTGATGGGCAACAACGACCTCGCCAAGGAGCTTCGTACCGGCGTGCTGCCCGAGCGCACGCCACTGATCCCTGCCCTCGCGATGGCACTGCTCGGCGCACGCGAGGCTGGGAAGGTGATCCTCGACGGGGTGTACAACGACGTGCGCGATCCCGACGGCTTCCTCGCCGAGGCGCGTCAGGGCAAGGCGATGGGGTTCGACGGCAAGACGCTCGTGCACCCGAGCCAGGTCGAACCGGCCAATGACGTGTGGGCACCGACCGCCGACGAGATCGACTTCTCGCATCGAGTGATCGAGGCGTTCGAGGAAGCGCAAGCGGCGGGCCGCGGCGTGATCACGGTCGATGGCCGGATGATCGAACACCTCCACGTCGACAACGCACGACGCATCATCGCGATGGCCGGAGCCATCGCCGAGCTCGGCTGAGGTCGCCATGATCGGTGGACGCTCCGCAGTGCTCGTCGAGGTGACGGCCGCCGAAGCGGTCGTCGGCGCGTGGCGGCTCGCGCACGACCCGGTCGCACCGGGCGTGCCCGCCCACGTGACCGTGTTGTTCCCGTTCCGTTCCCCGGACGAGATCGACCAGACCGCACTCGACGCGATCGCCGCCATCGCCGCAGCGACGCCCGCGTTCGCGTTCGAGCTCACTTCGATCGGCCAGTTCGTCGGCGTGATCTGGCTTCGCCCCGAGCCCGAGGCTCCGTTCCGCGAACTCACCCGTGTGCTGTGGGAGGCGTTCCCCGACTGCCCGCCGTACGAGGGCCGACACGACGACCCCCAGCCCCACGTCACGGTCGCCCACTGCGCCGACCCCGGCGCTCAGATCGAGCTGTGCCGGCAGATCGAGGAAGATGTCGCACCGAGGCTGCCGGTGCTCGCGACCGCGACCGCGTTGACGGTGATGAGCTCGGACCCGGACGAGACCGAGTGGACCACGCTCGCTCGATTCCCGTTCGGTGTCCGGCCGCCCGACGG
>JBFHJC010000125.1:0-9481 GCA_041596155.1 Ilumatobacter sp. | reverse complement strand
GGCCGGCGAGGCCGCCCCGGTGCTGCTCGTGGGCGCCGCGACCGGCCTGCTGCGCACCGGCGACCAGAGCTTCTTCGACCAGCTCCAGGGCTCGTACACCGCGCTGCCCGTCGCGATCTTCTCGTACGCCCGCCAGCCGGGGGACGACTTCCGCTCCTTGACGGCGGCGGCGTCGATCGTGCTGCTCGTGATGGTGCTGTTCATGAACGGCGTCGCCATCTGGCTGCGCAACAGGTACGAGAAGAAGTGGTGACAAGATGATCTACCGACCCGAGGTGAAGGTGACGACGTTGACCGAGCCCGACATCCAACTCGACACGGTGCCCGAACGTGCCCCGACGGCCGCGCCGCTGGTGTTCGAGACCAGCGATCTCGAGGTGTTCTACGGCGACTTCAAGGCGGTCCAGGGCGTCGACCTGCAGATCCGTGAGCACGAGATCACGGCGTTCATCGGACCGTCGGGCTGCGGCAAGTCGACCATCCTGCGCTGCTTCGACCGGATGAACGACTTGATCGAGTCGGCGCGGGTGGCCGGCACGGTGCTCTACCACGGCATCGACCTCTACGGCGCCGACGTCGACCCGGTCGAGGTCCGCCGCCGCATCGGCATGGTCTTCCAGAAGCCGAATCCCTTCCCGAAGTCGATCTACGACAACCTGGCGTTCGGGCCGAAGCTCAACGGCGTCAAGAAGAAGGCCGAGCTCGATTCGATCGTCGAGGAGTCGCTCCGTGCCGCTGCGCTCTGGGACGAGGTACGCGACCGGCTCGACTCGTCGGCGCTCGGCCTGTCGGGCGGGCAGCAGCAGCGGCTCTGCATCGCGCGCTGCTTGGCCGTCAAGCCCGACGTCATCCTGATGGACGAACCGTGCTCGGCGCTCGATCCGATCGCCACCGCCCGGATCGAGGAGTTGATGTCGGAGCTGACGCGCGACTACACGATCGTGATCGTGACCCACAACATGCAGCAGGCGGCGCGGGTCAGCGACCGCACCGCGTTCTTCACGACCGAGGTCAACGACGAGAACGAGCGTCGGACCGGTCGCCTGATCGAGTTCAACCCGACTGCCAAGATCTTCTCGAACCCCGACGACGAGCGGACCGAGCAGTACGTCACCGGGCGGTTCGGCTGATGACCGACCTCCGCCACGGCTTCCACGACGAGGTCGATGCCATCCGGGACGACCTCGCCCGGCTCGGTGCCACGATCGTCGAGCTGATCCCACGGGTCACCGACATCTTGCTGCGACAGGATCTCGAGGGAGCGGAGTACGTGCTGCGGGGCGACGCCGAGATCGATGCCCGGGCGATCGATCTCGAGGAGCGGTCGCTGCGGGTCATGGCGCTACAAGCGCCGGTCGCGGGCGACCTGCGCCGTCTGGCCGCAGCGCTCAAGCTGGCGCCCGAGATGGAGCGATCCGCAGACCTGTGCTGCAACATCTGCAAGGCGGCGCGTCGGATCTACGGCCACGATCTCGACCCGAAGCTGCGCGGATTGATCCAGCGCATGAGCGACCAGGCCCACAAGGAGTACAAGGAAGTGATCGAGGCGTACCTCGCGAGCGACGGCGTGCGCGCCGCGGCGCTGCGCGACATGGACGACTACCTCGACGACCTGCACCGGTTGTTCATCGCCCAGATCTTCGAGAGCCACGCCGAGCAGGCGGTCGATCTGCAGGTCGCGGTGCAGCTCGCGCTGCTCGGACGCTTCTACGAGCGGCTCGGCGATCACGCGGTGAACATCAGCCAGCGTGTGCGCTACATCGCGACCGGCTGGATGCCCGAGCACGACGCGGCGTACCGCCAGGGCGAACGAGAAGCGGCACGCGACCGCGAGCAGTCCTCCGAGGTGCCGGGCGGGAGCTGAGCGTCCGATGGAGGTGCTCTTCGCCCTCGCCGGAGCCGCGGTCGCGTTTGCGGCGGGTGTCGCGCTCGGTCGGATCCGGCGCCCCGACGCACCGCCCACGCCCGCGCCGAAGGTTGCGCCGGCCACTCCGTCGTTCGCGGATCTGGTGGAGGTCCACCCCGCCGGGGTCGTCGTCGCCGCTGCCGACGGATCGATTGCGTTTCGCAACGCAGCGGCGCGTGCGCTGCAGGGCACCCACGTGGGCGTGCTGGTCGACGAGGCCCTCGAGCGTCACATCGCGCGGGCGCGGTTCGGCGAGGCGAGCCACGAGGTGCTCGAGCTCTACGGACCGCCGAAGCAGGTGCTGGCCCTCGACGCACGTCCGGTCACCGGCGGCGCCGTGGTGGCGTTCGTCGAGGACGTCTCCGAGCGCCGCCACATCGACCAGGTGCGCACCGATTTCGTCGCCAACATCTCCCACGAGCTGAAGACGCCCGTCGGCGCGATGGCGGTGCTCGCCGAGGCGCTCGAGGGGGAGACCGATCCCCAGGTGATCGCGCGGCTCACCAGCCGGCTCACCGCCGAAGCGGAGCGGGCGGCGCGCACCGTCGACGACCTGATGGAGCTGTCGCGCATCGAGCTCGGGGGCGAGCGGTCGTTCGAGTCGGTTGCCGTGGCCGATGTCGTGACCGGTGCCATCGAACGCGTCACGGAGGTGGCCGCCCAGCGCGGCATCGCGATCTCGGCGCTGGGCGCCGTCGAGGAAGGCGATGCGCTGTTGGTCACCGGTGACCGCCGTCAACTCGTGTCGGCGCTCAGGAACCTCGTCGAGAACGCGGTGAAGTACAGCGAGCCGGGTTCGGCCGTCCACGTCCGGATCCGCCGCGACGGCGACACCGTCGAACTCGCCGTCGCCGACGCCGGCGTCGGGATCCCCCAGCGAGACCTCGACCGGATCTTCGAGCGCTTCTACCGAGTCGATCGCGGCCGCAGCCGCGCGACCGGCGGCACTGGTCTCGGGTTGTCGATCGTGCGTCACGTCGCGACGAACCACGGGGGCGACGTGCGCGTCGAGTCGAGCGAGGGCGAAGGCAGCACGTTCCGGCTCCGGCTGCCACTCCGGCGCATCAGCGCGGCAGGGCCCGGCACCGCCCGCGAGGAGATCGCGTGACCCGACCGACCGTGCTGGTGATCGAGGACGAGCCGAGCTTCGCCGAGGCGCTGGTGGTCGGTCTCACGCGCGAGGGGTTCGACGTCGAGGTCGCCACCGACGGCGTGGCCGCATTCGAGGCGTTCGAGCGGGTGCGCCCCGATCTGGTGCTGCTCGACGTGATGCTGCCGCGCGCATCGGGCATCGACGTGTGCCGCCGCATCCGCGCGGTCAGCACGGTGCCGATCATCATGCTCACGGCGAAGTCGAGCGAGATCGACACCGTCGTGGGCCTGGAGGTCGGGGCGGACGACTACGTCGCCAAGCCGTTTCGCATCCGTGAATTGGTCGCCCGCATCCGTGCCCTGCTCCGGCGATCGGCGATGGACCCTGGTGGTGAGCATCCGGGCAGCTCGACGCTGCGCATCGGTGAGGTCGCACTCGATCCGGCGGAGCACTGGGTCCGGGTGTCGGGTCGCGAGGTGACGCTCCCGCTGAAGGAATTCGAGATCCTGCACCTGCTGATGGCGAACGCCGGCCGCGTGCTCACCCGTGAGGTCCTCATCGAACGCGTGTGGGGCGCTGACTACGTCGGCGACACGAAGACGCTCGACGTGCACATCAAGCGATTGCGATCGAAGATCGAGACCGATCCCGCGACGCCCGACCGGATCGTCACGATCCGCGGCCTGGGGTACAAGTTCGAGCGCTCCGCCGGGTGACCGGCCGCACGGGGCCTACCATCGCCACGTGACCGCGGGCCGTTCGAAGTTCCAACAGCTCGCGTTCACCCACGCCGCGATGGTCGGCGGTGAGGCCTCGATGGTCGTCGCCCTCGCCGACTCGTTCTTCTTCGACGTCGACCCGAACGACGCTCGCGGCAAGGTGCTCGCGTTCCTGCTCGTCAGCTTCCTGCCGTTCCTGGTGGTCGCGCCCCTCATCGGACCTGCGATCGACCGGGTCCGCGGCGGCCGCCGGCTGATCGTGCGGATCGTCGCGCTCGCCCGGGTGGCGCTGCAGCTCTTGATGGTCGCCTTCGCCGACGACATCGTCCTGTTCCCGCTCGTGTTCATCGCCCTCGTGCTGCAGAAGACCTACACCGTCTCGAAGTCGGCGCTCGTGCCCGCCGCTGTGCGCACCGAGCGCGAGCTGGTCGAGGCCAACTCCAAGCTCGGCCTGATCGCCGGCGTCGCGGGTGCCGTGGCTGTCGCGCCGGCCGGGTTGTTGCAGGTGGTGGTCGGTACGCCCGCGACCCTGTCGTACAGCGCCCTCCTGTTCGTCGTGGCCTTCTTCGCCTCCATGCGCCTACCACGCGAGCTGGTCGTCCACCGCGACGTGCCCTCGGCGGCGAGCGCGCTCGTCGCGACGACGGCACTGCAGCTCGGGTGGGTCGCGATGGCGATCCTGCGCGCCACCTCAGGCTTCGTGCTGTTCCACCTGGCGTTCCTCTTCCGGGGGCAGGACGACGAGATGGTGCTGCTCGGGTTGGCGATCGCCGGCTCGTCGCTCGGCACCGCCGTCGGGAACGCGCTGGCGCCGCGCGTCCGCCGCATCCTGCTCGAGGAACGGATGCTCACGATGGCGCTCGCGCTGCCGGCGGGCGTCGGCCTCGTCGCCGGTGTCCGAGGCGGTGCCGAGGCCGGCATCGCGCTCGCCGCCGTCGTCGGCTTCGCCGCGGCGATCGGCCGCCTGTCGTTCGAGAGCATCGTCCAGCGCGACGGGCCGGCGACCAACCGCGGACAGGCGTTCGCCCGGTTCGAGACTCGGTTCCAGCTCGGCTGGGTGGTCGCCGCCGTGCTGCCGGTACTGCTCGAGATCCCGGGATCGATCGGCTATCTGTTGATCGGTGTCGTCTGCGCCGCCGCGGTCGTGAACTACGCCGCCGGCATCCGCGCCGGCTGAGCCCGCGCAGCCGCTCGCTCAGCCGCCGTCGAGACGAGCGATCCAGAGGCCCGGCGCCTCGATCTCGTTGGGGGTCGGCATCGCCTCCGGGAGCGCCAGCAGGCGCGCCAGCCCGGCCTCGCCGGCTCGGTCGACGACGCCCTGGACGAAGGCCTTGCCGCGCCGGACCTGGTCGTCGCCGACGCGGATGCCGAGCAGCTGCTCGACGAACACGTCGTCGGGAGTGCGCTCCACACGTTGGCGGCGCACCGCTTCGGCGATCCGCAGCGCGTTGCCGGCGATCAGACGGGCAGCGACCGCGTCGACGACCCAATCGGTGTAGCCGACGACCGTCGCCACGGCGGCGTCGAGGCGCGGCTGGAGCGCGATCTGCTCGGGCGACCGGACAGCGCCCAGCAGGATCTCGGGATCGGCGAAAGCCTGCTGCAGCGCCTCGATCGGGTCGTCGCCACCGCCGAAGGGGTCGATGCCGCCGAGCTTGTCGGCGATCGCGCCCGGATCGGGGCGGAACCCACTCGCGTGCGCGCGGATCAGACCCATCAACGTCGCCTTGATGTGGGCGAACGAGAAGACCTGGTGACCGGACAGCTCGTGGGCGAGGACCCACAACCGCATCTCGTCGACGGGGATGTCCCATTCGCTGGCGAACGCGTCGATGGTGGAACCGACCAACACCACCTCGTCCCGATCGCGAGGGATGGGCACGTCGTGCAACCCGAACACCCGCTGGGCGAGGGCTCCGACCATCGAGCCGACGGCCATGCCGGTCATGGCGGGCGCCAGCATCCTGCTGAGACCGCTCATCATCTGGAGCATCGGGTCGGCCGCCTCGTCGTCGGCGGGCTGCTGCGAGAGCGCGGTCGCGAGGTCGGTGAACAGCGGCCGATAGGCGTCGAGCGTCTCGGTCGCCCAGTGCCCGGGTGTGACGACGCGAGGCTCGGGGAAGGCCGTGTCGGAGCCGGTCACGTCGTTGACGTGCATCCCGGCGACTCGAGCGAGATCGGCGTAGGCGATCCGGACCGTCGGCTCGACGTTCGACTCGGGACGTCCCTGGGTGGCGCCGAGGATCGCGAACTGCCGAGCGGCGTCCCAGTTCAGCGGGCCCTGACTGCCGAGTGCCTTCGCGAGATCGCCGAACATCGGGAACATCGAGAACGGGTTCGCCGGACCGCTCGGCTCCTCGTCGCCCTCGTCGCCCTCGTCGCCGGGGTTGTCCGGCTCGTCTGCCATGGTTCGATGCTACGGGTGCCGGAGCGCTTCGCCGCCGCCGGTAACGTGCCGCCGTGGCCGCTCCTGCGAGCACCCCTCCCCGCCGGGTGTACGTCCGCGGCGTGCGCGGGGCGCTCGGATGGCGCGTCGCCGACCGTCTCGCCGAGCTCGACGGCTTCGAGGTCGAGATCGCACCCGCGGACGAGCCTCGCGACGCAACGGCCTGCTCGACCGTCGTCGACGTCGGTCTCGCCGACCATGATGTGCTGGGACTCCGCGGCGAGAGCGTCACGTCCGTCGCTCAGGAGCTGCTCGACGACGCGACGGTGCTCGCAGCCGACCATCTCGTCGTGATCTCCTCGGCGATGGTCTACGGCGCGTTGGCGAACAACCCGGTTCCCCTCACGGAGGACGCCGTGCTGCGCCCCGATCCGACCTTCGTCTACGCCCGTCAGCTGGCGGCTGCGGAGGAGGCGGTGGAGGTGTGGCGGTCGGCCGCACCCGATCGACGGGTGGCGATGCTGCGGCCCGCGGTGCCGGTGGCCTCGCACGGCACGTCCTCACTCGCCCGCGCCCTCACGGCCGGGTTCGGGCAGCGGTTCGGCGAGGGCGACCCGGGTGCGCAGTTCGTCCACCACGACGATGTGGCCAGCGCCGCGGCGCTGGCGGTCGTGCGCCGCCTCGACGGGGTGTACAACGTGGCGCCCGACGGCAGCATCCCCGGCGAGCGGGTGCGGGCCCTGTCCGGACGCAGGCTCCGGCTGCCGCTGCCCGAGCGGGCGCAGCAGGTGGTCGATGCCTTGCGGTGGCGGTTCCAGCGCGGTCCGATCCCGCCGGGTCTGCGCCCCTACACGCGCCATCCGTGGATCGTCGCGAACGACAAGCTCCGCAGCGAGGGGTGGGAGCCGGGCGTCACGAACGAGCAGGCCTACGTCGAGGGCACCGAGGCGAAGTGGTGGACGATGGTCACCCCGAAGCGCCGTCAGGAGCTCGCCCTCGGTGCGATGGTCGCCGGGATCGCGGTCGTCGCGATCGCCGGCGCGGTCATCGGCCGTCGCTGGTGGCGTCGGCGAGCTGCTCGGTGACGTCGATCACCCTGAGCGACCCGTCCCGTCGGTCGTGGCCGCACAGTCCGACGAGCTCGCCCTCGCCGTCGATCACCGGCGTACCCTCCACCAGGTCGAGCGTGGCGACGTCGCCGTAGGCGATCGTGACCGAGGGCGTGGCCATCACGGTCACGACGGCGTTGTCATCGGGAGGCCGGTCGGCGATGCGATGGCCGGGTTCGGCGGCGTCGAGCGTCACGATCGCCACATCGCCTGCGAACGCCGCGATCGTGGCCGTGGCCACGCGCCCCGACGGTAGCCGCACCCGGAGCTCACGCCGGCCCGCGCCGGTGGCGGCGGCCAGTGTCACGATGGCGTACCGGCCGTCCGCGACCGGCGTCGCGATCGCGTCGACCGGCTGGGCCGGTGTCGGCCGTGCCGCCATCGCTGCCGCGGACGGCGCCTCCGCAGCGTCGATCACGGGCGGACGGTCCTCGCTGCGGTCGACTTCGCCGACCGGCTCGCCGGATGCCGCGGCGGTGGTGACGCTGATCGCGACCGGGGCCTCGTTGCGATGGGGTGTGACCGTGAGCACGAGCACGGCGACGGCGGCGAGCCCGATCGTGCCCGTGGTGAGTGCGACGGCGCGCGTCGACGGCGCGGCCGACTCGTTGGTCAGCAGTGCCCGTTCTTCGGCGGCCAACTCGGAAGGGTGGCGCCACGAGCGTTCGTATGGTGGCAGCGGGCCCGGCTCCACAAGTGGACGAGCGTACCGAACCGCCGGCGGCGGCGGGCGTCGCGACCAGGGGGTCGACGCTACGATGCCGGTGTGCACCCACCCGACACCGGCCACGACTGGCTCGGCCTCACCGCCGACCAGCTGCCGATCGGCGCCATCTACGACTGGTGCGTGCAGCCCGATTGCGGCGCCGTGGTGCTGTTCAGCGGTACCGTGCGCGACCACGCCGAGGGTCGCACCGACGTGACCCACCTCGAGTACGAGGCGTACGATGAGATGGTCGTTCCCAAGCTGCAGCAGATCGCCGCCGAGACACGGACACGGTGGTCGACCGTCGGCCGGATGGCGCTCGTCCATCGCACCGGTCGGCTCGGGCTCGGCGAGAGCTCGGTGGTGGTGGCGGTTTCGGCTCCGCACCGACCGGAGGCGTTCGCGGCGGCGCGCTTCGCCATCGACGCGCTCAAGGTCTCGGTGCCGGTGTGGAAGCGCGAGATCTGGTCGGGCGGATCCGACTGGGGCACGGACGCCTCGCAACTCGTCGATGCCACCGAGGTGGCCGGGCCCCCGCCCGCGGGGGCTGGCGAGTGACCCCGGTCATCGTGTTCGTCGCGATCGCCTTGGCGATCGCGCTCGCGATCGTCCTGGTGTCGCGCGCTGCCCGCTCGCGCGACGGGGTCGACTCCTTCCGCCGTCAGATCGACGCACTGTCGCCCGAGGCGCGGCGACCGACGATCGATCAGGTGCACCGGGCCGGAAGCGCCAACGACGACGAGGCCGACGGGGCCGACGAGGCCGAGGACACCGGCGGCTCGGTGGCCGACGGCGCCGACCCGGAGGACGGTGCCCATGGCGCGTGACCTCGCAATCGATCTCGGCACCGCCAACACGCTGGTGTACATGAAGGGCCGCGGCATCGTCCTGAACGAGCCGTCGGTCATCGCCCTCAACCGCCAGACCGGCGAAGTGCTCGCCACCGGTCGCGAGGCGTGGCAGATGATCGGCCGAACGCCCGGCTACATCGTGGCCGTGCGACCCCTGCGCGGCGGCGCGATCACCGATTTCGAGATCACCGAGCGGATGATCCGGCTGCTCCTCCAGCGCGTCGGGGTGAGCCGGTTCACCCGGCCGAAGGTGGTCATCTGCGTGCCGTCGGCCATCACCGAGGTCGAGCGGCGGGCCGTCACCGACGCCGCGCGGCGCGCCGGAGCCGCGGACGCGAACCTCATCGAGCAGCCGATGGCGGCCGCGATCGGCGCCGACCTCCCGATCGACGAGCCGGTCGGCAACATGGTGATCGACATCGGTGGCGGCACGAGCGAGACCGCCGTGATCAGCCTCGGCGGCATCGTGGCGCTCGAAGCGGTCAGGGTCGGCTCGTTCGACATCGACGCCGCCATCCAGAACTACATCCGTCGCGAGCACGGCATCGCGGTCGGCGAGCGCACCGCCGAGGAGATCAAGATGGCGATCGGATCGGCCGATCCGACGCCGCAGGAGTCGCAGGCCGAGGTGCGCGGCCGCGACCTCATGACGGGCCTGCCCAAGACGGTGGTGCTGACACCCGAGGAGGTGCGGTACGCGATCGAGGATGT
>JBFHJC010000124.1:0-9517 GCA_041596155.1 Ilumatobacter sp. | reverse complement strand
CGTCGAACGGCACCCGGGCGGCCACGCCGCGGCCGGCGAACCCGACGCCCTCGCGCACGAACAGGTAGCCGTCGCCGCGGGCGACGTCGTTGAGGTCGACGTCGCGCTCGAGCGGAACGGTCGTGGCCTTCACCGGTCGCGAGTGGCGGTCAGCAGTTGGGTCAGGCCGCCCGACAGCAGTTGGTGGCTCGCGTCGGCGAATCCGGCGTCGCGCAGTCGCGCCACCATCTCGTCGGGCTCGGGCAGGTAGGCGACACTCTTGGGGAGGTAGCGGTACGCGGGGCCGTCGGAGAGCGCGGCGCCGATCTTCGGCACGATCTTGCCGAAGTAGATGTCGTTGCCGTACCGGATCAGTCGGTTGCGGGGCACCCCGACGTCGAGCAGTGCGATCCGCCCGCCCGGGCGAACCACCCGGCCCAGCTCGTCGAAGAACGCCCCCAAGTCGATCAGGTTCCGCAACGCGAAGCCGCATGTAACGCCGTCGACCGAGCCGTCGGCGACCGGGAGCCGGAGGATGTCGGCCTGCACGCGGGGCGCGCCCGATCGGTCGGCGGCGAGCATCCCGAACGAGAGGTCGACCGAGATCGGGGTCAGCCCGGCGTCGCGCAGGTCGACGCACAGGTCGCCGGTACCGGCGGCGAGGTCGAGCACGAGCGAGCCGGTCGGCAACCCGAGCTCGCGCACCGTCCGTCGACGCCAGCGGACATCGAGACGGAATGTCATCACGCGGTTGACGAGGTCGTAGCGCGGTGCGATCGCGTCGAACATCGAGCGTACGGCCTGCTGCTTCTCGGCGCCCTCGGGCAGGGTGTCGCGGTCCCAGGCGGCGGGAGAGGCGGTCGGCTTCGGCATCGGCGTCGAGGCTACGGGGTGACGTCCGGCGCCGGGCACCCGACGTCACGCGAGGATCGACACCTCGTCGTAGCTGTGGCCGAGGATGGCTTCGACGTCGGCGCCGAGCCAGTCGAGGCAGGCCGTGAACAGCGTCCGCGGGTCGACCTGAGGGCGCAGGTCGCCGTCGATCAGGTCGCCCGTGTCGATCGAGCCGAAGAGGCCCGGCCGGATCGAGTTGCCCATCACGAACGACACGCCCGCCGCCCCGTGATCGCAGCCGTTGCTCGCGTTCTCACGCACGCGGCGTCCGAACTCGCTGTGCGTCGCCACGAGCACCCGGTCGCTCAGCCCCGCCGCGTCCAACGTCGACCAGAACGCCGCCAGCCCGCCGGCCAGGTCGCCCAGGAGCTGGGCGTGCAGCTCGGGCTGGTCGCTGTGGGTGTCGAATCCCTGGCCGGTGATGGTGATCACGCGGGCACCGACGTCGTGGAGCAGGAGCTGCGCGGCGACGGTGAGCCCGATCGTGAACGCCCCGGTGCCGTAGGCGAAGGCGTTCGGGTCAGGCGGCGGGAGCTCGGCTCGCACCGCATCGGCGATCGTGTCGAATTCGCTGGTGGCGCCGACGGCGCCGACGTAGGCGGCCTGGGCGGCGGCGAGCAACGGGTCGGAGCTGCGCGGCTCGGCGAGCGCCCGGATCGACGCGTTGTCGAGCGCGTCCGGGAAGGCGAACGCGTCGACCTGGTCGATCACCGTGCCGTACCGGTCGGCGCCGAGCAGCAGTGCCCCCTTGCTCGCGAGCGACGTGGCGCCGAGCGCAGGCAGGTCGGCTGGCAGCTGATCGAGCCAGCGACCGAGCCAGCCCTGCGTCTCGTCCATGCGGTCCGCTCTCAGCCAGCGGTCGGTCGAGACGAAGTGGGAACGATCGGGGTCGGCGAACCCGATCCCGGCGATCGCGGCGAGGCGGCCATGGTCGACGTAGGGCACGAGCGGCGCCAGCGCTGGGTGGAGCCCATGGTCGGGGATCAGCGATGCCGCCAGCAGCGAGTCGTCGGCGAGCGCGATCGTCGGACGGAGGTCGTGGTAGCGGCCGGTGAGCGGGACGAGGGTGTTGACGGCGTCATTGCCCCCGGCCATCTCGATCATGACCAGCACCCGGTCGTCGCGGACGACCTCCGGTGGTGTCGCAATCGTCGTGACGACCGCGGGCGCCGTCGAGCTCGTCGGGGCGATGGTCGACGACGGCCCGGCCGCCCCCGTGGTGGCGGTCGGCTGGCTCAACGGACGACCCGAGGTGCAGCCCGTCGCGATCAGCCCGCCGCCGAGGGCGAGGAAACGACGGCGCGTGATCGGGTTCATGACAGCAGGTTCTCCGGGCTGATCAAGGCGAGCGCGAGCGACTCGGTCGGATCGCCGGCGCCGCGGATGGCGGCGGCGGTCGCAGCGGTGAACGGCTCGACCAGACCGAGGTGCTCGGCGAGCGCATCGAGGTCGCCGTCGTCGAGGGCGACCCGCACTGGCTGCGAAGCGGCGGTACCGGCGGCGATCGCGGCCGCCAGGTTGGTGCGGGCGACGAGCGAGCTGGCGGTGAACCAGTCAATGCCGCGAGGCCAGCCCGACACGTCGGGTGGGATCATCGGCACCTGTCCCATGGCTCGGAACCGGTCGGGTCCGTCGCGACCGAGATCGCGCGGGTCGGCCGCGGTCGCCCGCAGCGCGCCCACGAGCCACGGCACCGGTGCGACCACCAACGGGGTGCGGGCGCCGCCGAGGCCGAGCTCGAGGGCGCGACGCACGACCGGGTCCAGGTGCATGTCCGCCGCGACGTACGCCGCAGCGAGCTCCTCGACGACGCCGCCCAGGGAGGGGTCGGCGACGTCGCCGAGGAGCTCGGCCACGATCCGCTCCGCCACGAAACGAGGGTGGGCAGGGTGGCCGACGATGGCGTCGACGACCGAGTCGACGTCGCGCACCCCGTCGACGCCGAGCAGCGTCTGGGGCGAGCCGTCGTGGCGCGACGGCACGAAGCGAGCCGTCGCGAGGCGGGGCCCGACGACCCAGCCCGTGAGGGCGTTCGCCGCCGCGAGCACGTCGGCTTCGGTGTAGTTGCCGACGCCCAGCGCGAACAGCTCCAGCAGTTCGCGCCCGTAGTTCTCGTTCGGAGCGTCGGCCGTCGACGTCCGGCCGTCGAGGTAGACGAGCATCGCCCGGTCGGTCGTCACGGCCCGCAGCAGGTCGGGGTAGCTGCCGCCGCCGGCCGCCGCGTACAGGCGCAGCTGATCGACCATGAACTCGGGAACCGGTACCTTCCCGAGTCCGGACACCAGCCAGCCGTGCAACAGCCATGTCCGGCGAGAGCGATACGGGCGGCGCGTCGCCACGAGGTGGCGGAGCCAGTCGACCACGATGTTCCGCCGACCGCCGTTGTCGGGGTCGAGGTCGGTGTCGGCCCACGGGTCGGGGTCGGCGGGGACGCCGGCGGCATCCGGATCGAACAGCCGGTCGAGCTCCGCGATGGCACCGCGCGCCGCGGCGGCGGAGAGCGCGTCGGGATGGAGCCCGAACCCCGCCCGGCGGTGCAGCCAGGCCACGCGCTGTCGTTCGTCCATGACACGACCCTGCACCCCGAAGGTGAGAGTTCCACGTGAGCTCGGTGAACGCCCGGCGACGACGGAGGTACGGGGCCGCGGTACCGTCACGCTATGGAGATCGGGATCTCGCTCGCGTCCGCGAGCCGCCTGCCCGCGCCCGAGGCCGGCCGTCACCTCATCGCCCGGGCGCGCGCCGCGTTCGCCGCCGGCCTCGCCACGCTCACGCTCGGCGACCAGCACGTCGTCGAAGCCGCCGGCTACCTGCAGAACACGCCGGCGCTCGGCCGGCTGCTGGCCGAGTGGACCGGTCGCCCGGCGGGTTGCCTGTTCCTCGTGCCGCTGTGGTCGCCGGTGCTCGTCGCCGAGCACGTCGGCACGCTGGCGGCGCTGCACGACGGCCCGTTCATCGTTCAGACCGGGCTCGCCGGTTCGCCCGCCCAGCACGCAGCGCTCGGCACCGATCCAGCCCGACGCGTGACCCGGTTCGAGGAGTCGGTCCGGGTGATCCAGGGTCTGCTCGGCGGTTCGCGGGTCGACAGCGAGCTGTTCGGGCTGGACGACGTCGCCATCGGGTTGCGACCGCCGGGCGAGGTCGAGTGGTGGATGGGCACGATGAGCGAGCCAGGCGTTCGCCGGGCAGCCCGCTTCCGGGCCGCGTGGTACGCGGCGCCCGGTGCCGACGAAGCCTCGTACGCCGCGCTCGACGACGCGTACCGGGCTGCATGCGTCGAGCACGGCACGGCGGCTCGCGTCATGCTGCGCCGTGACGTCGTCGTGCTCACCAACGGTGATCGGGCACGGCGTCTGGCCGACGACGCCGTCGCCGCCGGGTACCGCGGCATGGCCAGATCAGCGCTGGTCGCGGGCGACGCCGAGAGCGCCGCCGAGCAGCTGTCGGCGTGGGCCGGACGCGGCGTCGACCAGATCGTGATGCGCACGATGGGACTGGACCCGCTGATCGACCTGGAGACGATCGAGGTGATGGGTGAGGTTCGGCGCCGCCTCGCCGCGGCTGGGTAGTTTGCTCGCATGACGGAGACCACCGACGACGACCTGCTCGAGCACAACGCACGGTACGCCGCCGCGTTCGATCGCCCGGATCTTCCCGGGCCGCCGCGGCTCGCCCGGGCGGTCGTCGCGTGCATGGATGCCCGGCTCGATGTTGCCGCCGCGCTCGGCCTCGACCTGGGTGCTGCGCACGTGATCCGGAACGCCGGCGGGATCGTCACCGACGACGTCATCCGGTCGCTGTGTCTCTCCCAGCGGGCACTCGGCACCCGCGAGATCGTGCTCGTCCACCACACGCGGTGCGGTGTCGAGGGGCTCGACGACGAAGCGTTCGCGAGCGCCGTCGAAGCCGACGTCGGGCAACGTCCACCCTGGCGGTTCGGCGGCTTCGCCGACGTCGAGGACGACGTGCGCCGCAGCGCGCAGCTACTGCGCGACAGCCCGTTCGTACCCCACACGGACCACATCCGCGGCTTCGTCTACGACGTCGACACCGGCCGGCTGCACGAGGTCGACGCGTAGGTCGGCTGCGCCTACTCGTACGAGCGGTAGACGACCTCGGCGACACAGCTCGGCTTGGTGGCACCCTCGCATTCGAAGGTGAACTCGAGCGTCGTCTGCACGCCGCCGGGGATGTCGTCGACCTCGAGCAGCTTCACCCCGAGGCGCAGCTTCGAGCCGACCGGCACGGGCGCCGGGAACCGGATCTTGTTGGCGCCGTAGTTGACCCCCATCGAGAAGCCGGTGATGTGCACGACCTGCGGGTAGAGCGCCGGGCCGAGCGACAGTGTCAGGTAGCCGTGGGCGATCGGCCCGCCGAACGGACCGGCCTTGGCCTTCTCGACGTCGACGTGGATCCACTGGTGGTCGCCCGTGGCGTCGGCGAACAGGTTGACCTGCTCCTGGGTGATCTCGACGTAGGGGCTGTACCCGAGGTGCTCGCCGACCAGGCTCTTCAGCTCGTCGGTGCCGTTGATGGTGCGTGCGGACATGTCCGCCAGCATGGCACCGGGGCCGCGGATGGTACGAATACGGGCGTGCCCGACCTGCTCACCGTTCACGCGACCGCGCAACCCGACAAGGCCGCCGTCATCGACGACCGCAACGACCGGATTCGCATCGTCACCTACGCCGAGCTCGAGCAGCGCGCCAACCGCCTCGCCCACGTGTTGCTCGATCACGGCGTCGCCCCGGGCGACAAGGTCGTGTGGTGCGGTCAGAACTCGCTGGGCGTCGTCGAGTTCGTCAACGCCGCTCGCAAGGTCGGCGCCACCGCGGTACCGCTCAACTACCGCCTCTCCGACGACGAAGCGGCCTACGTGACCGACCACTCCGACGCGACGCTCGTGTACGTCGACGCGCCCTACGCCGCGCTGTTCGAGCGGATCCGGGACCGGGTGCCACAGGTCGACGACGTGCTCGTGTTCGATGGCGACGCCCCGGACGGGATGGTTCCCGTCGATCCACTGCTGGCCGGCGCCGATGCCACGCCGCCGGCGCCGCTGCCCGAGGAGGACGCCGCGGGCGCCACGATGATCTATACCTCGGGCACCACGGGCAAGCCGAAGGGGGCGTTCCGGCGCCGCGCTGCGAGCTCCGAGCAGCTCGGCGCGATGCTCGCCCACATCGGTTACCGGCCCGACGATGTGTATCTGACCACCGGTCCGCTCTACCACTCGGGCCCGGGTGGCTTCATGGGTATCGCGCTGGCGATGGGGCAGACGATCGTCGTGCAGTACAAATTCGACCCGCTGGACTGGCTCCGCCTGCTCGAGACGTACCGGTGCACGTCGACGTTCGCGGCGCCGACGCCGATCCGCATGATCTGCAATCTGCCGTCCGACGTCCTCGACCAGCACGACCGTTCGTCGATGCGGGTGATGGTCGCCAACGCCGCGCCGTGGAGCTTCGCGCTCAAGCAGCAGTACGTGGAGACGTTCCCGCCCGGGTCGCTGTACGAGATCTACGGATCGACCGAGCTCGGCGTCAACACGATCCTGCGACCCGAGGACCAGCTCCGCAAGCCGGGCTCGTGTGGCAAGGAGGCGCCGATGGTCGAGATCCGCCTCTACGACGACGATGGCAACGTCGTCACCGGCACGGGCCCGGAGGCCACCGGCGAGCTGTTCGTCCGGTCACCGTCGGTGTTCGCCGACTACTACAAGCAGCGCGACAAGTACGACGAGGACCACCGGGACGGCTTCCAGACGGTCGGTGACATCGCGTACCGCGACGACGAGGGCTTCCTGTACATCTGCGATCGCAAGAAGGACATGATCATCTCGGGCGGGATGAACATCTACCCGGCCGAGATCGAGGCCGCCCTCGAGCAGCATCGCGACGTGTACGAGGTGGCCGTGTTCGGCATCCCGAGCGAGGAGTGGGGCGAGAGCGTCCACGCCGTGATCGTCCGGACGCCCGGCTCAGACCTCGACGAGTCCGCGGTGACCGAGTTCGCCCGCGCCCACCTCGCGAGCTACAAGGTGCCGCGCTCGATCTCGTGGCTGGACGAGCTCCCCAAGACCGGCTCGGGCAAGGTCCTCAAGCGCGAGCTGCGCCGGCCGTTCTGGTCGGGCCACGGCGCGAATGTCTGACGCCGCGGCGCCCGGCTCCGACGCCGCGAGCGACGGGTTCCGGTCGGGGTTCATCACCCTCGTCGGTCGGCCCAACGTCGGCAAGTCGTCGCTGGTCAACGCGATCTGCGGCCGCAAGATCAGCATCGTCTCCGACAAGCCCCAGACGACTCGGCACCGCATCATGGGGGTGCTCACTCGGCCCGGCGCCCAGCTCGTCTTCGTCGACACGCCTGGGCTCCACAAGCCGGTGTCGGCGCTCGGCGAGCGCGTCAACGCGACTGCGCTCGAGAGCGTCGAGGACGTCGATGTGCGCTGCCTCGTGCTCGACGCCACTCAGCGGTTCGGGAGCGGCGACCGGTGGGTCGCAGAACGCATCGATGTCGCGGCCGCCGTCGTGATCGTCAACAAGGTCGACGCCGCATCGCCCGATCAGGTGGTCGAGATGCTGGCGATGGCGGGGGAGTTGGGGGCCGACGCCTACTTCCCGGTCTCGGCGCGCACCGGAGAGGGGATCGCCGTGCTCGTCGACGACCTCGCGGCGCGACTGCCGCCCGGTCCGCGGTACTTCCCCGACGACGAGGTGACCGACATGCCCGACGAGGTCTTCGTCGCGGAGCTGGTGCGCGAACAGCTGCTCGCCGTCACCCGCGACGAGCTCCCGTACTCGATCGCGACGAGGGTGACCGAATGGGAGTGGCCCCGGGTGCGCGTCGACATCATCGTGGAGCGCGAGAGCCAGAAGGGCATGGTGATCGGCAAGGGCGGATCGGTGCTGAGGGAGGTCGGCACCCGCGCCCGCGCCCAGATGCCCGAGGGTGTGTTCCTCGAGCTTCGGGTCAAGGTCGACAAGGACTGGCAGCGCCGCCCCGACCGCATCGAACGATTGGGGTACTGACCGTTCTGGTCACGGCGACGTGGTCGTCGTGGCGACGGTCGTCGAGGTGGTGCTCGTGGTCGTGGTCGCGGACGTGAACTGGGCGTCGACCACCAGCACGACGAAGTCGTCGAAGGCAACGATCTCGCCCGGCTCGCTGTTGCCGTTCTGCGCCGGCAGGAACACCGAGATCGGTTCGTCGTCGACGATGAAGCGGACCCCGCCGATCGCACCCTGGTTGCTCGTCACGAACGACGTCAGCGTCAGCACGATCTGGGCGATCGCCCGGCGCTGTGCGGCGCTGGTCATCCGGTCGAGCACGTCCTGGCTGAGCTCGACGGTGGCGATGCCCCGCTCGACGTCGACGCCGGCGATGAGGCCCGGCCGGACCGCGGTCCGGAGGTTGAACCCGGCGAGCTCGGGTGGCGGTTCGACGAGCTGGTTGATGACCAGCTCGACGGGAACCGGTCGGGGGAGCTCGCGGATGAACCGCTGGACGTCGTCCGTGATGCCGATCGTGTAGAAGATGTCCGTCTCGGCGCCGGCGAACGGCGCGACGGTCGTCGTCGAGGTCGTCGTCGTCTCGCCGGGATCGGTGGAGGGCGGCACCGTCGAGGGGGCGACGGTCGTCGTCGTCGTCGACGTCGTGGTCGTCGTGTTCGTGAGCGGATCGGGGAGGTCGCCGGGATTGAACGTCGTCACCCGTTCTTCTGCGGGCAGACCGCAAGCGGCGAACGTGACGAGCGCGGTCGCGAGCGCGGCGCCGGCGTGCACCCGTCGGCGGAAGGTCGCAGGTGAACACGTCATCACGGGGCCTCCGTCGGGAGTCGGACGACGAAGCGCGCACCGCCGCCCGGGCGATCCTCGGCCCACGCCTGTCCGCCCAGGGCGGCGGCATGCTCCGCGACGAGCGCGAGGCCGAGCCCGGTGCCGATGCGGTGGCGGGCGGCGCTGCCGCGCGCGAAGCGCTCGAAGATGCGCGTCCGCTCACCGGCCGCGACCCCAGGCCCCGCGTCCTCGACAGCGATCTGGACCGAGCGGCGCTCCGGTGACGGCTCGATGGCGATCCGCAGCGGGCCGCCGCCGTGGTTCGACGCGTTGTCGAGCAGGTTGCCGAGGATCCGCTCGAACCGGATCCGGTCGAGGGTCACGCGTCGCTTGGCGCGTCGGCTCACCTCGATCGGGAGATCGCCGTAGCCGAACTTGTGCGAGACGCGGTCGCACAGCTCGACCAGGTCGACCGTCTCGGGGTTGAGGTCGGTGGCGCCGGCGTCGATGCGCGACAGCTCGAGGAGGTCGATGACCATGTCGTCGAAACGGCGTACCTGGCTGACGACCACGTCGAGCGCTTGGCGGGTGCGCTCGGGGAGGTCGTCGCGCCGTGCGTCGAGCACCTCGACCGCGGCGGTGAGCGCCGTGATCGGCGACCGCAGCTCGTGGCTCACATCGGACGCGAACCGTTGCTCGCGCTCGATGCGCTCCTGGACGGCGTCGGCCATGTCGTTGAACGAGCCGGCCAATCGGTTGAGGTCGGGGTCGGTCTCCTCCTCGAGTCGCGTGTCGAGCCCGCCGCTCGCGATATCGCCGGCGGCGTCGGCAACGCGCGACAGCGGGCGGAGCAGGCGTGGGGGGGTGTG
>JBFHJC010000123.1:0-9631 GCA_041596155.1 Ilumatobacter sp. | reverse complement strand
GTCGGTCGTGTTCGTCGTGATCACCTTCCTGACCGCGTGGCTGGTCGTCGCCGCCACCTGACGCGGTCCGACACCGATGCGGCACCGGAGCGACGCGGCCAGCATCATGACGGCGTGCTGCCGGCAACGACCGTTCGACGTCCGCTCGTCGCTCTGCTCGGCGCGGGTGTGCTGACCACGACCGGGTGCGGCGGCGGAGACCGGCCGAGCTGGACCGCATGGACGGTGACCTGGAGCGTCGAGCGTGGCGAGTTTCCGGACGCCGACACGTTCGCTGCCGGCGGGCAGGATCTCTGCGACTCCCTGGTCGGCCGGCTCCGCTCGAGCCTGACCACGCTCGCACCGACACCGGACGAGGCGCTCGACGGCGCCGTGGCAGCGTGGGTGCGCACGGCCGAGCGCCTCGCCTTCGACTGCCCCGACGCTCGCGACGAACTCGACCGCCGCCACGAGCAGCTGGCCGTGTTCGCCGCGGAGATCGACGCCGGGCTCGCGGCCGCCGAGGACTGACCCGACCATCGACGAGGACGAACCAATGACCGACACCGACGACCGCCTCCACCCGTTCGAAGTCGAGGTCGAGCCCGCCGACGTCGACGACCTCCGCCGACGCTTGCGGAACACGATCTGGCCCGACCAGCTCGACGACACGGCGTGGGTGTACGGCACCGATCTCGACACGGTCCGGTCGTTCTGCGAGGAGTGGGCCGAGCGGTACGACTGGGACGGCTTCGTCGTCCGCGCCAACGCCCACCCCCAAGTGCTCACCCAGATCGACGGCGAGCGCATCCATGCGATCCACGCCCGCTCGCCCGAGCCCGACGCCCTCCCGCTGATCATCACCCACGGCTGGCCCGGTTCGGTCGCCGAACTGTGGGACGTCATCGACCCGCTCACCGACCCGCGCGCCCACGGCGGCGACCCGGCCGACGCGTTCCACGTCGTCGCGCCGTCGCTGCCTGGATACGGCTTCTCGGGCCCGACGCGGTCGCGGGGCATCGACGTGGCGGCGGCTGCCGAACGGCTCCACGTGCTGATGGGGCGACTCGGTTACGACCGCTTCGTCGCCCAGGGCGGCGACTGGGGCTCGGTCGTGACGACCCGCCTCGCGCACCAGCAGCCGGATCGGGTGCTCGGCATCCACCTCAACATGCTCGTGGTGCCGGCACCGCCGGAGGAGGAGCGCTTCGACGGCCTCGACGACGCCGACCTCGCCCAGCTCGCACGCGGTCAGCAGTTTCGCACGGAGGGCACGGGCTACCAGGCGATCCAGGGCACCCGACCGCAGACGCTCGCCTACGGGCTGACCGACTCACCGGCCGGGCTCGCGGCATGGATCCTCGAGAAGTTCCACGCGTGGTCGGACTGCGGCGGCGACCTCGACTCGGCGTTCGACCGGACCCGCCTGCTCGACAACCTCAGCATCTACTGGCTGACGCGGACGATCAACTCGTCGATGCGGTTGTACTACGAGACGATCGGTCTGGGTGGCCCCAGCGGGCCGGTCGCCGTGACCGTGCCCACCGGCCACGCCCGGTACCCGGGCGAGATCTACCTGTCGCCGCGGGCGTGGGCCGAGCGCTGGTACCCAATCGTGCACTGGGTCGACATGCCCCGCGGTGGCCACTTCGCGGCGATGGAGCAGCCCGAGCTGTTCGTCGACGACGTGCGCGCCTTCGCCCGCCGCTTCCGCGCCTGACGACGCTGCAGGCTCTGTGCCAGCCATCAAGCCCGCATCGATCCAGGTCGCTGCCCCGGCCTCGCTCCACGAGCTCGGGAGCGACTCATGAGCGACGGCCGAACCGCCTGTCCGCCGACGTCGCCTCGTGCGGCATCACTCCTCGTGCGGAGCGACACCGGCATCGACGGAGTCGGGCTCGACCATCGGGGGCTCCGCGAGGAGACGATCGGCGAGCGCCCGGGCCTTGTCGAGGTTCTTCGCCGCGATCGTCAGCTCGGCGAGCACCGTGGCGAAGATCTCCTCGGGCCCGTCGACCCGCTCGCCGACCGCCGCGTCGACGTCGACATCGAGCGACAGGCACCCGTCCGGCACGGCGGCCGGCAGCGGGAGTGAGACGAGCCGTCCGCTCGCGGGCGCGTGGATGATCGCATCGACGACCGCGCACTGGGGTTTGCGACTCGGCGCGAGGGGCGGCACGAGGTCGAGGCAGCTGTGGAGCTGAGCGGCGACGAGATCGACACCCCACACCGCCATCACCATCTCGTCGATCCGCCCGCCGCCGACCCGGGCGTTCACCTCGATGATCCGCGGGCCCCGTGACGTGCACTTGCCCTCGACGTGCAACACGCCGCGCCCGAGCCCGAATCCCTGGACGGTACGGATCGCCAGATCGACGAGCTGGGCGACCTCGCGACGATCGTGGTCGGGCGGGATGTGCAGGCCGGTCTCCTGGAACGACGGCTCCGCGGTCGGCCAGTTCTGCGACACGCTGCTGAACAGGCACCGGCCATCGTGCATCACGAGGTCGACGTCGAATTCGACCCCGTCGAGGTACTGCTCGAGCAGCAGGTCGTTGCCCGCCCGGAAGATCCCGTCGTGCTCCGGGTTCACGACCCGCCTGATCGCCGTGTACACCGAGGGCAGCGACGCCATGTCGTCGACGCGCACGCAGCCCATCGCGCTGGCGCCGAACTCCGGTTTGACGACGGCGGGGAATCCGATCACCGCGGCAGCGGCGATCAACTCGTCCAGCGAGCGCACCCGCTGGGCACGCGGGGTCGGCAGGCCGAGCGCCGCCGACGTCGCCCTCATCACGAGCTTGCTGCGCACCGCATCGACCGACTCGACCGGGTTCGTCGGCAGGCCGAGTCGGGTGGCGACCCGCGCCGCGACGCACACGCTGTCCTCCCAGAACGTGATCACGCCGTCCGGCTCGATCCGATCGGCGGCGAGCGCGTCGAGCACGGCGTCGGCATCTTCATCGGGTCGCCCGAGGATGCGGACCGGCCGCCACCGCTCGGCGATCCCCTCGCCGACCAACGCTTCGGACCAGTGGCCCTCCTCGTCGACGACCACCAATCGGGCACCGAGCGCGGCCATGCGCGCCAGGGCACGACGCTTGCCGGCGTAACCGGCACCGACGACCACGACCGTGGCGCCGGCGACCGAGTCGCGTGCCGCCGACCCGTGACGAACGTCCCTGACCGGGACCGAGACCGCCGGGATGCCGACCGGATCTGCACGGTCGGTGTCGGGCGTCCAGGTCGGATCGTCGACCAGCGGCGTCGGCTCGTGGACGGCCACCGATCCTGGTGCGGTGCGGGGGAGGTCGAGTGCCGAACGGACCGACGGCGCCGAACGCAGGGCGTCGACCAGCACGTCGCCTTCGAGGCGCAGCAACTCGGTGTCGACGGCCGTGGTCACGGTGGCGTTGCGGGGTGCCGCGTCGAGCAGCCCACGCTCGCCGAAGAAGTCGCCGGGGCCGAGGCGGGCGACCTCGGTCCCACCTCGATGCACGACCACGGATCCGTCGAGCACGACGTAGAAGGCGTGGGCCGGAGCGCCCTCGACCACGACGTCGACGCCGGGCGGCAACGGCACCGTCTGCGATGCCGACGCCAGCTGCTCGAGCACGAGCAGCGGCGCGCCCGCCGTCAGCGGCAGCGCCTCGATCGTGGCCACCTTCGACGCCAGCACCCGAGCCCGTTCACGGCTCACGTCGTCGAGCGGGCGGAGCGGGCCGAGGCACACCAGCATCAGACCGAGCGCGACGAGACCGAGGACCGTGAAGCTCGCACGCAGCGAGACGGTCTCGATCAGCAGCGGCGCGACGAGGGCGCCGAGGACCATCGCCGCGACCGACAGCGCGTCGAACACGCCCATCACCCGCCCGAGCACCTCACCGGGAACGATGCGCGCCACGGCGGTCTCGGCCACCACCTCGCACACGACCACCCCGGCGCCACCCACGACCGTGGCCACCGTGGCCAGCACGATCTGCCCGGTCGCCGCGTACACGAGCTGGCTGACACAGAACGCTGCGCCGGCGCCGACGACGATCACCGACACGCGCGGGCTCGAGGACAGGCGGGCGTTGACCGCGGCGCTCATCACCCCGCCGATCCCGGCGAGGGCGAGGAGGTACCCGTACCCCCCGTCGCCGAGGTCGAGGAGACGTTCGGCATAGAGCACGAGTTGCACCGTCTGCGCGCCGTACGTGAACTCGGCCATCGCCACGACGACCAGCAACGGCACGACGAAGGGCGTACGGCGCGCCGTCGTCAGGCCCTGACGGAGCAGCGAACCGGCGCCCTCGCCGTCGCTCGTCTGGGCGGTGCGCGTCGAACGGCGGATCCGCGACACGAAGAGCGCCGACACGGCGAACGTCGCGGCGTTGGCCACGAAGGCGAGCTCGTCCGGCGCCACCGCGATGAGGAGTGCGCCGGCGGCCGGTCCGGCGATGACGCCGACGTCCTGGACGGTGTGGAGCAGTGCGTTGGCCGTGCCGATGCGCGATTCGCCCACCAGGCGCGGCAGCAACGCCATCGCCGCTGGCCGCTCGGCCGTGCCCGCCGCCGACGCCAGCGCGGTGAGTCCGATCACGACCGCGACCGGACCGTCGGTCGCGACGACGGCCGCCAGGGCGAGCATCACCGCGCTGCGCAGGATGTCGCCTGCGAGCAGGACGGCACGCCGGTCGAAGCGGTCGGCGATCACGCCGCCGACCGGACCGAGCAACGCATACGGCAGGAGCCGGCAGATCGTCGCTGCGCCGACCCAGGACGCCGAGCCCGTGGCGGCGTAGACGTATCCGAGCAGGGCGGCGTTGTACAGCCAGTCACCGAACTGGGATGCCGCACTCGCCGCGATCAACCGTCGGGCGTCCCCGAGGACGAGGACGTCTCGATAGTGACCACGGGCCCGCGCCATCGCCGCAAGATAACCAACCCAGCAGCACGGAGCGGTCAGCCAGCGCTGGTCGTGCGAACGCGAGCGGGCTCGCGCCGAACATTCCGAAATCCGTGGCAGCCACCAGGTCCGATGTCGGCGTGCCGGCTGCCGCAGAATCCGGCCGCGGCGCGATCACCGACACTCGAGGACGGCCGTCTCCATCGTTGACCCAGTCTTTCTCCACCCGATCCCCACGACCCGCGGCCTCGGATTCGCGATGGTGGAACCATGCCGACCGATACCTCGAGGAGCGAACCGTGATCGCCCGCATCTGGAGGACCGACTTCGACCCGGACCGCCTCGACGAGCTGCGACGGTTCGCCGACGAGATTTCGGCGCCGATGCTCGGCGCCCTGCCCGGCTGCCTCGGACAGGTCCACGCGAACGACGGTCGGTCCTGGATGACCATCACGCTCTGGGAATCCCGAGCACACATCGAGCAGGCCGAAGCCAGCCAGCGGTATCGCGACACCGTGGACGCGATCCTCGCTGCGGGCTTCCTCCGCGGCGGCCAGACCACCGACGTCTTCGACATCACGTACTCGACCGTGACGGGCGCGTGATCGACTGAACGCCACGTGCCCGGGGTGGGATTCGAACCCACACTCACCTTGCGATGAAGGGGGGTTTAAGCCCCCCGTGTCTGCCAGTTCCACCACCCGGGCCTGCGAGCGACGCTACTCCCCTGCGCCTTCGGCGCCCGGCGAAACGATCCGCGAACACTCCCGCGCTGACACCCCCGACTCGACGCCGACCCGTACCGTCGGAGCATGGCAACGCGCCTCGCCCCGGTTGTCGCCGTCGCGCTCGCTGCTGCGGCGTGCTCGTCGGGCGACGACTCCACGATCTCGGAACCCACGACGACAACCGTCGCCACGACAACCGTCGGTGCGACCACGTTCGAGCCGGCACCGCTCGCCCCGACCGGTCCGAACGATGCGGCGACCGCGGCGTTCGAGCACATCGTCTCACAGGTCGCGATCGGCGACGCGGGCACCGGCGAGCTCCAGGCGCTGATCGACACCGGCGACGTGCGCCACGCCTGGCTGATCAGCGATCTGCTCCGCTTCATCCGGCCCGACACGCCCGAAGCCTCGGTGCTCGTCGACGGGTTCGCCACGCTCACCGGCGTCGACGTGCGCGCCGACGACGGCGGCCGGAACCCATGGGGCGCGGTGACCAACCGGTTGATCGCCTGGGACACCCCGGAGCCCCCCGACTACCAGCGGCTCAAGGGCCAACTGTTCACCCTGTTCGAACCCGGGTGGGCGCCGTTCTTCGACGACCAGGGCGCCACGATCGACTGGCGCTGGTTGAGCTGGGGTGGGGTGTTCATCGACGACCGGCCGCTCGGCGACACCGAGCCCTGCCAGGCACCCGGCTGCATCCCCGCGCTCGACGATCCGCTGCTCGTGCCGGCGGCCGACGGCGACCACTACCCCGACGACGCAATCGTGTTCGGCGTGGTCGAGGGCGACGAGGCGGTCGCCTTCCCGAAGAACGTGATGCAGGTGCACGAGATGGTCAACATCACGATCGGCGGTCACCGGTTCGGCGTCCCCTACTGCACCCTGTGCGGTTCGGCGCAGGCGTTCCGCACCGACCAGGTGCCCGACGGCGTGGAGACGCCCGTGCTCCGCACGTCGGGCCTGCTCAGCCGATCCAACAAGGTGATGTACGACCTGGTCACATCGTCGGCGTTCGACACGTTCACCGGCGCCGCCGTGAGCGGCCCGCTGCGCGAGGCGGGCGTGGTGCTCCCCCAGACGACCGTGACGGTCAGCAGCTGGGGCGAGTGGAAGGCCGCCCACCCGGACACGACGATCGTCGCCGAGGACGGCGGGATCGGACGCGACTACCCCGATGACCCCCTGCGCGGCCGCGACGACCTCGGTCCGATCTTCCCGATCGGTGACGTCGACCCGCGCCTCGCCGTGCAGACGCCGGTCGTGGGCGTGGTGCTCCGAGACGGCACGACCGTCGCCTTCGACGTCGACGCGGCGCGACGCGCCCTCGCCGCCGGCAGTGACGTCGAGCTTGCGGGCGTGCGGCTGGTCGCCGACGCCGGTGGCTTCGCCGCCGAGCACGACGGCGAGCCGATCGCCGCCCACGAGGCGTTCTGGTTCGCGTGGAGCCAGTTCCACCCGGGCACCCGGCTCTGGCCTGACGACGCCTGAGTCGACGGACCGCGCCGTCAGGCGACGCGACGGGCGTCTTGGCGGTCGCCGTCGGCGGACGACACAGCGACGCCGCAGGCCGCCCACAGCTCGGCACGCAGGCGGTCCGAACGCGGCGGTTCCAGCCCGTTGGCGACCACGACGCCCTCGATCATGTCGCTGAGCACCGCCATCCACGGGCGGCCTCGCACCCGCACCGACACGATCGCGCCGTCGGGCCGGCGCCGGATGCTGCGGTCGACCCCGACGAGTCGCGGCGGACACCGGAACGACGGCCCGACGAGGCCCGCCTGCCGAGCGGCGCGCGTGAGCGTGCGGGCGGCGCTGGCGAAGTCGACCGTCGTGGCCGACGCGTTCGGGCGGGTCATGCCGTCATCATGACAGCGGGCTGTCACACGGTTTCGTCGCCGCAGGCGAGCAGCGGCTCGTCGTCGGTGGCCACACCGGCGTCGCCCACCAGCACGGCGTCGGTCCGCGTCGGGATCACGTTGCGCGCTGCCGCCTCGGCGGCGACCAGCGCGGCGGCCACCCGCGCGTGGGGAGCCCAGGGTTCGAGCTCGGGGACGGCGGCGACGCGCGAGGCCCAGGCGTCGACCCAGCCGCCGAGGTGGTCGCGTAGGAACGCTCGCGCGGCATCGCCGACGACCTCGGCCCGATCGCCGTCACCGGACGCCAGCGCGTCCGCCTCGTGCACGAGCACCAGCGCCATGAACTCGAGCTCCGCGACGAGATGGTCCGGACGGTTCCCGACGACGTTCATGCCGAACGCTCGGTAGAAGCCGGCGACGTCGGCGAGCCGGGGCGTGATCCCACCGGCCGTCACCGCCACGTTCGACCCCTCGTACGGCGGTACGCGACCGAGATCGAACCAGCGCACCCACCGCCCGGCGAGATCGGCGGCCGGCAGAAAGGCGACGGTCACGTCGGAGGCCAACGCCCGCAGCCGCGGATCGTCGTGCGCGGTGAGCGCCGAGCGGAGTGCGACCACGTGGGCCGGATCGCGGAGCGGATCGGGGTCCTCGCCGAGGCTGCGTGCGACGAGCGCGAACGCGACCGCGCTCGTCCGGACGGCCTGTTCCGATCGTGTGGCGCGCACCTCAGGGCTCCACCACGACGTTGAACACGTCGATCGACGGTGCCTTGCGGCTACCGGCGTCGTGGAACGCCCCCGACCAGACCGCGAACGCCGCCGCCGCCGAGCTGCCGGGACGCAGATCGAGCTCGCCGTCGTCGCTGGCGCCCATCGGTTTGGCGATCACCACTTGCCAACCCCGCTCGGTCCGCACCCCGCGGCCGACCGCGTCCTGGTGGGCGCCCGTCGTGGTCGTGGCGAAGCCGTAGGCGACCGCCTTCTCCACCGGCGTCGCCCGTCCGGCCATCGAGATCGGGTTCTCGACGTGGACACCCGGCAGCCACACCGTGGCGCCGCGCTCCTCGTACGTCGCGACATCGACGTCCTCGGGCGCGACGTCCCACAGCGGCGGGTACACGTCGATCGAGCGATTCGGATAGCGCGCCTCGAGGCCCTGGCGTCCCTGGTCGACGTCGCGCTGCCAGTCGGACTTCCAGTGCAGCAGCGTCGCCGGCGTCGTCGCATTGCCCATCGTACGGATCTCCGGCGCGGCCGGACCGGCCGCGAGGAGCACTGCGCACGCATCGCGGAAGTCGTCGACGCGCACCGAGAGGTCGTCGACGTCGGCGTCGTCCCACTCGAGCCGGAACCCGACGTGGTCGCCGTCGTGGAGCGCCCGGACACGAAGGGCACGCACCGCCGGCTCCATCCGCGTCGGCACTGCCATGTCCTGGGGGCCGAGCTCCACGGCGAGCTCGGGACCGCGCAGCCATCGCCGATGACTCGGGTCGTCCAGCGGCACGTCGGGTACCCGCGCAACGTTGACGTCTCCGGCGAAGAAGCGATCGGGCCGGCAGCCCGCCACCGCGAGCGTGCCGGCGCCGACCGCTGCCCCCTGGACGAGACGGCGCCGGGTGAACCGGCCGGACGTCGTGTCGATGGTGGAGCTCATCGCGTCTCCTCAGGTGATGTTGTAGCGGTAGACCTCGAGATCGGGATCGAACGACGGCCGCTCGATGGTCGGCACCCGCACCGGCATGCTCACGACCTGCTCGCCCTCGAGATCCCACGCCTCGACCGTGTCGCCGTCGAGACGGAACCGGTGGACGATCCGGTCCGTCGAGACCGCCAGCAGCAGCGCCGCGAGCAGCTCGGGGTCCTCGCCGTGCATGGCGGCCTGGTAGCGCTCGATCGCCGTGCGGGCACCCGGCCCGAACAGCATCGTCAGGAAGTCGTCGCTGTCGACGTGGATCGGCGGGATGTAGTACACGTTCGGCTCCAGCCCGAACTGCGGGTACAGCGGGAGCGCCACCTTGCGGTCGTGCACCAGGAAATCGATCGGGTTGTCCTCGCGAGCCCGGTCGGGTGTCGACACGAAGCCGAACGAGCGGATCTTGCCGATGCAGTTGCGCATGCAACGGGGCTGGAACCCCTGCTCGACCGCCGGGTAGCAGAACACGCACTTCTCGG
>JBFHJC010000122.1:0-9635 GCA_041596155.1 Ilumatobacter sp. | reverse complement strand
GCGATGGGCGTACGAGCCGACCTCCATCGACCCCGACGACTGGCGCTCGTAGCAGAACGGGTCCATGTCGCACACGATCGGGTAGGCGATCTCGTTGTTGGTCTCGGCGAGCACGTCGATCGGGCCGACGTCGGCCATCTGGTGCACCGCCGGCACGAGCGGGATGGTCGCGCCCGCCATGTTGGCGATCCGGTTCGACCAGACGCCACAGGCGACCACGACGTACTCGGCCTCGATGCGGCCCTTGTCGGTGACGACCGCCGTGACCCTCCGAAGACCAGACGCCGGCTCTTCCTCGGTCTCTACGTCGAGCACCTCGGTGTTGGCGAACACCTGCAACCCCGCCTTCTCGATCGCCTCGTTCCGGAACAGCGTGCCCGTGTCGAGGCTGTCGACGACGCTGACCGTCGGGCAGTAGAACCCGCCGAGGATCACGTCGGTGTTGATGAACGGCACCAGTTCCTTCACCTCGGCCGGCGTCAGGAGCTGCGCCTCGACGCCCCACGCCGTCGCGCTGGTCATCCGGCGCTGGAGCTCGTCCATGCGCTCTTGGGTGCGGGCGACCTCGATGCCGCCCGAGTCGACCGAACGATCGAGTTCGCGGTACTGGTTCGCCGACTGCACGCCGAGCAGCGCCATCTCCTTGTTGTGGTCGACCGGGAAGATGAAGTTCGAGGCGTGTCCGGTCGAACCGCCGGGGTTGGGGAGCGGTCCCTTGTCGAGCAGGACCATGTCGGTCCACCCGAGTCGCGCGAGATGGCCCGCCAGGCAGTTGCCGACGATGCCGGCGCCGATGATCACGCACTTCGCAGTGCTGGGTACTTCGCTCATGGGATCCCCTTGCTCGCCCGATCTGATATATCATGAATGTATCACGACTGAATCGTTGAGTGCACGGGCGTACGAACAGATCCGCCGGATGATCGTCCGGCTCGAGCTCGCGCCCGGCGACGTCGTGCGCGAGGAGTCGCTGCGCGCCGGACTCGGCATCGGCCGGACACCGATCCGCGAGGCGTTGCAACGGCTCGCACGCGACCAGTTCGTCACGGTCATCCCGCGACGCGGCATGTTCGTGTCGCCGATCGACGTCTCGGAGCTCCCGATGCTCTACGAGACGCGAGCGATGATGGAACCGTACGCCGCACGACTCGCCGCCCGCCGCGGAACGAGGGCGCACTGGGCCGAGATGGCAGCGTTGATCGAGACGTCGCTACGCTCCGGCACCCCGCCCGAGGAGCTGCTCGCCGTCGACCGCCGGTGTCACGAGATCATCTGGGACGCGGCCGGCAACCGCTTCCTCACCGACACCCTCGACAACCTGTACGCGCACAGCGACCGCGTCTGGCACATGTACCTCGCCGACGTCGCCGACACCCGCCACGCCGTCGACGAGCACATCGAGATCCTCGACGCGCTGCGCGCCGGCGATCCTGTGACGAGCGCCGAGCTCGTCGAGGCCCACGTCCGCAGCTTCGACCACCAGGTCCGCGACGCCGTCACCCGCCGCCTCGGCTCGCCGCTCACGGGGTGACCCGGGCAGGCCAGGGTCAGCCGGCGAGCCCCAGCTGCTCCATCATCGCGGCGGCGTCGGTCACGCCCCAATGGGCGATCGCCTTGCCGTCGCGGAACTCGACGATGTCGATGAACCCGACGTCGAACGACTTCCCCGTCGCCGCCATGCCCATGAACTCGCCCTCGTGCGTACCCGTCATCCGGCCCCGCGTGATGACCTTGTCGCCGTCCCGGAGCATCTCGACGACGTTCATCCGGAAGTCGGGGAATGCCGGCGCCCACATCTCCATGAACGCACGCGGCGCCTTCTTGTCGGTCGGCATCCCGGGCACCTCCTCGTGCTCGACGAAGTCGTCGTGCATCAGCTCCTCGATCGCGTCCGCGTCCCGCGAGTTGAAGCACTCGTAGATCTCGGCCATGGTCCCCTTGAGGTCCGACATGACATGCCCTCCGTGTCGTCGCGCCCCGCCTCGACACGACTGTGGGCGCACCCGGGGGCGGGTGTCAAGCGTCAGCGGACCCGGCGGGCGCGGTCGGGGGGCGGCTCGCCGCAGCGGTCGGGGAAGAGGATCGACGCCAGGACCTCGACGCCCTCGACCACCCGCGGGCCCGGCCGGACCACGACGGCGTCGGCGTCGATCGCCCACACCTCGGCGGCGGGCGGCAGCACTCCGGCGGCGAGCCCCTGCTCGGCCTGCCCGATCGCGCCGTCCAATCGGAAGCCGCACGGCGACACGACGACCACCTCGGCGCCACACTCGCGGATCTCGTCCCAGCTCACGCCCTGCGAGTTCGCACCCGGGAACGACAGCACCGACTCGCCACCGGCCGCCTCGACCATGTCGGGGATCCAGTGGCCGGCCGTGAACGCCGGATCGGTCCACTCGAGGATCAGGGTCCGCCGCCGCGGCGCACCCGCAACCCTCGACGCCACCGAATCCAACCGTGCCCGCAGCGACGACACCATCTCGCCGGCCCGCTCATCACGCCCGGTCACCCGCCCGGTCTCGACGATCGAGTCCAGCACCGCGTCCAGGGACATCGGATCGAGCGTGAGCACCTCCGCCCGGCACGCCAGGTAGGCGAGCGCCTCGTCGACCTCGCTCACGTCGACGGCGCACACCGCGCACAGGTCCTGCGTCACGACCAGCTCCGGATCGAGGTCGGCGAAGGCGCCCCGGTCGAGCCGGTACAGGTCCTCGCCGGCCGCCATCCGCTCCTTCACCACGGCGTCGATCTCGGCCGGCGACAGCCCCTCGGGCAACGCGGATGTCGACACGATCCGCTTCGTCCGAGCCTCGTCGGGGAAGTCGCACTCGAACGTCACCCCCACCACATCGGCGCCGAGCCCGAGCTCGAACAGGATCTCGGTGGCCGACGGCAGGAGCGACACGATCCGCACAACGCGAGCGTAGGGCGATGTATGGATCTCGCCGGTTCAGGCGTCGTACGGGGTGATGACGAGCGGAGCGGCCAGACTGGCGGCGATGGACGACGGGGCGGAGGTCGAGATCGTGCCGGGCGGGTTCCGGCTCGCATCCGAGAGACCGACCGACGTCGAGCTCGACCAGGCCGACGCGCCGTCGCCGACCACGTTCAGCGAGCTCTACGAGGCCCAGTTCCTGCCGCTCGTGCGCCTCGCCACCCTCCTGACCGGCCGTGCGGAGACGGCCCGCGACGTCGTGCAGGACGCGTTCGTCCACCTCCACGTCAAGTGGTCGACCGTGCAGAACCCGGCTGCCTACGTGCGCCGCAGCGTCGTGAACGGCTCGCGCTCCCACCACCGCCGTGAAGCTCGGCGACGCCGCCGCGAGACCGACCGTCCCGCCGGCGACGCCGACGCGCCGGTCACCGCCGGCGTCGACCACACCCTCGCCACGCTCGCCACCCTCAACCACCGCGAACGGGCGATCGTCGTCCTGAAGTTCTACGAGCAACGCACCGAGCACGAGATCGCCGAGATCGTCGGCTGCCGCCCCGGCTCGGTCGGTCCCACCGTCCAGCGCGCCCTCGCCAAGCTGCGCGAGGTGCAGTGATGCGCGGCAACCCGTCGAGCACCCGGAGGTCAGCATGAACGAGTCCGATCTTCCCGCCCGCCTGCGCAGCGCCGCCGACACCGTGCAGGCCCGCCCCGACCTCGCCGAGGTCGAGCTGGGCGCAGGGCGCGTCCGCGGCCGCCGCCGTGTCGCCACCGGCGTCGTCGCGGCGATGCTCGTCGCGGGCGCCGGCGGTGCCGGGTTCGGGCTCGGCCGCGCCGTCTCCGACGACGCCGACACCCTGGCCTCGGCGACCGAACCGCCGGCCGGCGAGCCGTCGATGGAGACGACCACGACGCTCGCCGACCGACCGGCCACCACCGTCCTACCGACGCCGGCCGACATCGTGGCCGCCGAATCAGCCTCTGACGAGCCCGTCCCGGCGATCGCTGCCGACGAGTCGTTCATCGAGACGGGTTACTTCCCGGCCGAGCTCGGTTTGGTGTACGAGCGCACGGTGCTCGACGGCATCCGGGTGCGCGTCCAGCGCGGCGGCAACTACGAGACGTTCGAGGACGACTCGGGATGGCAGCCGGCGCACTTCTGCTACCCGACCGGCGAAGGTCGGGTGACCTTCGCCGGCCCCGACATCGTCGACGTCGGCTGGTGGGGCTGGTACACCGAGCTGCTCGGTGAGGTGGCGATCCAGCCGACCGGTGTCGGGTGGGCCGACGGCCGACCGCTGCGAGCCGTGGTCGTGCAGGCGTCGCCGAACGTGACGGAGGTGGCGATCACGTGGCCCGACGGTGCCGCCGACCGCGCCCCCGTCGTCGGGGGCATCGCCGTGCTCGTCGCGGAGGGCGAGGAGGACTACTCGGCCTCGCACCGGCTCAAGCTCCAGGTCGTCACCGCCGAGGGAACCCGCGACCTCACGCCGGCCGAACTCGACCCGAACCGTGACCCCGACTGGCGAGCTGCGTGCCAGCCGGCGCCGCCCGCGCTCCCGGCGGCCGGCGAGCCGCCCGCTGATCCGGCGGCGGCGGAGGCGGCGCTGCGCGATCGGTTCGACCTCATCTGGGATCGCTCGGTGCCGCTCGAGGACAAGCCCGGCCTGCTCGACGACCGCACCGGTATCGACGCGGCGACCGAGCAGGTGTACGCCGGCAGCCTCGCCGAGTCAGCCGACTCGGCTGTTCACGTCATCGAGGAGCTGGTGTTCACCAGTCCGACCCAGGCCTGGTTCCGGTACGGCATCGACACGATCAACGGCTACTTCGGTGATCGTTTCGGGTACGCCGACCTGGTCGACGGCGTGTGGGTGTTCCCGCGCGACCTCGTCTGCCAGGACCTCGCCCTCGCGGGCGGCGACTGCTCGCCGACCTGGGAGCCGATCCACCCCAACGGCTGAACTCGTCGCGTCAGCGCACGAAGGCGAGCGCCGTGAAGCGCTGGCGGAACGCAGACACCTCGTCGGCCAGGCGGCGCGGTCGGTCGTCGCGCCACGCTCTCGCCACGAGGTCTGCCAGCTCCGGAACGTCGCCCTCCCCGACGCCCCATCGCACGATCTCGTTCGTGCCGAGGCGCACGCCTGCGCCAGCGTCGTGCGGCAGGCCGATCGCGGACGTCAGCAGGTTCGCCGCCCGCAGCCGCTTTGCCGTTGCGTGCCCGCCGCCGAGCGAGGTGGCGTCGAGTGCGAACGCGTGCGACGCCGTGAACGGCGCGGCGCCGTGCACGGGCAGGCCACGGTCGGCCAGCTCCGCCGCCAGCACCTGCGCCGTCGCCACCATCGCCGCGGCGTACGCTGCGCCGTGCTCGCGCCAGTCGAGCAGCGTCTGCGCCAACGCAGCGGTGTTGGCCACGTCGAAGTTGGCGGTCAGCCCCGGGAACGCGATCGCGTCGACCCGCTCCGCGATCGCGGCGTCCGTCGTCACGAGCAGACCTGCGGGAGGCCCGGCCAGGCTCTTGTACGTGCTCATCGTCATGACGTGGGCGCCTTCGGCGAGCGGGTTCGGCCACGCACCGCCGGCGATCGGTCCCGACAGGTGGGCGGCGTCGAACAGGACCTTCGCCCCGACCGCGTCGGCGACCGCCCGGATCGCGCCCACCGGATGGTGCGCCAGGTTGAGGCTGCCACCGATCGTGATGAGCTTGGGGCGCACCCGCTCGGCGAGCACCGCCAACCCCGAGACGTCGACCGTGTACGACGACTCGTCGATCGGCGCCTCGTGGATGTCCAAGCCGTAGAGGCCGGCCGCACCGGCGCGCTGGTGCGTCACATGGCCACCGATCGTCGCCGGGGGCACGACGATCGCGTCGCCGGGCCGGCACGTCGCCATGAACGTGTACAGGTTGGCGAGCGCACCGGACCCGAGCCGCACCTCGGCGTACGGCGCGCCGAACGCCTCCGCCGCGAGCTCGGCGGCGATCACCTCGATCTGCTCGATCGCCTCGAGCCCCATCTCGTACTTGTCGCCCGGGTACCCGAGCGAGGGGCGCGAGGCGAGCCCCGATGCCAGCAGCGCCTCGGCCCGCGGGTTCATCGTGTTGGCGGCCGGGTTGAGGTTCACGCAACCACGGTTGTGGATCAGCTCGTTGTCGGCGACGAGGCCCTCCAACCACGCATCGATCTCGCCGCTCGTCGCGCCCGCGGCCGACTCGGCGAGCTGCTGCACCAACGCCTCGCTCGCGTTCGGAACCCACGGACGATGTCGCAACCGGGCCACGGACGGCGACTCTACGGGCCGGCCGTCGTGGCGTGTAGCGTCGCGACGGTGCCACGCGACCTGATCGAGGGGCGACCCGTCCTCATCGCGATCGACATCCAGGGAGGCGCCCCGGCCGACGGGGGTGCCGGCAGCATGCCGTTCATGCGGGGTTATCAGGAGCGCATGGCTCGGGCGCCCGCCCTCGTCGAGGCCGCCCGGCGTTGTGGCGTGCCGGTCGTGTTCTTCCAGGAGGCGCACCGGCGCGACCTGGTCGACTTCGGCCGCGAGCTCGACGGGGCCGAGGGCGTCCACCTGCTCGAGGGCGACCCGGGCACCGAGATCTCGGCCGACCTCGGGGTCCGGCCCGACGACTACGTGATCCGCAAGCGCCGCTACTCGTGCTTCTTCGGCACCGAGCTGGAGATCCTGCTCAAGGGGCTGCGAGCCGACACCCTCCTCCTGATCGGCGGCCACACCGACGTCTGCGTCCACTACACGTTCGTCGACGCCCACCAGCACGACTACTTCTGCCGGGTGGTCGAGGACTGCGTCGCCGGCTCGAGCACCGAGGCCCACGACGCGGCGTTGCGGGCGATGGAGTACCTCCAGACGGGAGCGCGCCGGTTGTCCGACGAGGTGATCGCCGCCTTCGAGACGTTCGCGAAGGCTCCGGCGGGTTGAGACGCATGCCGACCGCCATCGTCCGCCGCCCCGGGCTCACGCTCGCCGACGGCCTCGTCACCCACCGGGAGCGGGTGCCGGTCGACGTCGAGCTCGCCGCCCGCCAGTGGGAGGAGTACGTGCGGGTCTTCGACGAGCGCGGGTGGGTGATCCTCGAAGTCGAGCCCGCCGACGACTGCCCCGACGCCGTCTTCGTCGAGGACGCCCTCGTCGTGTTCGACGACGTCGCCGTCGTGACCCGTCCCGGCGCCGAGTCGCGCCGCGCCGAGACGGTCGCCGCCGAGGCGGCCGCCTGCGCGCTCGGCCTCACCGTCCACCACGTCGCCGATCCCGGCACGCTCGACGGCGGTGACGTCCTCAAGGTCGGGCGCGACGTCTACGTCGGCGTCAGCGGCCGCACGAACGCCCCGGCCGTCGCTCAGCTCGCCACCCTGCTGTCGCCCCGCGGCTGGGTCGTGCGACCGGTCCCCGTGCACCGGGTCCTCCATCTCAAGTCGGCGGTCACCGCGCTGCCCGACGGCACCGTGATCGGCCATCCCGACCTCGTCGACGACACGTCGGCGTACGACCGCTTCGAATCCGTCACCGAGCCGGCCGGCTCGCACGTCGTCGTGCTCGACGAGCGCTCGCTGCTGATGGCGGCCGACGCGCCTGCGACCGCCGCCGGGCTGCGCCGCCGCGGCTACGACGTCGTCGAGGTCGACATCTCCGAGTTCGAGAAGCTCGAGGGCTGCGTGACCTGCCTGTCGGTGCGCGTCCGCCGCTGAGCGTCCGCGAGACTCGCCGCCATGCCGACCGATCTCAGCCCTGCGCTCGATCCGCTCGCCGCCTTCCGCCTCGACGGGAAGGTTGCGCTGGTGACGGGCGCCTCGGCCGGGCTCGGCGAGCGGTTCGCCCGTGTCCTCCACGCCGTCGGCGCCACGGTCGTCGTCACCGCGCGGCGCGAGGAGCGGCTCGACGCACTCGTGGCCGACCTGCCCGGCGCGGTCGCGCTCCCGGCCGACGTCGGCCTCGCCGCCGACCGTGAGCGGCTGATCGCCGACGCGCTCGACCGCGCCGGACGCATCGACGTCCTCGTCAACAACGCCGGCGTCTCCCACACAGTCGGGATCGAGGACGAGACGCTCGACCAGTTCGAGCAGGCGATGGAGGTCAACGCGACCGCCGTGTGGCACCTGATCAAGCTGTGCGTGTCGCACATGGTCGAGCGGGGGAGCGGCTCGATCGTCAACGTCGCGTCGATGCTCGGCCACGTCGGATCGGCGCCGATCAAGCAAGCCAACTACTGTGCGAGCAAGGGCGCGGTCGTGAACATGACGCGCGAGCTCGCGCTCCAGCTCGCCCGCAAGGGGGTACGCGTCAACGCGCTCTGCCCCGGCTACTTCCCGTCGGAGATGACGGCGCCGATGATCGGCGACGAGGGCAGCGAGAACTACCTGCGTCGCTACTCGGCCTTGCCGCGCATGGGCGAGGAGCACGAGCTCGACGGTGCGTTGCTGCTCCTGGCGACCGACGCCGGCTCGTACATCACGGGCCACTCGCTGCTCGTCGACGGCGGCTTCACGGCGCGCTGACGCGCCGATCCTGGATCTCGACCAATCCGCAGGGACGACCGCGACGAATCGTCGTCGTCCAACAATGCGGTGCCGTCGACCTGGCGGGGGTGAGCGGCGCCGACGACCGAAGGGGAAGTCCCAGCCATGCAACACCGATTCATCGCCGCAGTCGGCCTCGTCGGCCTGCTCGCCGGCACCTACGCCATCGCCGAGCCCGGCGGCGCCGCCGATCACCTCGAGGCACCGCTCGTTCGCGCCGACGGCCGAACCGACATCAACGACGTCTACGCGTTCCGCAACGGCGCCAACACCGTCCTCGTGATGACCGTCAACCCGGCGGCGGGCCTGCTCTCGCCGACGACGCTCGATCCGAACGGGGTGTACCGGTTCCAGATCGACAACGACGGCGACGTCAAGAAGGACCGCACGATCGAGGTCAAGGCCGCTCCGGCCGACGGCGCCGGCCGGCAGGACGTCATGATCAAGGGCGTCGGCGGCAAGGGCCAGACGCGCGGCCGTACCGGTCAGACGATCGCCCTCCCCGGCGGTGGTCAGGCGATGGTCGGCACGTTCGACGACCCGTTCTTCTTCGATCTCGAGGCGTTCCTCGGCGTGGTCAAGGGGCAGGGCGCTCGCGAGTTCTGCGACGCCGGCACCCGCGACTTCTTCGCCGGACTCGACGTGTCGGCGATCGTCGTCGAGGTGCCGTCGGCGAAGCTCACCGGCGACGGCGCAGTGATCAACGTCTGGGCGGAGACCGAGTCGAACGGCGACCGCATCGATCGGATGGGCAAGCCGGCGATCGCGACCGTGCTCATCGACGACGGCCACGAGGACGCGTTCAACCAGGATCGGCCGCACAACGACGCCGCCAACTGGGCGCCCGAGGTCAGCAAGAACCTCCAGTTCCTGAGCGGGCTCGACGGCGACGGCTACGACGCCGCCACGGCCGACGCGATCGCCGGGGTGCTCGTGCCCGACGTGCTCACCCTCGACACGTCCAGTGACGCCGGCTTCGTGCCCGGCCTGAACGGGCGCCGGCTCGCCGACGACGTGATCGACTTCGAACTGGCGGTGGTCACCGGCCTGCTCGACGCCGGCGGCAACGGCCCGGTGCTGGATTCCGACTGCGTCGACGCCAACGACGTCCCGTTCCCTGGCGCCTTCCCCTACCTGGCGCCGGCCAATCCCTGAGCGGCCGAGGC
>JBFHJC010000121.1:0-9703 GCA_041596155.1 Ilumatobacter sp. | reverse complement strand
CCGCCGCGGATCACCATGTCCTTGATGCGGCCGACGATGTTGACGTAGCCGTCGTCGTCCATCACCGCCAGGTCGCCGGTGTGCATCCAGCCGTCGGCGTCGATCGCGTCGGCGGTCTTGTCGGGGTCGTTCCAGTAGCCCGACATCACCGAGTACCCGCGGGTGCAGAACTCTCCGGCGACGTTGCGGTCGGCGGTGGCGCCGGTCTCCGCGTCGGCGACGCGGATCTCGACGTGCGGATGGGCGCGCCCGACGGTCGCCGTGCGGTGGTGCAGCGAGTCGTCCGGCAGCGTCTGGGTCGACACCGGCGACGTCTCGGTCATGCCGTAGCAGATCGTGACGTCGCGCATGTTCATGCGGTCGACGCACTGCTTCATCACCTCGACCGGGCACGGCGAGCCGGCCATCACCCCGGTGCGCAGCGACGACAGGTCGAACGAGTCGAAGTCGGGGTGCCCGAGCTCGGCGATGAACATCGTCGGCACGCCGTACAGGCTCGTGCAGCGCTCGTCCTGCACCGCCTGCAGCACGGCGCCGGGCTCGAACGCGTCGCTGGGGATCACCATCGTCGCCCCGTGCGACGTGCACCCGAGGTTGCCCATCACCATGCCGAAGCAGTGGTAGAAGGGCACCGGGATGCACAGCCGGTCCTCGTGGGTGAACCCCTGCAGCTCGGTCGTGAAGTAGCCGTTGTTGAGGATGTTCTTGTGCGTCAGCGTGGCGCCCTTCGGGAAGCCGGTCGTGCCCGACGTGTACTGGATGTTGATCGGGTCGTCGGGGCGCAGGTCGTCACGGATCGCGGCGAGTCGTTCGTCGATCACCGAGTCGTCGCCGGCGCACAGTGCGTCCCAGTCGGACGTCCAGAAGAACACGGCCCGCTCCAGCGCGGGGCACTCGTCACGCACCGACGCCACCATGTCGACGTAGTTCGACGTCTTGAACTCCGGCGCCGCGACCACCCACCGGCAGCCCGACTGGTTGAGGGCGTAGGCGAGCTCGTGGGTGCGGTAGGCGGGGTTGATGTTGACGAGGATGACCCCGAGCTCGGCCGTGGCGAACTGCACGAGCGTCCACTCGGCGTAGTTCGGTGCCCAGAGCCCGACGCGGTCGCCCTTGGCCAGCCCGGCACCGGCCAGCCCGGCCGCGAGGCGCCGGACCCGCGCATGGAATTGGTCGTAGGTCCACCGGATGTCCTGGTGGCGGGCGACGAGCGCCTCGCGGTCGCCGTGGGCGGCCACCGTTCGGGCGAGGTTGGCCGGGATCGTCTCGTCGAGCAGCGCGACGTCGGTCGGCCCGTGTTCGTGTGCCGGTGTCCCCATGGCCGTAACAGTACGGCCCGCCCCTCGTTCGTGTCGCGCTGGACACGCCATGCAGTGGCTGAGCGCGACACGAACGGGGAGGTGGCCCCCCGTCCTTCGTTCGTGTCGCGCTCACCCCGCCATGCGGGGGGAGAGCGCGACATGAACGGGGAGGCGTAGGGTCGCGGCATGGGGAACACGACGCCGGGGATGGTGTGCGCGCACCACCACCTGTACTCGACGCTGGCGCGCGGGATGCCGCCGCCGCCGGCGCAGCCGACGAACTTCGGCCAGATCCTCGAGCAGATCTGGTGGCGGCTCGACGCGGCGCTCGACCTCGACATGCTGCGCGCCAGCGCCCGTCTCGGCGCGATGGAGGCGCTGATGTGCGGCACGACGGCGATCGTCGATCACCACGAGAGCCCGAACGCGATCGAGGGCAGCCTCGACGTGATCGCCGAGGCGTGCGCCGAGGTCGGCGTGCGGGTCGTGTGCGCCTATGGCGTGACCGATCGCCACGGCGCCGACGGCGCCCGCCGCGGGCTGGATGAGAACGAGCGGTTCCTGCGGGCCGGCGGGCGCGGCCTGGTCGGCGTGCACGCCGCGTTCACGTGCACCGACGAGACGATCGAGGCGGCGGCCGGGCTGGCGGCCGACCTCGGTGTCGGCGTGCACATCCACGTGTCGGAGGGGCCCGAGGACCACGCCGCCGGAGCCCGCCTCGAACCGCTCGCCACTGACGACTGGTTGCTCGTCCACTGCGTGTCGCTCGACCGCGACCTGCCCGGCACGATCGCCCACAACCCCCGGTCGAACATGAACAACGCAGTCGGCTACGCGGCGCCGGCCCGCCGGCCGAACCCGGTCGCGCTCGGCACCGACGGCATCGGTGCCGACATGCTCGAGGAGTTCCGGTTGGCGTACGTCGCGCATCGCGCGGACGACGTGCTCGCATCGCCCGACTCGGCGTGGTCGTGGCTCGAGCAGGGCTATGCGCTCGTGCCCGAGGCGCGCGACGACGAGGTCACCTGGACGTACGACCACGTCGACTCGGCCTGGCACGTCGCGTTCACCCCCGGGATCCGGGCGACGCGGGTCGTCGCCGCCGACGGCGAGGTGCTCCTCGACGACGGTCGCCCCACACGGGTCGACGCCGACGAGGTGCGTGCCCACGCCGCCGAGCAGGCGGCCCGCCTGCACGCCCTGCTCTGACTCGGTCGACACTCACTCCGTTCGGTGGACGAGGGTGACCTCGATTGCCGGGGTGCTGGGAACCACCGCGAACGCGTTGAACTGCTCCGGCTGAGGCGGCGTCATGGACGTGATGGTCATCCGCTCGTCGCCGCAGATCCCGCGCGCTCTGAACGACGACCCGTCCGCAGCGACCTCCCACACGCCCGTCGCCACACAGGCGAAGCCGTCCTCCGGGGGTGGGTCGGCGATCTCTGCGGCGGTGAACGTCCCGTCGGCGTCGAGCGCCAGGCCGATCGCCCAGCTCTCCCACTCGCCGACGTACGCCACCTCGTGCTCGTCGAGTTCTCGCGGTTGCATCCGGACGAGTTCGACGTCGACGTCGGCGGGTTCCCCCTCGCTCGCGCTCGACGACGACCGCGCCACCATCGAGTCGGCGTCCGCTGCCGCCCAGAGTCGGGTCTCGACGCCCTCCGAGGCGCCGACCAGTGAGAAGACGCCTGCCGAGGTGACCTCCCAGTACCCGTCGATCGGGCCGTCGACCGCCGGGCTGTCGGAGGTGAGCTGGAAGGTGCCGTCGGCATCGAGCCGCAGGCTCGGCTGATCCAGCTGTCCACTCGCAGGGGTGCTCCACAGGCCGACGTACGCGAGCTCCTCGTCGGTCAGAGCCCGCTCGGTGGTCGACGGCGCGAACACGGCCGAGAACCTCACGGGCTCGCCGTCGCCGATCGTGAGCGTGCCGCTCAGACGTTCCGGCCGAGCCTCGGCCTCGATCGTGACCGGCTCCGCAGCACACGTCCCGTTGGCGAGAAGCGTCGGAACGTCGGCGTCGACGCTCCACATCCCTCGCCCGTCGCACAGTCCGTCGAGCGAGGTGATGTCGAAGGTGCCGTCGGTGCCGAGCACGACGTCGAACGTGGATGGCTCGGTTCCGTCCTGCGCGGTGGCGTTCCACCTGCCTGCGAAGACCCGCTCGTGCTCGTCGAGCGAGCGTGCTGACTGCGCCGATGGGGCGCTCGTCTCCGTCGTCGTCGTCGGTGGCGCCACCGGATCGTCGGCGGGCACCTCGTCGGAGTCGCGCACGCTGAACGCGACGGCCGCGACCCCCATCGCCACCAACGCCGCCGCAGCGGCGAGCAGGAGTGCCCGGCGTCGCCCTGGTCGATCACCCGTCCTGGCGGTGCGGGCCCCGGGCCGCGTCTCGGAACGTTCGAGTTGAACGGTCATCGTTCCTGTCCTCTCGTCGATGGTGTCGACGACGAGCGTCCCGATCACGTCCCAATCGGGACGGACGCCCCGGGCCGGATCGAGCCGGGCGTACACGTCGAACGGGTCGGGCGTCATCGCGCACCTCCTTCGTGACGGTTCGGGGACGACCAGGTCTGGGAATCGATCGCGTCGTCGGGAGGGCGCGTCGCGGGTTCCGGTGCAACCACGAGGGAGCGAGCGAGCTTCTTGCGAATGCGGGCCAGACGTGACTCGACGGCTCGGACCGACAGGTCGCTCACGGTCGCGATCTCAGCCAGCGACAGTTCCTCCCACGTACGGAGGCGCAGGAGCTCGCGGTCGTCGACCGACAGGCCGTCGACGGCGTCCAGCAGCTCGCGGTGGGTTTCGCGCCGGCTTGCGAGATCGTCGGCGCTCGGCGCCGGCGATCGGGGCAGCGACCGGACCCGACCGTCGAGCCGCAGCCTGCGGCGACCCGCCCGTTGACGGTTGCGAACGACATTGCGGGCGATGCCGAAGATCCACAGCCGCGCTTCATGCATCGGCGGCAGGTCGTCGAGGCGACGCCAGACGACCACGAAGACGTCGGACACGGCGTCGTTCACCTCGTCGGCGCCCAGTCGTCGGGTGCAGTACCGCCAGACATCGTCGCGATGCCGGAGGAAGATCGACTCGAAGATCGAGTCGTGTGACGGCGCGGTCGCCTCAGCTCTCCCGCGCTCGGCGCCCGCTCGGCGGTCGATCCGTCTCGGCCTCATCGCTCGCTACATGTCCGTGTCGCCCAGTATCCCGCAGAATTCCTCCCGAGGTTTCATGTGCGGGCCCGTGCGGGTGCCGGACATGTCGGGGGGAGCACCACCCGGTGCTCGCGGGTCCGGGACGACCCGAGCCGACCCCCGGGGGGACCCGGGGGTCGGTCGCGCCGCAGGTCGGGACCTCCGGCCCTGGTCGGACGCGGCGGCCGGAGCGCACATTGGCGACATGGTGTCGAAGGTGTCGGCGACGCTCGAGCGGCTGCGTGCCGAGTGGGTCGATCGTGGCCTTGCCTACGACATCGCCAAGGTCCTCACCTTGCCGGCCCGTCGGCTGCTCGTGCGCTTGAGGGTGGAGGGCGCCGAGCACCTGCCGGCCGACGGGCCGGTGATCGTCGCCGCCAACCACCTGTCGTTCTTCGATTCCGTGCTGCTGATGTTCTCCCTGCCGCGTCAGGTCTGCATGCTCGGGAAGGCGGAGTACTCCGATCGTCGACTCACCCGCTGGCGGTTCTGCGGCGCCGGCATGGTCCCAGTGCGCCGCCAGCGGCCCGGCGACGCCGTGCACGCCCTCGACGAGATCCGTGAGGTGCTCGACGAGGGGCGCGTCATCGGGATCTTCCCGGAAGGCACTCGATCCCGTGACGGGCTCTTGCATCGCGGCCACGTCGGCGCTGCTCACCTCGCGCTGAGCGCCGGCGTGCCGCTCGTTCCCGTCGGCATCGAGGGAACCGACCGGATCCTGCCCAGTGGCACCCGCATCGTGCGACCGTTCCGCACCGCCACCCTCCGGATCGGCCCGCCGATCGATCCGCGGTCGATGGGTTGCGAGCGCAGCACGAATCGGGCGAGGCGTGCCGTCACCGACGAGCTGATGAGCGAGATCCGCCGTCTCAGCCATCAGCGGTACGTCGACGAATACGCCCCCCTCGGGGGAGGGTCGCGGCCGGCGCTGGCGTGAGCGTCACGACGACCATGTCAGCGTGACGCCACGAGCACGACGAGTCCCGTCGTGATCAGCCCGGCCGCGATCGTTCGCGTCCGGCCCCGGCCCTCGCCGAGCATCCGCCAACCGACGACCGCCGCGATCAGCACACTCGACTCGCGCAGTGCCGCCACGTAGCCGACCGGCGCGCGCCGCACAGCGAGCAGCACGAGGCCGTAGGTGACGACGCTCATCAGCGCTGCCAGCCAGGCCCGCCGCCAGAATGCCGCCGGGAGCGCGAGGAGGGCGCGACCCTGCCCCGTCGCGACGCCGGCCGCCGAGACCGTCAACCCCATCGCGACGAACACCGCGAACACGTACCCGCCACCGTCGAACCGGCGCGCCGCATCCGAGTCGATCACGGTGTACGCCCCGATCGTCGCCGCGACCCCGACCGCGGTCGCGAGCTGAGCGCGGGGTGCGCCGGTTCCGAGCGTCGCCATGCCGGCGACGACGACGACGATCGCGGTGATCGCGACGGGCGAGAGGTCGTCGCCGAGCAGCACGATGCCGCCCACTGCGGCGATGAGCGCACCTCCGCCGCGCGCCACGGGGTAGGCGAGCGAGAAGTCGCCGGTCCGGTACGCGCGCCCGAGGCCCATCACGTACGGGATGTGGATGAGGCCCGACGCGCCGGCCCACAACCATGCGTTCGCCGGAACGCCACCCGCGAGCGCCAGGCCGACCACGCCGATCAGCCCCGCCGCCAGGAACTGTCCCCAGAGCGCGAGGAACGGGTCGACGGCGCGCTTGGCGATCAGGTTCCATCCGGCGTGCAGCACGGCGGCGACCAGCGCGTACACGGTGGCGACGAACATGCGGTGCCCAGCCTGCCAGGCACGGGACCCTTCGGATCCGTTTACGTTTCGTACAGACCTGCGCGAGACTCGACACCATGGATCAGGTCGCGCTCTACCTGCAGGACGCCCACCCGATGGCCGAGGGCATCGAGCTCGTCCGCTACGCCGAGTCGAAGGGGTTCGACGCGGTCTGGCAGGCCGACAGCCGGCTCGTGCGGGACGCGGTCGTGCCGATGGCGGCGTTCGCCGCGACGACCGATCGCATCAAGATCGGCTCGGGCGTCATCGACATCTGGACCCGCAACGCGGCTCGGCTGGCGAGCACGTTCTCGACGCTCGACGATTTGGCGCCGGGTCGGATGATCTGCGGGCTGGGGGCCTGGTGGGACCCGCTCGCCGCCAAGGTCGGCATCGACCGAGCACGGCCGCTTCGGGTCATGCGCGAGATCGTCGAATCGGTGCGCGGCCTGCTCAACAACGAGACCGTCTCCTACGACGGCTATCACGTGCACCTCGACGGCGTGGAGCTCGACTATGTCCACCAGGAGCGGCGGCCGAAGGACGTGCCGATCTACATCGGTGCGACCGGCATGCAGATGATGGAGCTCGCCGGCGAGATCGCGGACGGCGTCGTCCTCAACTACCTCGTCAGCCCGGACTACAACACGCGTGCGCTCGAAGCGCTCGCGCGCGGTGCGGCGAAGGCCGGCCGCACCATCGATGACGTCGACCGGCCCCAGCTCGTCGTGTGCTCGGTCGACGACGATCGCCAGGCGGCCCTCGACGGGGCGCGCCTGCTCGTCACGCAGTACCTCGGTCAGCAGCCCCACATCATGAAGGCGTCCGGCGTGCCGCAGGAGCTGCTCGACGAGATCGGCAAGGTGCTCACGTGGCCGGCGACGCACGACGAGGTCGTCGCCGCCAGCAAGCTCGTCCCCGACGAGATCGTGCAGATGATCACCGCGTCGGGCACCACCGACGAGGTGCGGGCCAAGGTCGACGAGTACGTCGCCAACGGCTGTACGTGCCCGATCCTCTACCCGCTGGCGCCCGACGTCCACCTCATGATCGACACCTTCGCCCGCTGACGCGGTTCTGTGAACGTCGCACTCGCTGACAGCGGAGCATCACTCTGCTGACAGAGCGCAGATCGTGCGCGGTCCGTGGCCGCGCACGCCGGATCGGGAGTTCGAGCGCCGTTCCGCCGAGAACGCCGTGTCAGTCGTGCCGTACCCGGACGGGTCGGGCGGCTCCGACGCCGGGCATCGTGAGCGCACTCTTGGGATGATGTGGCGCCAGTTGACAACCTGGGTTGTCACCGTCGGCCTGATGGGCCCCGAACGCGCAACCACGGTTGTCAACTCCCGGATCGCGACCCTCCCCGGCGTTCGGTCGCGACCTCATGGACTCAGCGGGCGCGCAGCTCGAGCCGGTCGCGCTGCACGATGCGGTACGTGCGGTCGTGCTGCTCGAGCCAGCCCAGTCGGATGAAGCTGGCGATCGCCTTGTTGACCCGCTCGCGCGACGCGCCGACCATGCCGGCGAGCTCCTCTTGGGTGACCGGGAGCTGGAACTCGGCCTCGCCGTTGGCGAGCTCGAGCAGGCGCTTCGCCGTGCGGCCGGTGACGTCGAGGAACACGGAGTCGGCGAGCACCTCGTCCATCACCCGCAGCCGCGTCGCCAGGAGACGGGTGACGTTCCAGAGCAGCCGGGGATCTTCGTTGAACAGCTCCTTGACCGGGCCGAACGGCACTTCGAACACCGCCGACGGTTCGAGCGCCCGGGCGAGCGCCGAGCGGGGGCCGTCGTCGAGCATGCCCATCTCGCCGAACAGATCGCCGGGCTCCATGAGGGCGACGACGCTCTCCCGCCGGTCGATCGGGCTCGCCATCGCGATCGCGATCCGGCCGCGGGTGACGAGGTAGAGGGCGTCGGGCGGGTCGCCCTCGTGGAACAGGACGTCGCCTCGCACCAGATCGCGGTCGCGTCCGCTGGCGGCGACCCGAGCGAGACGCTCCGGCGATGCGTCGGCGAAGAACGAGGTGCGCGCCAAGCGTTCGACAGCGTCGGTCATCGAGCGGCACGGTACTACCCTCGCCACCGTGAGTCGGCCGTCGGAGGTCTGGACCGTGGTGGTCGGGGGCGGAACCGGTGAGCGCTTCGGGCGACCCAAGCAGTACGAGTCGCTCGGCGGCGAGCGGGTGATCGACCGCTCGCGCCGGATCGCCGCCGCTGCCGGAGACGGCGTGGTCGTGGTCGTACCGCCGGCCGACGCCGAGCGGGAGGGAGCGGTCGCGGGTGGCGCGACGCGCAGCGCGAGCGTGCGCGCCGGACTCGCCGCGGTCCCCGAGGGAGCGACCGTCATCTGCGTCCACGACGCCGCCCGGCCGCTCGCGTCGCCCGAGCTGTATCGGCGCGTGATCGACGCCGTGCTCGCCGGCGCCGATGGCGCGGTCCCCGGCGTCCCCGTGGCCGACACGATCAAGGCCGTCGACGCCGCCGGCTTCGTCGTCGACACGCCGGACCGGACGCTGCTCGTTGCGGTGCAGACGCCCCAGGCCTTCGTCGCCGACGTCCTGCGAGCGGCGCACGCCGCGGGCGGCGAGGGCACCGACGACGCGGCGCTGGTCGAGGCGGCCGGCGGACGTGTCAGGGTGGTGCCCGGCGACCCCGACAACCGCAAGATCACCCACGCCGACGACCTGACCTGGATGCGCCACCGGCTCGACGACGCGGCGGTCGGGTCGTGATCCGCGTCGGCCAGGGATTCGACGTGCACCGCGTCTCCGACGATCCTTCACGCCCACTCGTGCTCGGCGGCTGCACCTTCGCCGGCGAGCGAGGCCTCGAGGGGCACAGCGACGCCGACGTGCCGGCGCACGCCGCCGCCGACGCCCTGCTCGGGGCGGCGGGTCTCGGCGACATCGGCCAGCACTTCCCCGACACCGACGAGCGCTGGAAGGGTGCCGACTCCCTCGCGCTGCTGGCGGCTGTCGCCGAGATGGTGCGAGCGGCGGGCTGGTCGATCGGCAACGTCGACGTCAAGGTCGTCTGCGAGCGGCCCAGACTGGCCCCCGTGACCGCCGACATGGAGGCCAACCTCAGCCGGGCCGCCGGTGCCCCCGTGACCGTGGCCGGCCGCCGCGCGGAAGGGCTCGGTGCAGTCGGGCGCCACGAGGGCATCGCCGCCTGGGCCGTCGCCGTGATCGTGGGCGATGGGGAGCGCGAGTCGTGAGCGGGCGAGGGGCCGGTCGCGGAGCGGGTCGCCGCGGCCCCGGACAGGGTCGCGGGGGGCGGGCCGCCGCCGGCCGACGGTCTGGCCCGCCGCGCAGCCGTGGCGCCGGTCGAACCGGTCGAGTGCGCGCCGGCGACGATGCGCCGAAGCGGCGCGCCGACAAGGGTCTCGGCGGTGAGCAGATCGAGGGCCGTCAGGCCGTGCGCGAGCGGTTG
>JBFHJC010000120.1:0-9719 GCA_041596155.1 Ilumatobacter sp. | reverse complement strand
TCGGCAGTACCTCGTAGTCGACCTCGATCGCCGCGGCGGCCGCGGCGGCGATCTCCGGCGTGGTTGCGGCCACCGCTGCGACGACGTCGCCCTCGAATCGCACGACGTGGTTCGCGAAGAGGGTGCGGTCGGCGACGAACGGGCCGTAGTGCACGTCGGGAACGTCAGCGGCGGTGAGCACGGCGAACACGCCCGGCATCGCCCGGGCCGCGGTCGCGTCGAGCCGCGTGATCCGGGCGTGCGGGTGATCGGCGTACCTGAGCTTGGCGTGCAGCATGCCGGTGAGCGTGAGGTCGGCCGCATAGCGCCCGGACCCGGTGACCTTGTCGGGCCCGTCGGCGCGTACGAAGCGAGGGGTGGCCGCGGAGTCTGTCGGGCGGATCGTGGCGGCGGTCATGTCGACAGCCTGGCACAGCCGACGAGCGGTCGATGATGGCGTACGATGCGGGGGCTTTGATCCGTGAGCGTGACGCTGAACTGAGTCGGCTGCGCCAGCTGCTCGCCGATCCGGGCGCGACCGGCGGGCGGGTCGTGTTGATGCGCGGCGAAGCGGGGATCGGCAAGACCGCGCTCGTCGCCGAGTTCCTCGCCGCGGTCGCTGACGACATCGAGGCGCTGGAGGGCGGGTGCGACGACCTCGTCACGCCCCAGCCGTTCTCCCCGCTCTGGGACGTCGCTCGCCTCGAGCCGTCGCTCTCGGCGGCACTCGGCGCGGGCGATCGCCGACGGGTGATGGACGTGCTCCTCGACCTGCTCGCGCGGCGGCCACGCCCGACCGTGCTGGTGATCGAGGACACCCACTGGGCCGACGAGGCGACGCTCGACGTGATCCGGTTCCTCGGGCGGCGGATCGCGCGCTGCAACGGTCTCCTCTTGCTCACGTATCGGAGTGGTGCGGTCGACGCGGACCATCCGCTCCGGCAGGTGATCGGCGACCTGCCGCCGGGGAACCTCGTGCGGATGCAGCTCGACCGGCTCTCGGCCGACGCCGTCGCCGCCATGATCGGTGACGTCCAGCTCGACCTCGAGCAGGTGCTGACGCTGACCGGCGGCAACCCGCTGTTCGTGACCGAGCTGGTCGCCTCCGGCGTCGACCAGGTCCCGTCGTCGATCCACGACTCGGTGCTGGCGAGGGCGAGCAGGCTCTCGACCGAGGCCAGACTGCTGCTCGACCTCGCGTCGATCGCACCCGGCCGCTCGGAGCGGAGCTTTCTCGAGGACGTCCTGGGCCCGATCGATGAGGCGCTGCGTGAGTGCGAGCGGCAGGGTCTGCTCACGTCCGACGGCACCTCGGTGTCGTTCCCGCACGAACTGACCCGGCAGGCAGTCGAGACGGCGCTGTCGCCGGCCACGCGCCGATCGCTCAACGAGCGGGCGCTGGCGGCGCTCGTCGGGCGGGCGGACCCAGCTCGCCTCGTCCACCACGCTCACCGAGCCGACGATGTCGCGGCGATCGTCGACCTGGCGCCGCAGGCGGCGCGCGCCGCGATGGCGATCGAGAGCCACCGGGAGGCGCTGGCGCACTTCCGCGCCCTCGAACCACATCTCGACCAGCTCCCGCCCGACGATCGCGCCGGGGTGCTCGAGGACTGGGCGAGCACCGACTACCTGGAGGGCACCGGCGACGCTCCGGAACTCATGGTCCGTGCGATCGAGCTGCGCCGCTCGCTCGGCGACGAACTGGCGCTGGCGCGCACGCTCGCGAATGCTGTCCGCCCCTTCGTGATGCGGGGGCAGCCCGAACGGGCGGCGAGCGCCGCGGACGAAGCGGTCGCACTCCTCGAGGCCCACCCGCCGAGTGCCGACCAGGCGTTCGCCGTGAGCCAACGAGCGTGGCTCGGGCTGCTGCGTGGCGACGAGGCCGAGGGCAGTCGGATCGCCGACCGCGCGCTCGCGATCGCGAACGCCATCGGCGACGAGCTCACCGTGGTGCGGGCGATGATCGTCAAGGGAGCCTGCGAGTACAGCCTCGGCGACCTCCGGGCCGTCGAGTTGGTGGAGGAGGCCCAGCGCCTCGCGCAGCGGGGTGGACATCGACTGGAGGAGGCGTACGCCCTCGCCAACCTCACCGGCATGGCCGGAGACGTCCGGGACCTCGCCCGAGCGGAAGACCTGGTGCGCCGGACGCTCGACACCGCGATCCGGTACGAGTTGCGGACCATCGAGGCGTACGCACGAGCCCAGTACGCCGAGATCCTGCTGTGGAAGGGCGACTGGGACGCCGCCGAGAACGAGGCGAACGAGGCGCTGACCGTTGTCGACGCTCACTCCGAGGCGGTGGCGATGCGCATGCTCGCACTGATCGAAGTGCGGCGCGGCGGCGTCGGCGCGCGCGCCCTGCTCGACCGCGTGCACCGCGTCGCCGAGTCGTCCCAGCAGCTCGAGCACCTCGATTCCGTCGCCGCGGTGCTGGCGGAGCACCTCTGGCTGTCGGGTGATGACGATCCCGACGTGCTGTCGCGCGTCCGGGCGATCGTCGACCGCGGTCTGGCGACGGGCTCGCCGTGGCCGAGCGGTGCACTCGGCTTCTGGTGGTGGAAGCTCGGGTGCGGCGATGTCCTCCCCGACGGGTTGACGCCCGTGTACCGCCGGGTCGTCGACGGAGAGTGGCAGGAGTCCGCCGAGTTCTGGGCGAGCCGGGGCATGCCCTACGAGCAGGCGCTCGCACTGATGCACGGCGACGACGAGGCGAAGCTGGTCGCGCTCCGGATCTTCGAGGACCTGGGAGCGGCACCAGCCGCCGCTCGCGTCCGGGACGATCTGGCAGCGCACGGTGTGCGGGTCACGCGCGGGAGTGCCCGAGCCACACGTCAGAACGCGGCCGGTCTCACCGCCCGTCAGGCCGAGGTCCTCGAGCTGCTCGCCGGCGGCCTCAGCAACGCCGAGATCGCCGATCGGCTGTTCGTGTCACTCCGCACCGTCGAGAACCACGTCGCTGCGGTGCTCATGAAGCTCGGCGTCGCGAACCGCGGCGAGGCGGTCGACGCGGCCCGGGCTCGTGCACTCCTCGATCACGGGTGAGGTGACGCGGAGGGATGCCACGGCCGGGCCACGCCGAGCCGGTTTCCGTCGGTCGCCTCAGCCGAAGTGCACGCCGGGCGAGTTCGACTGCCCGAGGCAGAACGAGGCGCCGGGGGCAGGGCCGTCGGGTCGGCCGTCGCGGTGGGCGGGCGCGCCCCCCGCAGCGCCACCCTCGCCGTTGACGTAGGTGAGCACGTGCGCGCCGTGGTTCTTCCAGCCGGAGCCGAACATGTCCTCGCAGGTCGGGCCGTGCGCACCTGCCGTCGGCGCCGACGCGAGCAGCGCCAGCCCCGAGATCGTCAGGGCCGCGAGGGCCCGCTTCGTGTGCTTCTTCATCGTGGTTCCTTTCTCGTCGTGCGTGTCGTGGTGCACGCAGATCAGGTGTGCTCGCTGACGGCGTAGATCTCGTCGGCGACGAGCCCGTGCGCCTCGCGGTGGACCGCGCAGGCGTCGTCGGCGGTCTCGGCCTCGACGAGGCAGAAGATCTTCCCGGCCTCCTCGTCGACCCAGTAGCGGAGGTACGACACGCCGTGTCGCTCCTGGACCGCCAGGTCCTTGCGGTGGGCCTCGGCGACGTCGGTCGCCGAGACTCCTCCTTCGATGTGGTGAACGTCCATGAACAGCGCCATCGGCGGCCTCCTCGTTCGTGATGTGCGGGACGAGGTCGAGCATGACGACGAGACGGGCCGCGGTCATGAGGGCCGGCCACCCAGATCTGATCGCCGGCCACCCATTTCAGGTCGATGCGACGCCGATCCCGAGCACGAAGGGACCTTGCGTTTGGTGTCAGACACCAAACGCAAGGTCATTTCATGAACGTGTTCGTGAAACCGCTACGATGATCTGGTGGCCCGACCGGCAGCGACGGAAGCCGAGCGCTCAGAGCAGCGTCAGCGGATCCGCCGCGCGGCGGCCGAGCTGTACCAGGCCGAAGGGCCTCCCGCGCTGTCGGTCCGCGCCATCGCCAAGCGAGCCGGCATGTCGACCGGGTTGCTGTACAGCCACTTCGCCAGCCTGTCCGACCTGCTGCGCACCCTCTGGATGGGGCCGATCGCCGACCTCGGCCGCTCGCTCGCCGATGTCGAGGCGGCCCAGGCCGACCCGGTCGCCCGCATCGGGCAGCTGCTGCACACCTACATCGACTTCGTGGTCGACCACCCCGACGTCCACCGGGGCCTGCTGTTGTTCGTCCGCCCGCCGACGTCACCGGCGCCCGAAGCCGGCGACCCGGACGGGCTCGTGCTCCACGCCGCCCTGCGCCGAGCGGTCGCCGAGGCCCAGGCGCAGGGAACCGTGCGCGAGGACGATCCGACCGTGCTCGCTGAGCTGCTGTGGTCGGGCGTCCACGGCGCGCTCGCCCTCCCCGTGAACACCGACACCTACGCGCTGACCGACGGCGCCGAACTCGCCCGCGAGATGGTCGCCACCCTCCTCCTCTCGCTCACCACCCACACATCCGCTCACGACCCACGGAGTTGATCCATGACCCTGCTCGACGATCCCCGCCCGATCTCCGCCGACTCTCATGTCGTCGAAGGGCCCGAGGTGTTCGACGGCCTCGCCGACCACTTCGGTGATGACGCTCCCCGCGTCGTCTCGAAGGAGGGCGCCGGCGATCACATCGTCGTGCCGTCGCAACCGAAGCGGGCCGTCAACGTCGGCATCATGGCGCTCGCCGCGACCCGGCTCGACTACGCCCAGCCGCCCGACCGCAAGCCGGGCCACAAGCCGGGCACCGGCAGCATCGACGACCCCGAGATCCAGGCCTACCTGACCGGTGGGTACGCGGCGATGCGGCCAGGCCTCACCGACGGCACCCGGCGCGGCGACGACCAGGACGTCGACGGCCTCGCTGCCGAGGTGCTCTACCCCGGCTACTTCGCGATGTTCGGGCTGAAGAACCTCGAGCTCCAGGTGGCGCTGCAGCGCAACTACAACGACTGGATGCACGAGCAGTGCGAGGCGTCGCAGGGCCGTCTGTACGGCCTCGCCGCCCTCCCGGTGCAAGACCCCGAGGCTGCGCTCGCCGAGTTCTAACGAGTCGTCGCCATGGGCTACCGGGGCGTGATAATCCCGAGCAACGCGCCCAAAGGGCGCCGCTACTGCGATGCGGACTACGACCCGCTGTGGGCGCGCGCCGAGGAAGCCGGGGTACCGGTCTCGTTCCACGTCGGCTGCATCGCGCACGTGCCCGATTGGATGAAGGCGACCGCCGGCCGCGACCCGATCGCGGCCTACTCGGGCACGGCTGCGCTGATCCACGACACCCTCGTCGACCTGATGTGCCGCGGCGTGTGCAAGAGGTTTCCCGACCTCAAGTTCGTCGTCGCCGAGTTCAACGCCGGCTGGCTGGCGCACTGGATCGACCGGGTCGACCAAGGCTGGCAGCGCGAATTCGCCAAGGACCCGTCCAGCCACAAGCCCGAGCCGGTCGGCGAGATCTGGAAGCGCCAGTTCCTGGCGACGATCGAGGACGACCAGCCGGCGCTGCGGACGCGCGACATCATCGGCGAGGACACCCTCATGTGGGGTTCCGACTACCCGCACACCGACTCGACGTGGCCGTGCTCGATCGACGTGCTCGCCGAGATGTTCGAGGGCTACCCGCCCGAGGCCCGCGACAAGATCACCCGCACGACGGTCATCGACCTGTACAAGCTGTGATGGCAGGCCGGGCCATCGGAGGAGTCAGAGCGTGGCTTTTCGGATCGACGCAGCGAACGTACCGAGCGGTCTGACGACCGACGACTTCGTCCTCCGTCCGCTCGTCGTCGCCGATGCCGAGCTCGACTATGCCGCGGTGATGGAGAGCAGGGAGCTCCTGCGGCGTTGGGAGCAATCCACGTGGCCGGCCGACGACTTCACCGTGGCCGGCAACCGTGCCGACCTGGCCAGGCACGAACGTCTACACGTCGCCGGCGAGGCCTTCACGTACACGGTGATGGACCAGGCGGAGGTCGAGTGCCTCGGGTGCGTCTACATCTTCCCGGCCGACGCGCGGTTCCTCGCCGCATCGAAGGTCACTCCCGTCGCCGACGACCGGTGGGAGGAGGTCGACGCCGCGGTCTACCACTGGGTCCGCACCTCGCGCCTGGGGACGCCCGTCGAGCGTGACCTGCTCGACGCGCTCCGCGCCTGGCTCGCGGACGCGTGGCCGCTCGAACGGCACGTTTTCGTCACCAGCGAGCCGTTCGGGCAGCAGGTGGCGCTGCTCGAGGACACCGACCTCGAGCTGCGCTTCGTCATCGAGGAACCCGACAAGCCCGGCCGCTTCCTCGCCTACGAGTGAGCCACGCGAAGCCCGAGTGGAACGCGCCCGGCAACCGCGCCCGTGAACCCACGCGGCGTGACGCCGCCTCAGTCGAGATCGCCGAAGCGACCGTGGCGTGCCATCCACTTGGCGATCTCGAGCACCGGAATCACGGTGCCCGCCACGCCGACGAGCACCAACCACTCCATCGGGCCCATCGCCGACGTGTCGAAGACGCCTTGGAAGAACGGCACATAGACGATCACCGCCAGCAGCAACAACTCCCACGCGATGGCGATGTTGAGCCACCGGTTGGCGAACGGTCGATCGAGGATCGTGCGGCGATCCGACCGATAGTTGTACGCCTTGAAGAACTGGATGAGCACGAGGGAGATGAAGGTGTACGCCATCGCCTCCTCGAGCTCTGCCCCGTTCGCCCGGGCGACCGCGAACACGCCGACGTTCACGATCCCCGACCAGACCCCTCCGATCGACATCAGTGTCACGACGGGACGGGTGAAGATGCCGCGCCCTGGATCGCGCGGCCGGCGCTGCATCAGGTCGGGCTCGGGCGGGTCGACCGACAGGGCGAGCGCGGGCAGGCCGTCGGTGGCGAGGTTGACGTAGAGGATCTGGACCGCGGAGAGCGGCAGGGGCATCCCTGCCACGGTGGCCGCCGCCATCAGGAGGATCTCCCCGATGTTCGACGAGATCAGGTACATCAGGTACTTCTTGATGTTGCCGAAGATGCCCCGACCTTCCTCGACCGCGGCGACGATCGAGCCGAAGTCGTCGTCGAGCAGGACGATCTCGGCTGACTCCCGCGAGACGTCGGTCCCGGTGATGCCCATCGCCACCCCGATGTCCGACTTCTTGAGCGCCGGCGCATCGTTCACACCGTCCCCGGTCATGGCGACCACTTCGCCGCGGCCCTGCAACGCCGTCACGACCCGCAACTTGTCGGCCGGCGAGACGCGGGCGTACACCTCGAGATCGAGCACGTCGCGCGCCAGCTCGTCGTCGGTCATCTGCTCGAGCTCGCGGCCCGTCATCACCCGGCCGGTCGTCAGGATGCCCAGCTCGCGGGCGATGGCCGCGGCGGTGACCGGGTGATCGCCGGTGATCATGACCACGTCGATGCCGGCGCCCCGGCAGGCGTCGACCGAGATCGCGGCCTCCGAGCGGGCAGGGTCGATGAGGCCGACCAATCCGAGGAAGGTCATCTCCTCCTCCGCCGTCGCCCGCTCGGCGCCGGCCTTGGCGGCGACGCCGAGCACTCGGGTCCCCTCCTGACCCATCCGCTCGGCGACCGCGACGATCGCTCGCCGGCGCGCGTCATCCAAGGGAACCGCGCCACCGCCCTCCCGCACGGTCGTGCACGAGTCGAGGACGACCTCGGCCGCGCCCTTCGAGCAGGCGAGCATGCCCTCCGCCGACTCGTGCAGCGTCGTCATCCGCTTGCGCTCGGAGCTGAACGGGATCTCGGCCCGCCGCGGGTGGGTCGCGTCGAGGTCGGCCTTGTCGAGGCCGAACTTCGTCGCCGCCACCACCAGGGCGCCTTCGGTCGGGTCACCGCGAACCGACCAGCGGCCGTCCTCGTCGCGCACCAGCGTCGCGTCCGACGCCAGCGCCCCCGTCCTGAGCAGGTCGACCACGGACGGCGGCGCCTCGACCGTGGCCCCGTCGACGGTCGCCTCTCCGACCGGCTCGTAGCCCGAGCCGGTGAGGATCACGGAGACGTCAGCGGTGACCACCTCGCGGGCGGTCATCTCGTTGCGCGTCAGTGTTCCGGTCTTGTCGGTGCAGATGAACGAGGTGCTCCCCAAGGTCTCGACCGCCGGGAGACGTCTGACGAGCGCCCTGCGCCTGACGATTCGCCGCACGCCCAAGGCCAGCGAGATCGTGACCACGGCCGGAAGTGCCTCGGGCACGACGGCGACCGCGAGCGCGATCCCGAACAGGAACATGTCGAACAGGCCCTCGCCGCGGATCAGCCCGAGCCCGACGATGACCGCGACCAGGACGAGGGCGATGATCGCCAGGATCTTGCCCACCCGATCGAGGTTCTCCTGGAGCGGCGTGCGGCCGACCTCGACGGTCTGGAGCATGCCCGCGATCCGGCCGAACTCGGTGCCCATGCCCGTGGCGACGACCACCCCGCGGCCGCGGCCGTAGGTGACGGCGGTGCCGCTGTAGGCCATGTCGAGGCGATCTCCGACCGCGGTCTCCGGCTCGCGGATCGGTTCGGTCCGCTTCTCCACCGGCAGCGACTCGCCCGTCAGCGGTGCCTCGTCCGTCTGCAGGTTGACCGCCTCGATGAGCCGCAGATCCGCCGGGATCCGGTCGCCGACCTGCAGCAGCACGATGTCACCCGGCACCAGCTCGCGAGCGGGGACCACCGACTCGTCGCCGTCTCGCAGCGCCCGGGCATTCGGCGCGGCCATCTCACGCAACGCCTCCATCGCCTGCTCGGCCCGGTACTCCTGCACGAAGCCGAGCACGGCGGCGAACAGCACGATCACGCCGATCACGAACGCCTCGACGCCGTGCCCCAGCACGACCGACAGCGCCACGGCGATCAGCAAGATGATGATCAGCACGTTCTTGAACTGGGCGAGCAGCAGCTCCCATGGCGACGTTCGGTCATGGGATTCGAGCTCGTTGGGACCGTGCTCGGCCAGGCGCCGCCGCGCCTCGGCCGTCGTGAGCCCCCCCGCCGTCGCGTCGAGCTCGCGCATCGACTCCTCGACGGTCAGCACGTGGTGAGCGACGGCATCGAGGCCGGGCGCCGCACGACCGACGTCAGCGACCGGTTCGCTGGCCGCGCTCATCGGCGCCGGGGCAGCCGCTCCGCATGGCGGGCGGCCGCGAACGCGGGGGTGTGGCCTGGTCGGCTCAACAGCATCGTTCCCATCGACGTCGTCCTGACGGTCGAAGCGTAGGCGTCCGGCCGCGGCAACCGCGAGCCCGGCCGTGCGTCCCCGAGGTCCACCTGCGGTCCGGAATCGTCGGGAATGCATCACGTTGAGCGCCCGGATCTGCCCCAGTGTTCACTCTCCGTGCACGATCGTCGTTCGTCGGGCACGATCCGTACCAGCCGCGCTCAGCTTCGGGCCGTCGTGGGTCGATACAGGAACATGCCCGCGACCGACGCTGCTCTGGCTGCGACCGACCCGATCGAGGCCGTCCCGGAATCCGAGCCCGGGTATCGCAATCCCCTTCCCAGGCTCACGAGCCGCGTGTTCGGCGACCTGGCGATCTGGATGACGGGCCTCGGCCTGATGATGGGCGTCGCGTTCCCCTTCTTCGTCCTGGCGTTCGGCGTGCCCAGCAAGTACGTGATGACGCCGGTGTTCTTCGTCGCGACCATCAGTGCCGGCCTGATCGTCGGTGGCGTGAACCAGTGGCTCTCCCACCTCGTCGTCGGCTCGCGACTCCGCTTCATGCG
>JBFHJC010000119.1:0-9801 GCA_041596155.1 Ilumatobacter sp. | reverse complement strand
TGGGTCGGTCCCTGCCGGACGGCGAGCACGCCCAGCCGGCGCCCGGTGGCGCGGCCGACCACCGCGCCGCCGGTCGCGATCCGGAGCAGGGCGCGAGCGTTCCCGCCGACGCACCGGTACCGCCCGCCCGGGGCGAGCGCCCGCCGGTACGCGAACACCGAGCGGTGTGCGACGAGGTCGAGGATGACGTCGTAGGGCGGGTCGCAACGGGTGAAGTCGTCCGCCCGGTGGTCGACGACCTCGTCGGCACCCAGCGAACGCATGTGGTCGAGCTTGGCCTCGTTGTCGACGCCGGTGACATGAGCGCCGGACCGCTTGGCGAGCTGGATCGCGAACATGCCCGATCCGCCGCCGGCACCGTTGATGAGCACCCGCTTGCGTGGCGCCGCGCCCTCGGTGCCCTGCTGGGCGATCGCCCCCGCCTGCGGGATCGTCGAGACCTCGGCGAACGACAGCTGCGGCGGCTTGGGCGCCATCGCCGACTCACGCGCGAGCGCGTACTGGGCGAAGCCGCCTTTGAGGGCGAGGTTGTCGCCGTACACCTCGTCGCCCGGTCGGAACGCGACGACGGCGTCGCCGACCGCTTCGACGGTGCCGGCGATGTCTGACCCGAGGACGCGCTGCTTCGGTCGTCGGAGCCCGCCGATGCGGGCGTACGCGGGTCGTCCCGTGAGGCACTCCCAGTCGGACAGGTTGATCGACGTCGCCGCGACCCGGATCAGGAGCTGGTCGGGGCCCGCTGTGGGTACGGGCACGTCCTCGACGCGCAGCGCGTCCGGCGATCCGTATCGGTCGTACACGACCGCCCGCATCGTCCGAGGCGCCACGCGCGAACCGTACCGTCCGGCGATCCGACCACGCGACGCCGCCTTCGCCGACGGGAACACCTCCCACCTAGCGTGGCCCGCCATGGACGAATCCGGGGCGACGGTCGACGTCGACGTGCTCATCGTGGGCGCCGGCCTGTCGGGGATCGGGATGGCGTGCCATCTCACCCGCGAGTGCCCGGGGCTCACCTACGCGATCGCCGAGGCGCGCCACGCCATCGGCGGCACGTGGGACCTGTTCACCTACCCCGGCATCCGCTCCGACTCCGACATGTACACGCTCGGCTACGACTTCAAGCCGTGGGCGAGCGACGTGTCGATCGCCGACGGACCGTCGATCAAGGCCTACGTCGAGGAGACGGCGCGCGAGTACGGCGTGGACCGCCAGATCACGTTCGGCCGCCGGGCCGTCGCGGCCGAGTGGGACACCGCGACCGCGCGCTGGACGGTCACGCTCGACCACGTCGACGCCCAGGGTGAGCCGACCGGCGGGTCGACCACCGCTGCGTGCCGGTGGCTGCAGATGTGCAGCGGCTACTACAGCTACACCGAGCCGCACCGCCCCGACTTCCCGGGCGAGGAGGACTTCGCGGGTCGCATCGTCCACCCCCAGTTCTGGCCCGACGACCTGCAGACGGCCGACGACCTCTCCGGACTGGAGATCGTCGTGATCGGCTCGGGCGCCACCGCCGTCACCCTGATTCCGGCGCTCGCCGAGCACGGCGCTCACGTCACCATGCTGCAGCGATCGCCGACGTGGATCTTCCCGGCGCCGGCCAAGAACCCGATCGCGATCGCGCTGCGCCGCCTGCTCCCCGAGCGCCACGCGTACCGAGCGATCCGCAAGCTCAACGCCTGGCGGACCGAGCTCATCTACACGACGTCGCGCAAGAAGCCAGAGAAGCTGCGCCGGATGATCGACAAGCAGGTCGCCAAAGCGCTCGACGGGGCGCTGCCGATGGATCCGCACTTCACTCCGTCGTACGACCCGTGGGACCAGCGGCTCTGCCTGTCGCCCGATGCCGACCTGTTCGCGGCGATCCGCAACGGCACGGCCACCGTCGTGACCGACCACATCGACCGCTTCGACACCAGCGGCATCCGGCTGGCGAGCGGCGACCACCTCGACGCCGACGTGATCGTCACGGCCACCGGTCTGTCGTTGCTCGCGCTCGGCGGCGTGACGCCGGTCGTCGACGGTGAGCCGGTCGACATCGCACACACCTTCACGTACAAGGGCTTCATGTACTCCGGCGTCCCCAACCTCGGTACGACGTTCGGCTACATCAACGCGTCGTGGACGCTGCGCGCCGACCTGATCGCCCGCTCCGTGTGCCGGCTGCTCGGGCACATGCAGCGCACCGGTGCGAGCTCCGCGACACCGGTCGCGCCGCCCGGCCTGCCCGAGCGCCCGTACATCGACGACTTCACCTCGGGCTACATGCAGCGCGGCCTGCCGCGGTTCCCGAAGCAGAGCGACCGTGATCCGTGGACGGCGAGCCAGAGCTACGCCTACGACCGCAGGACGCTCCTCGCCCCCGACGCCGAGCTCGATGATGGGGCACTGCACTTCGCGTCACCGTTGGGGTCAGGCACACTCCGTGACACCGAGACCGTCGTGACCTGACCGTTCCTCCCCTGACCGGACTCAGCGGATCGCTCGGGCGGCGTTCACGACCGCGTCACGAGGCGGAAGCAGCTCGATGCCGAACGTTCGCTCGGCCTTGGCGCCCGACACCTCGGCGGTATGGCCGAGGCGGGAGGTGACCGTCTTGAGCTCCTTCATGACGAGCGCCAGTGCCCTCACCATGAAGTCGGGTGCCTGCCGGGTCTTCACCTTGCTGTCGGGGAACTCGTCCTTGATGATCTCGGCCATCTCGGTGAACCACAGCGCCCCCGACGTGGCGGCGAACCGCTCGCCGTTCGCGGCGTCGTTCTGCAGGGAGAGCACGTGGAGCCGGGCGACGTCGAGGACGTCGACGATCGGCATGTGCACCCTGGGCAGCATCGGGTCCGTGCCGGCGAGCAGCCGCTCGACGAGCTGCAGCGACGTGCCGTAGCGGTCGTCGAGCGGGGCGCCGAGGACGACGCCGGGATTGACGGTCGAGAAGCTCATCGCGGTGTCGGTGGTGGAGACGTACTCCCACGCAGCGCGTTCGGCGAGCGTCTTCGACAGGTCGTACGGCGTGGCGATCGGTGAGTCGACCGGGGTCCAGTTCGTCTCGTCGTACACGGTCTCCCCCGGCCGCAGCTCGTCGTTGTAGATCGCCACGCACGACGACGTCAAGACGACCCGCCCGACGCCGTTCGCGGTCGCCGCCGTCAGCGCCCGCAGGGTGCCGTCGACCGCCGGTCGGATGAGCTCGTCGGGGTTCTTCGGCTGCTGGAGCGGGAACGGGGACGCGGTGTGGAGGAGCGCGTCGGTGCCGACGAGGGCGGTGTCCCACCCCTCGTCGGACATCAGGTCGAGGTGGACGAACTCCAGTCGTTCGCCACGGTCGCCGTCGGTGCCGACCGCGGCCCGCGTCTCGGCGGCCTTGGCGTCGGAGCGCACCGTGGCCCGGACGCGGTACCCGCCGTCGAGGAGCGCCTTCGTGATGTGCTTGCCGATGAAGCCGGAGGCACCGGTGACGACGACGGTGGAGGGCATCAACACCTCCGTCAGGCCAGCTCGTAGCGGATCGGAAGCGTCTTGTGGCCGCCGACGAACGTGGTCTTCGTCGTCGTCGGATCGCCGGCGAGCTCGATCGAGCGGATGCACGGGACCAGGTGACCGAACAGCGACCGCAGCTCGTTGCGGGCGAGTTGGGCGCCGAGGCAGAAGTGGATGCCGTACCCGAACGAGAGCTGCTTGTCGGCGTTGGCGCGGCCGATGTCGAACCGGAGCGGGTCGTCGAAGACCTTCGGGTCGAGGTTCGCGGCCTTGTACGACAGGTACAACCAGTCGCCGGCCTTGATCTCCTGGCCGCAGACCTCGGTGTCCTGCTGGGCGGTGCGCATGAAGTGGCGCACCGGCGCGGTCCAGCGGATCATCTCCTCGACGGCGTTCGGCAGGAGGTCGGGGTCGGCCTGGAGTCGCCTGAGCTCATCGGGGTGTTCGATCAGCGCGCGCAATCCGCCGGTCATCGCCGAGGACGTCGTGTCGTGGCCGGCGGTGGCGATGATCACGTAGTACCCCATCGTCTCGAGATCGGGCATCGGCTCACCGTCGATCAGGCCGTTGGCGATGAGCCTGGCGAGGTCGTCGGTCGGCTCCTCCCTCCGGTCGATCGTGAGGTCGGTGAAGTAGGTGTAGAAGTCCATCAAGACCTGCCCGATCACCTCGGGCGTGAGCTCCTCGCGCTGCAGGTCGGGATCCTCACCGCCGAACAGTTGCTGGGTGAGCCGCAGCATGCGCGGGTAGTCGTCCTCGGGCAGGCCGAGGATCTTGAGGATCACCTGCAGGGGATAGGGGAGCGCGATCTCCTTTGCGAAGTCGCACTGGCCGGCCGCCGCCGCCAGCTTCGAGAGCGCGATGCGGCTCAGCTCGTCGAGGCGGTCGTCGAGGCGCTTGATGCTGGCGGGCTTGAACCAGTCGGCGGTCAGTCGGCGGTACTCGGGGTGCTGGGGCGGATCCATGTGGATCAACGTCTTGATCTCGAACTGGCGGGCGGCGATCGCCGCCTCGGTGCTGAGCACCGGTTCGGGTCCGTTCGTGAACACGTGCGGTCGGCGCTCGACGTCCAGCACGGCGGCATGGTCGATCACCGCCCAGAACGGGGTGAAGCCGTCGCGCTCGATGCGGTGGATGCCGCCCTGGTCGTGGAGCGCGAGCGCGCTCCGGTTCCAGTCCGCGAGATCGCCCCAGCGCTCGTTGTCGGTGAAGATGTCGTGTGGCGCCGGCGCACCCACGGTGCCCGTGTCGGTCATGGTCGTCGGAACCCCCTCGACCGCGACGGTACCGGGCCGCCGCCGCATCGGCCCGACCGAGAGCGGCCGCCGAGCTTCGGTCAATCGACGACGAAGCGCCGGATCTTGCCGGTCGACGGGTTGCGCCGGAGCTCGTCCACCACCGCAACGCTCACCCGCGCCGTCGCGCCGGCCGATGCCAGCGCGGCCTCGATGTCGTGCTCCACTCGATTGATGTCGGTCGGGCCCGAGGTGACGATGTCGACCTGAACATCGTCGGCGGCGCACCTGACCTGGAACTCGTCAACCGTCGCGTGCCGGAGGAGCGCCGACCTGATCGTCAGCGGGTGAAGGGTCGCGCCGCCGATCGTGAGCTCCGCGTCGTTGCGCCCGTCCACGGTGGCGCGCTGGTGTCCGTGGCCGGCGGCCGGCGGCAGCTCGGTCATGGCGTCGTCCATGCGGTAGCGGATCAGCGGCTGGGCGTGGCTGGTCAGGTTGGTGACGAGCACGTGATGTGCGGGCCTGCCGACCGGCACCGGCCGGTCGTCGGCGTCGACGAACTCGACGATCGTGCGGTCGCTCGCGAACGTGAACTCGTCGCTGCCCGGCGCGGCCGTGCCGACGAGCCCTTCGGTCGACCCGAACGAGTTGCCAGGGGGCATGCCGAAGCCGGCGGTGATCCGGGCGACGTGATCGGGCCGCAGCTGCTCCGCCGTGGTCAGCATCATCGTCGGCGCGATGCGCAGCTCGCCCGCGACCGCCGCGTCACCGAGGCGGGCCATCACGGACGGGTAGCCGACGAGCACGGCCGGCGGCGCGTCGTTGAGTCGCGTGACGATCGCGCCGATCGGCAGCGTGGCGGGTGCATACGTGAGATCGGCGACGGCGGACAGCACACCCGTCAGCGCACGGGTCGCGTGAATCGCGCTCGGAGCCATGACGAGCGACACCGGGAGGCGGAACGGCGGTGGCCACCCGGTCGTGGCGGACAGCTGGGCCATCCCGCCGCGCAGCACGTATGCCGTGAAGTGGGCGATTTGATCGCGCTCCACCACGAAGACCCCACGCTCGCCCGAGCTGCCACCGGACGCGAGCACCACGTACTCATCGAGCAACAGCACGGGTTCGTCACCGAGCGAGGCGAGGTGACGGTCGATCAGTGAGCGGGTCAATCGCCGGTCGGTGAACACGTCGTCGAGGTCGGTCATCATCTCGGCCTTGGTCATGACGGGCAGCTCGGCGAGTTGATCGACCGTGAGGCGGTCGACGTCGAGCCCCGTGAGGCGACGACGATGGAACGGCGACCGGTCGACCGCCGTACGGACGAGGTCGGCGAGGGCGCGGCTCTGGTGGGCCCGCACTCGGTCGGCGCTCCAGCCGAGCCGCTCGATGTGCCCCGGGATGATCTCGACGAAGCGGGCCGCGGCGTCGGCGATCCACGGGGCGCCGGTGAGCGCGGTCGGCGTCTGGTTCATGTCCGTCCTCCTCTGGCGGTGGCGGTGGCGGGTTCGGTGCGGAGCAATGACCCGAGCGTCACAACCAGGTCGGCCATGTCGATGCTCGCCCCGGCGAACGACTCGAGGACGAGCCCCGTGTTCGCGGCGAGAACACCGATGGCGATCTCGCGCGAGTCGCACGTCGCAGCGGTCTCCTGCGCCTCCAACACCGCACCGATGCTGGCCGCGACCTTGTCGACCGTGCGCTCGTGGAGCCGCCGGTACCGCTCGTTGAGCTCGGGATGTCGCCACGCGTGGATCCGGAACTCGGCGAGGGATGCTTGCCATGCCGCGCTGCGCAGCGACGTCGACATCGCGTCGCGCATCACCGCCGCGAACCCGACACCGGCGCCGCGGGACTCGATCAGTCGGTCGGTGCCGCGCTGGCGCTCGTCGATGCTGTGTTCGAGCACCGCCAGCATCAGCTCGTCCTTGCTGCCGAACTGGGAGTAGATCGCGCCCTTCGAGAAGCCGGCGTCGTCGGCGATCGCGTCGACGCTGGCGCCGTGGTAGCCGTGCCGTTCGAAGTGCTCCCGGGCCGATCGCAGGATCCTGGTCCGGTTCTCCTGCGCCTGCTCGAGTCGGGTGAGTCGTGCCATGGTTCGATTCAAATACCAATGGTATGTGAAGTCAATCGGTACTTGGATCGAATCGGGACCCGGCTCGGTCGGCCGGGAACGGCAGGCGTATGGTCCTGGCGATGGCGTGGGACTTCTCGACCGAGCCCGAGTTCCAGGAGAAGCTGGACTGGATCCGGTGGTTCTGCGAGGAGAAGGCCGAGCCGCTGCACCACGTGTTCCCCCACGCGGTCCGGCTGCCCGACCCCACCGTGAAGGCCTACGTCAGGGAGCTCCAGCAGGAGATCAAGGATCAGGGGCTGTGGGCGCTGTTCCTCGACGAGGAGCTCGGCGGGCCGGGGTTCGGCCAGCTCAAGCTGGCGCTCGTCAACGAGATCCTCGGTCGCTACCCGGCGGCACCCCAGCTGTTCGGCGCCGCCGCGCCCGACACCGGCAACATGGAGATGCTCGCCGCCTACGGCACCGACGAACAGAAGGCGCGGTGGCTGACCCCGCTCCTCAACCAGGAAATGTTCTCCGCGTACTCGATGACCGAGCCGCAGGGCGGCTCCGACCCCAACCTGTTCCGCACCACCGCGGTGCGCGACGGCGACGAGTGGGTCATCAACGGCGAGAAGTGGTTCACGTCGGCCGGCCGCGTCGCCGACATCCTGTTCGTGATGTGCACGAACGGCATGTTCGTCGTGCCGCGCGAGACCCCGGGCGTCGAGATCATGCCCGAGCCCCGCAACCACAACCACATCAAGTACACCGACGTCCGTGTGCCCCTCGACCACCTGCTCGGGCCGGAGGACGGCGCCAAGGTCCTGGCGCAACGCCGTCTCGGGGGCGGACGTATCCACCACGCGATGCGCACCATCGCCCAATGCACCTTGGCGTTCGACATGATGTGCGAGCGGGCGCTGTCGCGCGAGTCGCACGGCAAGATCATCGCCGAGCACCAGATGGTGCAGGAGAAGATCGCCGAGTCGTACGCCAAGTTGCGGATGCTGCGTCTGTTCGTGCTCGAGACGGCGTGGAAGATCGACCGCACGTCCACGCAGGAGGCGCGTACGGACATCGCGGCGGTGAAGTTCACGATGGCGCGCGTGCTCCGTGAGGTCTCGTTCGACGCCCTCCACATCCACGGCTCGCTCGGCACGACGGACCTGACCCCGCTCCAGGACATGTACGCGGGCGCCCCGACGATGGGCCTCGCCGACGGCGCCGACGAGGTGCACAAGGCGACCGTGGCGCGCCGGGTGCTCAAGGAGTACCGCCCCCACGACGGCAACTTCCCCCGCGAGTTCCTGCCCTACAAGCGCGAGCAGGCGTGGGAGAAGATGCAGCCGGTCTTCGACGGCAACCCGGCGCTGGGCGAGGCAGCCCGCAACTGGGCGAACTACTTCGAGAAGCGCCGCCGCTGACCGACGGAGTCTGGATGAGCCCTGCCGAATCAACCAGACCCGCCGGCTCCGACCGACGACTCGGCGGCCGGGTGGCGCTCGTGACCGGTGCGGCCGGTGACATCGGCCGGGCCACCGCGGTGCGGCTGGCATCGGCCGGCGCGCTGATCGTGGCCGCCGACGTCGGCGACGGCGTCGACGAGACGGCGGCGTTGTGCGCGACGGCCAACCCGGAAGCCGAGCACGTGACGACCGGCTTCGACGTCACCGACGAGACGGCGGTGCAGCGCGCCCTCGACGATCTCGGCACACGCGGCATCGTCGCCGATCTGCTGTTCAACAACGCCGGCTACCAGGGCGCGTTCGTCAACATCGTCGGATACGACGCCGCCGACTTCCGTCGCGTCCTCGATGTCAACGTCACGGGTGTGTTCATCGTGATGAAGTGCTTCGCCCGGGCGCTGATCGCGGCCGGCCGGCCGGGCGCGATCGTCAACACCGCGTCGATGGCGCACGGGGGCGCGCCCAACATGGCTGCCTACAGCGCGTCCAAGGCAGCCGTCGTCGCGCTCACCAAGACCGCCGCCAAGGACCTCGCCCACGCGGCGATCAGGGTCAACTCGGTCAGCCCGGCGTTCATCGGGCCGGGGCGGATGTGGCACCGGCAGGTGGAGCTGCAGGCGTCGACGCCGAGCCAGTACTACGGCGACGACCCGGACGAGGTGGCCGCCCAGATGATCGCGTCGGTCCCGTTGCGCCGGTACGGCTCGCTCGACGAGGTCGCCGCCGTGGTCGAGTTCCTGCTCTCCGACGCGGCGTCATACATCACCGCCTTCGACATCGAGGTCTCCGGCGGCGCGACCTGACGCGCCGGCCTCAACCGATGGCGAGTGAATCGGCGGGTCCGGCGCGCCGGACGGCGCCCGCGGCGGCGCCGGTGCACCGCTTGTAGGCGCGGCTGAAGGCGGCCTCGGACGCGTAGCCGAGGCGTTCGCCCACCTGGGCGACGGTCAGACGCTCCTCGCGCAGGAGGTCGGTCGCGACGTGCATGCGCCAGCGGGTGACGTACTGGATCGGCCCCTCGCCCACGAGCTCGCCGAACCGGGCGGCGAACGCAGACCGGCTCATCGCCACGGTCGCCGCCAGATCGGCGACGGTCCAGTCTCGGTGCGGCTCGCGATGGATGAGCGCGACCGCTCGCCCGATCTGCGGATCCTGGAGCGCGCCGAGCCAGCCGGTGCGCGCCGCCGGATCGGTCTCGAGCCAGCTGCGGATCGCGCTGATCACGAGGATGTCGCACAGTCGCGTCACGACGGCCTCGCTGCCCGGCTGCGGCTCGGCGGTCTCGGCGGCGATCATCCCGAGCAGGCTCGGGAGCGCCTCGAGAGCTCGCCGGCCGGTCGAGGGGTCGACGTGAATCACCTCGGGGAGCACGGCCAACAGGCTGCGTGCCGCGGGGTGCGCCAGCCGCACCGCGCCGCAGATCAGATCGACGCGTTCGCCGCCGCCGCCGTGGCGCAGGATCGCGTAGTGCGGGCTGAGGTACTCGTGGGGCAGCTCCATCACCGGCGCCGGCGTGAGGTCGGGGTCGTCGGCGGCCCGGTGGCCGGTGCCGTGGGGCAGGAGC
>JBFHJC010000118.1:0-9858 GCA_041596155.1 Ilumatobacter sp. | reverse complement strand
GCGCAGATCCAACCGCCCTCGAACAGCTGCTGGGGCCACTCGACGTTGAACCGCTCGCGCTCCTCGTCGGTCATCTCGAAGCCGTCGTCGAACCACCCGTCGGGCAGGTGGTGCTCCAACCAGGCGCGGATCTCGACCCGGAACTCCTCGGCCTCCGCGGGGTACGTCAGGTCCATGAGCACATTGTGCCAGTCGACTTGACCCGCCGGTCAAGTCCGGCCGGCGGTCAGAGCTGGTTCGCGACCTCGACGAGGTTGCCGTCGGGGTCGTGGAAGTAGACCGACCGGATCGGCCGGGTCGCGCCGACCTTGTCGACCGGACCGTCGAGGATCTCGACCCCGCACCGTTCGAGGTGCGCGGCGACGTCCTCGATCGGCTCGCCGGTCAGCACGCAGAAGTTGGCGCTGCCCGGCGTGGTGCCGGCGGCGATCGGCGGCAGCGCGTCGGCCGGCTGGAGGCTCAGCTTGTGCGGGCCGAACGTGAGGGCGAACGATCCGGGCCGGTGTTCGACCGGCGTCATGCCGAGCGTCCGCTCGTAGAAGTCGAGCGTCGCCTGCACGTCGGCGACGGCCAACACCACGTGATCGAAGCCGGTGACCCGCACCACACTCCTCCGGTTCGGTCAGGCCGGGACACCGAGGCGGTCGTAGGCGGGCGCCATCGCCTGCAGCTCGGGCATCACGTCGCTCGCGAACAGGCGGGTGTTGCGCTCGGCCTCCTCGGGCGGCATGCCGGCGTACGAGCAGACCGCCATGTAGCCGTCGCAGTAGGTGTTGTCCTGGATGGTGGTGATCTTGTCGATCACCTGCTCGGGCGTGCCCCACACCTGGAGGCCGAGGAAGAACTCGGTCATCCGTTCGTAGCCGCCAGGCTCGGTGAGGCGGTCGTACATCTGGCCGTGGAACTCGTAGCCGGGCGTCTTGCTCAGATGGTCCCGGTCGAACTCGTAGTGCTTGACGACCGAGTCCCAGTAGCCGCCGATGTAGCGGCGCGCCATCTCCTCGGCGCGGTCGGCCGACTCGTCGACGAACGTCCAGCCGGCGACGAGCGGCGGCGGCGGATCCTCGCCGTTCGCCTCGCGATAGATGCCGCGGTACGTCTCGAGCTCGGCCCGGTGCACCTTCCACGGCTTCTGCGGGATGATCAGCAGCCCGACGCCCATGCGCGCCATGATCTCGGCCGACTCGGGCGAGATCGCCGCGGCGTACGTCCGGCCGCGGAAGCTCTTCGACGGCGCGGGCCGGATGTCGCGACGCGGCTGGCGCACGAACTCGCCGTCGTACTCGACCCATCCTCGTTCGAGGCCGGTGAGGATCATGTCGGCCGCCTCCGCGAAGCGCGCCCGGGCCTCGGGCATCTCCACTCGGAACCCGTCGAACTCGACCCGGCCCGTGCCGCGACCGATCCCGAAGATCACGCGCCCGCCCGACATCGCGTCGAGCATCGACACCTGCTCGGCGACGCGCACCGGGTCGTGCCACGGAAGGACGCACACCATCGAACCGAGCTTGATCCGCTCGGTGCAGCCGGCCATGTACGTCAGGAATTGCAGCACGTCGGGCACCATCGTGTAGTCGGTGAAGTGATGCTCGACGCTCCAGATCGACTCGAACCCGAGCGGTTCGGCGAGTCGGGCGAGGCGCAGCTCGTCGGCGTACACCTCGTGGTCGGGACGTCCCCGACCGGGGTTCTGGAAGATGACCGACAGCCCCACATGCATGACCCCGATGGTAGGTGCCCGCACCACTCCCCGTCCGTGTCGCGCTCACCCCGCCATGGCGGGGGTGAGCGCGACATGAACGGAGGGGCGTGGGTCTGGAGGGGGGCCCGATCTCGGCGCGGATGCGGGCGGTGTCGGCGCCGCCGGCGGGCACCGCCTCCACGCCGCGCCTGCGACCGTCGCGTACCGGATGGGCCGGGAGCTCGACGTCGACCCCGGTCGACGAGGTCACCGTCCGCCGGCGGAGCGCGGCGTGGGCGAGCACGTCGTCGAGGTCGTTCACGCCGCCCCATGCGATCGACGCCGCGTCGAGCCGGCGCCTGAAGGTGCCGCGATCGAGACCGGCGACGAGCTCGCCGAGAACGTGTTCCAGTGCGTCACGATGCTCGACGCGCCGCTCGTTCGAGTCGAACTGCGGGTCGACCGCCAGGTCGGGCCGGCCGAGCACCTGCTCGCACAGCCGAAGCCACTCGCGTTCGTTCTGGATCGAGATCAGGGTCAGCGCGCCCTCGGCCGTGGCGTAGGCGCCGTACGGGGCGATCGTCGGGTGGCGGAGCCCGACCCGCTCGACGGTGAGTCCGGCGGCGTGCTGGACCAGCGGCACCGTCATCCACTCCGCCGCGACGTCGAACAGCGAGATCCGCAGCGCACGGCCCAGCCCGTCCGTGGCGCGCGCGAACAACGCCTCGAGGATCGCGGCGTGCGCCGTGATACCGGTCCCGATGTCGCAGATCGACACCCCGATCCGGCCGAGCTCGCCCGGCCCGCCGGAGATTCCGACGATGCCGCTCTCGGCCTGCACGAGTAGGTCGTATGCCCGTTTGCGGGCCAGCTCGGACGCCTCGCCGTAGCCGGAGATGTCGCACGTGACGAGCTCCGGGTGCCGGTCTCGGAGATCGTCGGAGCCGAAGCCGCGCCGCTCGAGCGCACCCGGAGCCAGGTTCTGGACGAACACGTCGGCGGCGTCGATCAGGCGGTGCAGCAGCTGCGCGTCCGCCGCGTCGTCGAGGTCGAGCACCACCGACTCCTTGCCGTGGTTCGCCCACGCGAAGTACGAGCTGTCACCGCCGGCCGCCGAGTCGTAGCCGCGGGCGAAGTCGCCTCCCGGCCGTTCGACCTTGATCACCCTGGCGCCCGCGTCGGCCAGCCGGGACGTGCAGACGGGCGCCGCCACCGCCTGTTCGACCGACACCACGAGGAGGCCGTCCAGCGGCGCCGAGGAGCTCACGGGCGAGTACGGTAGGCGCCCGATGGGGGCATCGCCGAGCGTTCGCGTCGGTGCGGTCGCTGAGCGCTTCGACGTCGGCGCGCCGTTCGAACCCGACGTACCGATCGAGATCTCACCGCTGTTCAACTGGCCACCGAAGCCGACCGCCGTGGCGCGCACGACGTTGCGCTCGTTCGCCGGCCCGGTGCTGCTGCTCCACGTCGGACTCGCCTTCGTGGTGTGGTACGCACTCACGCCCGATCTGTCGTCGATGTCGACACTACGCCCGGGATGGATCGCGCAGGTCTGGGCTCGCAACGCGATGCTGCTCACGGTCGTCGCCGGCGGCCTGCACCTCTTGCTCCACCGCCGGCGGCACCAGGGCGACCGGTTCAAGTACAACGCCCGATGGCTCGCCGTCGACAGCGCCAAGTACACGACCGGCGATCAGACGCGCGACAACGTGCTCTGGAGCGTCGCCAGCGGGGTGACCGTCTGGACCGCCTACGAGGCGATCACGTGGTGGCTGTTCGCGACCGAGCGGATCGAGCTGCTGTCGTGGGGCGACCGATGGTGGTACTTGCTCCCGCTGACGCTCTCGATGGTGCTGTGGTCGCAGCTGCACTTCTACCTGAACCATCGGCTCCTGCACTGGGAGCCGCTGTACCGGGCGGCCCATTCGCTCCACCACCGCAACGTCAACACCGGACCCTGGAGCGGGATCGCGATGCACCCGCTCGAGCACCTCGTGTACTTCTCCGCTCCGGTGCTCCTGTGGTTCGTGCCGGGCCATCCGGTCGTCGTCGTGATGCTGCTCCTCTACAGCGGCATCTCGCCGGCGTTCTCCCACGCCGGGTTCGAACGGGTCGAGCTGTTCGGCCGGGTGAGCTTTCGGTCCGGCGACTACTACCACCACCTCCACCACCGCTACTTCGAGTGCAACTACGGCAACCGCCTCGTGCCGGTCGACGTGCTGTTCGGCACCTATCACGACGGCACCGCCGAGGCCCACGCGCGAATGCGGGAGCGCCGACGCGCCGGGCAACGATGAGCGACGAACCGATCGACGAGTTGCTCGCCCGCGCCTATGCCGTCGACGGGCCGGACGACAACCGCGAGCTCTACGCCGACTGGGCGGCGACCTACGACGAGACGTTCCTCGTCGCGAGCAGGTACGTGTACCACCGTCACGTCGCCTCGCTGTTCGCGTTCGGGTTCGGCGGCGGCGGCCCGGTGCTCGACGTCGGGTGCGGCACCGGCGCGGTCGGCGTCGCCCTGCGCGAGCTCGGCGTCGAGACGGTCGACGGCATCGACATCTCCGCCGAGATGCTCGCCGTCGCCGCCGCCAAGCGATTCGACGACGAACCGGTCTACCGCGAGCTGATCGAGGCCGACCTGACCGGCGCGATCGACGTGGCGACCGGCCGGTATGCCGGCATCGTCAGCGCCGGCGCGTTCACCCACGGCCACCTCGGTCCCGAGGCACTCGACGAGCTGTTCCGCGTCGCCAGCTCCGGCGCGCGCTGTGCGATCGGCATCAACGCCGCCCACTTCGTCGACCTCGGCTTCGAACGCGCGCTCGATGCGCATCGCGACGCCGCAACGATCAGCTACGAGATGGTGGAGGCGCCGATCTACGACGGTGCCGACACCGCCGACCCCGACAACCTCGCCCTCATCGCCCTGATCACCGTCGCGTAACGAAAGGTGCCAGGCACCTTTCGTTACAGGGTGAGGACGATGGCGCCGACGTGCTCCTTGCGCTCGAACGCCGCTTGGGCGGCGTGGATCTCCTCGAGGGGGAAGGTCGCGCCGACGACGGGCGTGATCGCTCCCTGCTCCACCAACGCGACCAGGTCGGCGAACACCTGGGGCTCGAAGACGGTCGCCCCGTACAGCTCGAGGTCGTTGAGGTAGAGCGTGCGGAGGTCGAGCGGCACGATCGGGCCGGCGATCGCGCCGGCCGTCACGTACCGGCCGCCCCGCCGCAAGGCGTCGAGCCAGCCCGGGAAGTCATCACCGCCCACGACGTCGGCGACGACGTCGAACGGGCCGCCACCGGCCGACACCGCAGCGGCGCCGAGGTCGGGCTCGTCGCGGGCGACCAACGCATCGGCTCCGAGGGCCGCGACCGCGTCGAGCTTCGACCGCCCGGCGATCGCGGTGACGTGGGCGCCGCGCACCTTCGCCAGCTGCACCAGCGCAGTGCCGACTCCGCCCGAGGCTCCGGTCACGGCGATCCGCTGACCATCCGCCAGCCCGACCCGGTGGAGCATGTGCTGCGCGGTGCTCCACGAGCACGGCAGGCTCGCCAGCTCGACGTCGGACAGCTCGGTCGTCAGCGGGTGCACGTTGCGCGCCGGCACCGCCACGAACTCGGCGAAGCCGCCGTCGCGCTCGCTGCCGAGGTAACCGGCCAGGCTGCGGTCGCCGGGGTTCTCGGCGTCGCGGATCCACGGGTCGACCATCACCCGCCGTCCGACGATGCCCGCATCGACGCCGGCGCCGACTGCCACGACTCGCCCACTCGGATCGGCACCCTGGATGCGCGGGAACGTCAGCCCACCTCTCCCCCACGTCGCGTCGTCGCTGCGGGCCTCCTCGAAACCGCCACCCGACGTCGCGCCGGTCACCGATCGGCTGTACCAGCCGACCCGGGTGTTGATGTCGGTGTTGTTCACACCACAGGCGGCGACCTGTACCAGTACCTCGTCGTCGGCGGGGGCCGGCACTGGTACGTCGTCGCGCACCACCAGCACCTCGGGGCCGCCACGCCCGGTCAGGAGCGCAGCGCGCATCGTCGCGGGGAGCTCGTTCGTCACGCCGGATGACGGTAGACGGCGACGGGATCCCCGAGTGCAGCCTCGTCGGGGAAGGCGCCGATCCCGGGCCCGTCGGGCGCCGCCGCCCAGCCGCCGTCGTTGCGGGCTCCGCCCTCGACCGGATCGGTCGTCAGGTGCTCGACGCACATCCACGTCGCGCGCCGGAACGGCTCGGGCGTGGACTGTGCGAAGTGGACGGCGGCGGTCGCCTGGAGGGTGGTGCCGCCGGTGTCCTCGATGTTCATGCGGATGCCGGCGTCGAGGCAGACGTCGCGGATGCGGCGTGCCACCGTCAGCCCGCCGACCCGTCCGATCTTGAGGCCCACGACCTCGCAGGCACCGGTCTCGACGATCGTCAACATGTCGCCGAGCGTCTGGAGCGACTCGTCGATCGCCAGCGGCTGACCGACGTGGCGGCGGACGTGGAGATGCTGTTGCAGGTTCTCGCACGGTTGTTCGACCACCCGGTGCAGCTCGCGGGTGCCGTTCAGCGCAGCGATCGCCTCGGCCGGCGTCCAGGCGCGGTTGACGTCGAACGTGACCTCCTCGTCGGGGGCCATCTGGGCGTCGAGGAATCGCATGCGCTCGATGTCGGCTTCGACGTCGGCACCGACCTTCGCCGAGTGGAACGTGTAGCCCTCGGAGCGCGCGAGGTCGATCTCGGCCATCAGCTCGGCCGGCGTCCCGCTCGGGATCGACGAATGCAGACGCACCCGCCCACCCGTGCGTCCGCCGAGCAGGTCGCACAAGGGCAACCCGGCGGCGCGGGCGGCGATGTCCCAGCACGCCATGTCGAGCGGCGACTTCACGTACGGATGGCCCGGCAGCGCGAGGCCCATCGCGCGAAACACGACGTCGGTGCGGCGCGGGTCGAGGCCGAGCAGCGCCGGCGCCAGCTCCTCCATGCCGGCCCGGATGCCGCGTGCGAACGCCGGGAGGTAAGTCGAGCCCCACGGGCACCCCTCGCCCCAGCCGCTCACGCCCTCGTCCGTGTCGACCCGCACGATCGTCGAGTCGAGTCGCTCGAACTTCAGCCGGCCGCCCGACAGTGAGTACGGCCGCGTGAGCGGCAGGTCGAGCGCCCACACCGTGATGGCGGTGATCTTCACGAGCGGGCCGCCTCCATCCGCCGGTGGGTGCCGGCCCGCTCGACGGCCGCCTGCTCCGGCGTGAGCCGTTCGCCGAGTGACCGAACACGCAGGCCAGCGGTCTCGATCGGTGGCACGCCGGCGTCGGCCAGCCCGGCGTAACGCGCAGCCAGAGCGATCTTCTTGCGGACCTGATGCGGCTGGAGATCGTCGAATTGCCGCGGCGACACCGTGTCGCCGACCACGAGCGCGCCAGCGGCGACAGCGTCGGCGACGAGTGCCTCGCCGCCAGCCGTGCGCACGACGATCGCGTTGAACCCGTCGTCCTCACCGGTGGGAGCGCCGCCGGGCCAGGCGTCGGCCGCCGAGACGTCGGCGGCCTCGCCGAGCGCGTCGGGGCACAGCTTGCACCGCGTCTCGACGTCCCACGACGACTCGTCGGCCCACATCTCGAGGTAGCCGACCTCGTGTGCGCTGTCGGCCGTCTCGACCCGGGTCGGGCCAGGGTTGCCGTTGCCGCGGTAGCGCAGCGACGTGACGTCGGATTCGGCGACACCGAACCGGTCGAACACCCCGAGCGTCTTGGTGAAGCGCGACTGTCCGCCGCACACGAGGGCGAGGCGTGCGACGCACAGCTCGTCGACGCGTGAGTCGACGGCGGCGAACCGGTGCACGACGCCGAGATCGCACGGCTTGGCGACGATCGCGAACGGTTCACCGCGATCGAGCGCGAGGCCGAGACCGGCCAGTGGCGCCGCCGGTCCGTACCACGAGCCCGAGTTGGCGAGCACATCGCCCGGGGACTCACTGAACACCCAGCGGCTCCGGCTCGGCCGGTCTGGCTCCGCACCCACGTGCAGCACGAACCGCACCGTCCCGGCGCGCAGCAGGTGTTGGGCGAGCGCCGTGAGCACGCCGCCGGTCGCGGCCCGGAAGCGCACGTCGGGATCGCCCGCCCAGGCCATCGCCATCGAGCGGTGTCCGCCCCACACCTCGTCGACGGCGACACCGGGCTCCGTGCGCGCCTCGGCGACGACGCCGGGGCACGCAGCGATCAGGGCGCGTTCCTCGTCATCGGTGAACGCGTCGACCGGCGAAGGTCGCAGCGAGCCGCGGTCGGTCATCGCCATCTGGATCCGCCCTTCCGTCACCGACTCGCACAAGCCGCACCCGATGCACAGGTCGTCGCGCACGACATCCGCGATCGTGCGGCCGGTCGTGGTCATGCGCTCACCGCGAGGCGGAACCGGCGCAGGTGTTCGTAGTGCGGCCGCACGATGTCGTACGCGCGCCGCACCCGATCGGGCGCCGCCTCGATGTCGGCCGGCGGGCTGGCCTGCGGCTTGAGCCCGTCGGAGTCGCGCAGGTTCTGGTGGAACGAGCCGCCGTCCCACCAGCTGACCTCGTCGCGAGCGCCGGGCTCCCACGTCAGGGCGTCGGGCAGGAACGAGATGCCGACGGCCGCGCACCACCGTGCGACCGCGCCGTGCGGGTCGGCGAGGAGGTCGTCGCTGTCGAGCACCGGAGGGGGCGCACCGTCGCGCTCGCACAGCCGGTCGAACAGTGAGCGCTGCTCGGCGAACCCGGTCTCCTTCACGCCGAAGTCGGGCCAGTGGCGGTGCACGGACGTGAGCGTCTTGGCGGGGTCGCGGATCAGGAAACTGTGGGTGAAGTGATCGAGGAACTCGTCGGTCCAGATCGTCTCGACGGCGACCGGGAACTCCTTGATGAAGACCGGACCTCGCTCGGCCGCGGCGCGCAACTCGGCCCACCTCGACTCGTAGGTGAGGCCCCGCGTGCGGGGTGTGTCAGCGGTCGCTCTCGGCCACAGCGGCTCCTCGCCCTGGTACCAGACCTCGCCGAACGGTTCGTGGAAGCACTCGAAGTCGCCGCGCGTGCGCATCATCCACTCGAACGCCGTCGACGTCGAGCGGGGCACCGCCCACAGCGCCAGGATCGACTCCATCGCCGATCAGCCTGCCAGCGACGCGAGCAGCGCCCCGTACCCGGGCGCGGCGGTGAGGCCGAGCTCCTTGAGCATCCGCCAGTACAGCGCGAAGTCGGACCCGACCACCGGGGTTCCCGTCTGGCCCTCGACCGTGTCGACCACCTGCAGCATCCGGAATCCGGCGCCGGTCTGCACGATCGCGTCGGCGTCTGGCGCCCGCCGGTGGGCGTCGACGGCGGCGGCGACCATCAGGTGGTTCGGGTAATCCCACAGCGTCGCTGCCTCGATCGCCAGCTTCTCGTCGTGGTCGGCGACGAGACCCTGGTCGATCAGATCGCCGGCCCACAGGATCTCGAACCCGGCCGCCTCGAGGTAACCGTTGATGCCCGCCGACCAGTCGGGCCGGTAGTACCCGTTCGCCACCGTGATCGTGCGGGCACCCAGTTCTCGCAGGCCTTCGACGAGGCAGTGGCCGGCCATGAAGAACGGGGCGCCGGCGCGCTCGGAGATGTCGGCGCAGATCCGCTCGATGTCGGCGGGCGAGGTGCCGTTGCAGTGCACCCAGTTGCTGCCGACCTGGCCGATCACTTGGCAGAACGACCGCCCCAGGCAGACCGCCGACTCCTCGAGCAGGTCGAAGTTCTTCGCCCGCTCGGCGAGCTCGTACTCGTAGTCGGGGATGTGGTTGACGCGCTGCAGGATGCCGGTGCCCGCCGGCGCGACCTGCAGGAACTGCTGCGGGCTGTCGTCGAAGTACTGCGGCGTCGTCACGAACCCGGCGTACGCCGCGTACCGCCGGTGCACCTGCTGCACGCTCATCTCACCTCCGTAACGAAAGGTGCCAGGCACCTTTCGTTACATCCTCAGCCTCGAACTGGTCGGGTCGTAGATCGCGTCGGCGAGGACGCGGGCGGGGCGCAGTTCCCCGACCACCCGGACCTCGAGCTCGGTGCCGGGCGCCGCGAACTCCGGCGCGAGGTAGGCGAAGGCCAGGCCGTGATCGACCGTGTACCCGTAGGCGCCCGTCGTCACGAGACCGACCGGGCGGCCCTCGGCGTAGACGGCGTCGCTGC
>JBFHJC010000117.1:0-9967 GCA_041596155.1 Ilumatobacter sp. | reverse complement strand
GTGGCGCGATGGACATCGAAGGGCTCGGGGAGCAGATGGTCGAGAAGCTCACCACCGCCGGGCTCGTCACCGACCCGGCCGACCTCTACGGGCTCACCGTCGAGCAGCTGGTCGAGCTCGATCGGGTGGGTGCCACGAGCGCGGGCAATCTCGGCGCCGAGATCGCCCGGTCGAAGGAGCAGCCGCTGCCGCGCCTGCTCACCGCGCTCGGCGTGCGTCACCTGGGTCCGGCGGCGTCGCAGGCGCTCACCGCCGAGTTCCACACGCTCGACGCGATCATGTCCAAGACGACCGAGGAGCTGGCCGCCGTCGAGGGCGTCGGCTCGGTCATCGCCTCCACGGTGCGCACCTGGTTCGACCAACCGGCCAACCGGGCGTTCATCGAGCGCCTGCGGGCCGCCGGGCTGAACTTCGGCGATCCGGACGAGGCGCGTCGTGCCGCCGAGGCGCGCGCGGCGATCGAGCAGACGCTGGAGGGCAAGGCGGTCGTGGTGACCGGCACGGTGCCGGGCTACTCGCGCGACGAGGCCGAGGCGGCGATCACCGCTCGCGGCGGCACGAGCCCGGGCAGCGTGTCGAAGAAGACGTTCGCGTTGGTGGTCGGTGCGGGCGCCGGTGCGAGCAAGTTGACCAAGGCGGAGGCGAACGGCATCCCCGTCGTGTCGGCGGAACGCTTCGAGGAGTTGTTGGCCACCGGCGACCTGCCCAGCTGACGGTCGGTCGGGGGCGCACCGTCGTCGCCCCGTCCCGGCTAGCTTCGCCTCGTGCCACGCAGCGACTTCTACGATCGGGTCGACGCCACCCTCGCCGAGATCCGCGCCGACGGCCTGTGGAAGCAGGAGCGGCCGATCACTTCTCCGCAAGGCGGAACCGTCACCGTCGAGGGCGGGGCCGAGCGGCTCAACCTCTGTGCCAACAACTACCTCGGCCTCGCCGACCACCCCGACCTCGTCAGGGCTGCGGCGCGGACGATGGACGAGTACGGCTACGGCATGTCGTCGGTGCGGTTCATCTGTGGCACGCTCGATATCCACCGGGCGCTCGAACGCGAGATCGCCGACTACCTGCACACCGACGACTCGATCACGTTCGCCGCCTGCTTCGACGCCAACGGGGGCGTGTTCGAGCCGCTGTTGAGCGAGTCGGACGCGATCGTCAGCGACGCGCTGAACCATGCGTCGATCATCGACGGCATCCGGCTCTGCAAGGCCCGGCGCTACCGCTACGCCACCCGCGATCTTGCCGATCTCGACGTGCAGCTCCGTGCGGCGCGCGGGGACGGCGCGGACACCGTCCTGGTCGTGACCGACGGCGTGTTCTCGATGGACGGCTTCATCGCCGATCTCGCCGGGATCTGCGAGGTCGCCGACCGTCACGACGCGCTGGTCATGGTCGACGACGCCCACGCCACCGGCTTCATCGGCCCCGAGGGGCGCGGCACCCCCGCCCTGCACGGCGTCGAGGACCGCGTCGACATCGTCACGAGCACGCTCGGCAAGGCACTCGGCGGAGCGATGGGCGGCTTCGTGGCCTCGCGGCAGAGCGTCGTCGACCTGCTCCGCCAGCGGGCCAGGCCCTATCTCTTCTCCAACGCCCTCAGCCCCGGACTCGTCGGCGGCGCCCGAGCCGCGCTGCGGATGGTCCGCGACGGCGACCACCTGCGCGCCCGTCTCGAGGCCAATGCCGCCCGGTTCCGAGCCGCGATGACCGACGCCGGCTTCGAGCTGTCCGGGGCCGGCCACCCGATCATCCCCGTCATGCTCGGCGAGGCCCAGCTCGCCGTCGACATGGCCGCGGCGCTCGGCGAGCGGGGCATCTACGTCACTCCGTTCTCCTACCCGGTCGTGCCGAAGGGTCTGGCGCGCATCCGCACCCAGATGAACGCGGCGCACGGCGACGCCGACATCGATCGCGCGACGACGGCGTTCGTGGAGGTCGGCCGCGAGCTCGGGGTCGTCGGCTGACGTGCGCGCCCTCGTCAAACCCGCACCCGGGCCGGGGCTCCGGTTGGTGGAGATCGAACGGCCCGAGCCGGCCGCGGACGAGGTGCTGATCGACGTGACCCACGCCGCGATCTGCGGGACCGATCTGCACATCTACAACTGGGACGACTGGGCGGCCGAGACGATCGAGCCGCCGGTCACCGTCGGCCACGAGTTCGTCGGCCGGATCGCCGCGGTCGGCAGCCAGGTGAAGCACCTCGACGTCGGCATGCGGGTCGCCGGAGAGGGGCACGTCGTGTGCGGTACGTGCCGCAACTGCCGGGCCGGCCACGGTCACCTGTGCCGCAACACGATCGGTGTCGGGATCAACCGCGACGGCGGCTTCGCCGACTTCGTCGCGATCCCGGCGACGAACGCGTATCCCGTGCCCGACGGCGTGCCCGACGAGGTCGCCGCGATCCTCGACCCGCTCGGCAACGCGGTTCACACCGCGTTGTCGTTCGACCTCGTCGGCGAGGACGTGCTGATCACCGGCGCCGGTCCGATCGGCCAGATGGCCGCCGCGATCTGCCGGCGGGCAGGCGCGCGCCACATCGTCGTCACCGACGTCAGCGAGGCGCGGTTGCGCACCGCGGAGCGGATGGGCGCGAGCCGGGCGGTGCCGGCCGGGGTCGACTCGCTGCGCGCGACGTTGGCCGAGCTCGGCATCGTCGATGGGTTCGACATCGCCCTCGAGATGTCGGGGCATCCGTCGGCGATCACCGACATCCTCGCGACCGTCAACCACGGCGGCCACGTCGGGTTGCTCGGGCTGTTCGTCGAGGACGTCGCGGTCGATCTCAACCAGGCGATCCTCAAGAGCCTCGTCATCAAGGGCGTGTACGGCCGTGAGATGTTCGACACGTGGTACAAGGCCACGGCGATGCTCCAGAGCGGCCTCGACGTCGCCCCCGTCATCACCCACCGGTTCGACCTGGAGGACTTCGAGACGGCGTTCGAGGCACTGCGCTCGGGTGAGGCCAGCAAGATCGTCCTCGACATCGGCGCAGCCACCGGCTGACGGCGGGCGCACGACTAGCGTCCCAGTGGTGACGAGGAGCACGCATCAGGCGTTGGCCGACGCCCGCAACGCCGACGTGCAGATCTACGTCAACGGTGAGTTCTTCCCGCGCGCCGAGGCGAAGATCTCGGTCTTCGACAGCGGTTTCCTGGTCGGCGACGGGATCTGGGAGGGCATCCGGATGCACCGCGGTCGGTTCGCCTTCCTCGACCGGCACATCGACCGTTTGCAGAACGGACTCGCAGCGGCGTCGATCGATCCGGGGCTCACCCGTGACGAGCTCGTCGATGCCCTCGACGAGACCGTGCGGCGCAACGGGATGGACGACGGCGTCCACGTGCGCCTGATGATCACTCGCGGCGACAAGTCGACCCCCTCGCAGCACCCGTCGAACTGCGTCGGCGGCGCCAACGTCGTCATCATCGCCGAGCACAAGGTCGCCGACCCCGACGTGCGAGATCGTGGCATCTCGCTGTTCACCGTCACCGTCCGCCGCCCCCCGCCCGACACCCTCGACCAGCGCCTCAACTGCCATTCCAAGCTGCACGAGGTGATCGCGCTGATCCAGGCGACGAACGCCGGTGCCGACGAGGCGCTGATGCTCGACCCCACGGGTGCCGTCGCCACGTGCAACGCGACGAACTTCCTCATCGTCCGCGACGGCGAGCTGTGGACCTCGACCGGGCACTACAACCTGCACGGCATCACGAGCGCCGTCGTCTGCGAGGTCGCCGCTGCCGACGGGATGCGCGTCCGGCGAGCGCCGTACTCGCTGACGGACGTCTACGCCGCCGACGAGGCCTTCGTCACCGGCACGTTCGGTGGTCTCACCCCGGTGCACACGGTCGACGGTCGGCCGATCGGCGACGGAACGCGCGCGGTGACCGCCCGCTTGCGGGACCTGTACGACCACGCGGTCGACGCCTCGGTCCGATGACTCGTCGCGTCCAGTGCTGGTCGGGCCCGCGCAACATCTCCACGGCGCTCATGTATGCATGGGCGCAGCGGTCCGACACGACCGTCGTCGACGAGCCCCTCTACGCCGCGTACCTCGCGCGGTTCGATCGGGGCCACCCGCTGACCGCCGAGGTGCTCGCCGCCCAGGCGACCGACCCGGCCGAGGTGATCGAGCGGGTGATCCTCGGTCCGTGCGACACGCCCGTGCTGTTCTGCAAGCAGATGGCGCACCACCTGCGCGGCCTCGACACCGGGTTCCTCGCGCACACCGAGAACATCCTGCTCACCCGGCATCCGAGCGACATGTTGCAGTCGCTCTCGATGCAGTTGCCGCACTGCGACCTCGACGACACCGGCCTCCCCGAGCAGGTCGCGCTGCTCGACGCGATCCTCGCCCAGGGTGGGCGACCGGTCGTCGTCGATTCACGGGTGCTCTTGCGCGAGCCGGCCGCGATCCTCCCCGAGCTGTGTGAGCGGGTCGGCGTCGGTTTCGATCCGGCGATGCTCTCGTGGCCGTCGGGCCCGAAGCCCTACGACGGGGTGTGGGCGCCTGCGTGGTACGACAACGTCCACCGGTCGACCGGGTTCGAGCCGTATCGGCCGAAGGAGGGCCGGGTCGCCGAGCGCCTCGAACCGGTGCTCGCGGCCGCCCTCCCGCTCTACGACCGCCTCGCCGAGTTCGCCGTGGGCGCGCCCTGAACCGCCGGATCGTCCCCCGTGCCGCGACGCCGCCACGCACGAAGGCCCAGTGACGTCACTGCGACGCTCGCCGCGGCGTGGGCACCGACGAGCGCAGTGGTCGCCGGCGGAGGCCAGTCGATGGCGTAGAACGTTCGGCCGAGCTCGGAGGCGAGGATCACGGCCAGGACGGCCGCCAGCCCGCCGAGCACGATGGCGTCGAACCGGTCGATCGGCTGCATGAGCAGGTAGAGGATCCAGGACGCGACGACCAGGAGCGTGAGCGTCGCCGCGGTGCGGGCCTCCTCGAGCGTGGCCTGCGCCGCCGGCGAGCGGACGATCCAGTACCCCGTCAGGGTGACGACCGCAGCGGTGGTGCCGGCCGGGGCGGCGAATCGCATCACGCGCGCCAGGAAGCCAGGCCGATACGGCCGGTCGGCCGAGCGGAAGCTGAGCGCGAACGCCGGCACCCCGATCGTGAGCTCCGACACCAGGCTGAGGTGGCGAGGCAGGAACGGGTAGGCGGCTCCCCAGACGCCGATGACGAGCGCGAAGATCGCCGCGTACACGGTCTTGGTGAGGAACAGCGCCGAGACCCGCTCCATGTTGGTGATCACGCGGCGACCCTCGGCGACGACCGCGGGGAGGTGGTCGAACCGACCGTCGACGAGGACGAGCTGGCTGACCGCCTTGGTGGCCGACGTCGCGGTGTCCATCGCGATGCCGATGTCGGCACGCTTCAGCGCCGGGATGTCGTTCACGCCGTCACCGGTCATGGCGACGGTGTGGCCAAGGCCCTGGAGCACGTCGACCAACTGGCGCTTCTGGTGGGGTTGGACGCGACCGAACACCGTGGTGGCGCGCACGAGCTCGGCGACACGCTGGGCGTCGCCGTCGAGGTCGATCGACCGCAGGTCGACGTGGCGGTCCGCACCCTCGATCCCGAGCCGCTGGGCGACGGTCGCCACGGTCACCGGGTTGTCTCCCGAGACGATCTTGATCTCCACCTGCTGCTGGGCGAAGTACCGCATCGTCGCCGCGGCGTCGGGGCGAAGTTCCTCGGCCAGCACGACGAGCGCGACCGGTGAGACGTCCGCGGGCAGTTCGTGGTCCTCGAGCACGAACCTGGAGCGGGCGACGAGGAGCACCCGCCGGGCGTCGGCGGTCGACGCGGCGACCATCTCGCGGATCGGCGGTGCCATCGGATGTCGTCCGTCGAGCACGATCTCGGGCGCGCCGACGATCCACGTGCCACCTGGGTCGAAGGTCGCGCCGCTCCACTTGCGCGCCGACGAGAACGGCGTCTGGGAGATCAGCCGCCAGTCCGGTGCGATGCCGCGACCGGCTGCCGTGAGCGTCGAGGTCGGCGTGGGCTCCGCCGCGGCGAGTGCCGCCAGGGCCGACGTCACCTCGTCGTGCGTGGCAGAGTCCAGGAGCTCGATGCGGTCGAGGTGCATCGCCCCGGTCGTGAGCGTTCCGGTCTTGTCGAGGCAGAGGACGTCGACGCGGGCGAGCCCCTCGACCGCGTGAAGCTCCTGAACGACGACGTGGTGGCGCGCCAATCGGATGACGGCGACGGCGAGCGCCATGCTCACCAGGAGCACGAGTCCCTGCGGCACGAGCCCCACGACGCCGGCGACCGCCGACACCAGCCCCTCCGCGACGCTGCCGTCGTCACGGAGCTGACTCCACACGAGGAGACCCGCCAGCGGGGCGATCGACCAGCCCACCAGCTGCAGGATGCGGTCGACGCCCCGACGCAGCTCGGACGACGCGAGGACGAACTCCTTGGCCTCGACGACCAGCTGATGGATCCAGGTCTCCTCGCCGACCCGGGTCGCCCTGACCGCGCCGCGACCGGCGATGACGAGGCTGCCCGATCGCACTTCGTCGCCGGTCCGCTTGGTCACCGGGTCCGCCTCGCCCGTCAGCGCCGACTCGTCGACCTCCAGGCCGGTCACCGCCAGGACGATCGCGTCGACGGGGACCTGGTCGCCCGCGGTCAGCGCCAGGACGTCACCGACGACGAGTTGCTCGGGGGCGACGACGACCCAGCGACCGCCACGGTGCGCCGTCGCGGTGGGAGCGACCAGGAGACGCAAGCGATCGAGCGTGCGCTTGGCGCGCACCTCCTGGATGATGCCGATGGCGGTGTTGACGACCATGACGCCGGCGAAGATCGCGTCGATCGGGTGCCCGAACACCAGCACGACGACCGCCAGGGCGGTGATGATGGCGTTGAACCGGGTCAGGACGTTGTGCCGCACGATGCCGGCGTACGACCGCGACGTCCGGTCGGGCTGGGTGTTGACGCGCCCGGCCAGCGTCTCGCGCTCGACATCGGCGGCTGTCAGGCCGACGATGTCCGGCGGCGGCCAGTCACCTCCGGGCGCACGGGTCTCGCGTGCGGTCATCGGCCGGCGGGTGGGACGACGGCGACCGGACACGGGGCGTCGGCGAGCACTTTGCGCAGGTACGGCGCCATCGCGTGCCGTCCGAACGGCGCCTCGCCCAGACCGACCACGATCAGGCGCGCCCGGTGGCCGGCCTCGACGAGGTGGCGACTGATCCGACCGGCGCCGATCGAGATCGCCATGTCGACCTCGGCGTCGACCTCGGCGCTGATGCGCGTCGCGAGCTCGGTGAGGTCTTCGGCCACCCAGATCGGCACGACCGTCGGGTCGAGGTGGTAGGCGAGCACGTCGAGCAGGCCGTCGGGCCGGAAGAGCGAGCGCGGTCCGAGCGCGTGCACGAGCGCCAGCCCGCGGCGCTGCTCGACCGCCCGCTCGGCCGCCCAACGCAGCGCAGCCTCGGTGGCCGCTGCGACACCGACGCCGACCACGATCGGATCGCCGGCTCCCTCGTCGTCCTGCCAGCCGACCGGCACGACCACGACCGGGCGATCGGTGTGGCGGAGCAACTCGGCCGTCACGTGTCCGACGATCGCCGGACCGAAGCGAAGCTGCGGGTGGTGCCCGACCACGATCGCGTGGGCCTCCTCGGTGCGGGCCGCCTCGAGCAACCGGTCGCCCGGCGCGCCCTCGACCACCGAGGTCTCGACCGTGACGCCGTCGGGCGGCGTCGTGACCATCGCCCGACAGCGTTCGGCCAGCCGCTCTTCGTGGCGACGTCGCATTCGGACGCTGTCGCCGAGCGCGGCGTCGACGGCCAACTCGTCGCGGTACGGGATCGCCTCGACGACGTGCAGCGTCCCGCCCGCCGCGACATTCGTCACCGCCCACCGGAACGCAGCATCGGCGGCCGGCGATCCGTCGTGTCCGACCACGAGGCGCAAGACGGCGGTCATCGGGCTCCTCCGACCACCACGGTACGGACCCCCGAGCGCTCTGACCAGGGGCTTTCGGCCGGTCCGGGCGCGCGGGGTCCGGTCAGACCACCGTGAAGGTCCAGGTGAACGACCGAGCGCGGCTGGGGCCCTCGTCGACCGGCCAGTAGATCACCTGGGCCCGGTGCTCACCCTCGGTGAACCGCTCGATCGGCGCGCCGTCGGCGGGCGTGAACGTGAGGGTGGCGTTGCCGGGCTCGTAGACGGTGACCGGCGGCACCTGGACCTGCTGTCCGGGTTCGACCGCAATGCTGCCGAGCTCGTCGAGGTTGACGGTCTCGATCTCGACGCCGTCGATGATCAAGACGCCCGTGTGTCCGGCCGTGAGATCGACGACGACGTTCGACTGGCTGAGCACCTGAACGGCCTCGGGAACCGGGTTGAGCTGCTCGATCTCGGGCGGCAGATCGGCCCGATCGTCGCCGGTGATGCCGAGCAGCACGCCGCGCACCACCAGTGCCAGACCCAGGGCCACCCCGAAGCTCACGAGGAGCAGGGTCTTGTCGATCCGTCGCCAACGGCCGCCGCGGCGCGGGCCGTTCGCGTCGTCCGGTCGGGGGTGCTCGGTCACCCGTCCATCATGCCGGGCTGGTGTCCAGAACGCTCACCGCAGGTGGGCGGGGCGTCACCCCACACACACGGAGCAAGCGATAGCGTGCGGTCATCGTGAGCACCCGCGAACCACCCCCGAGCGGGACGATCGACGCCTCCCGGCTGGTCGGAACGGTCGTCGCCGACCGCTTCCGCGTGCAGCGCGTCATGTCGGAGGGCGCCAACACGAACATCGTCGACGCGGCCGACGCCCAGTCGGGCCGCGTCGTGACGCTCAAGCTGGTCCACCCGTCGCTGTCGGCCTCACCGACGTTCCGGAACCGGTTCGACGAAACGATGCGAGCGGCAGCGGCGCTCAGCCATCCCAACATCGCGGCGGTGTTCGACTGGGGCGTCGCCCGCGTCGGCGAGTCGTCGACCGCGTACGTCGTCATCGAGCAGCTCACCGGCGGCAGCCTCCGCGACCTGTTCGACCGCGGCCGCCGGCTGACGCCGAGCCAGGCACTGGCCATCGGCCTCGACGCGTGCCGCGGTCTCGACTATGCCCACCGTCGCGGCATCGTCCACACCGAACTGACACCGTCGAAGCTGGTGTTCGGCGACGACCGCCGGCTGCGCATCGTCGACTTCGGGCTGGCGCAGCTCCTCGGCGAGCGCGCGTGGGCCCAGCCGGATTCCGTGCCCAACCACGTCGCCTGGTACGCCGCGCCCGAGCAGGGGCAGTCCCTTCCGGTCGACGGCAAGGCCGACGTGTACGCCCTTGCGCTCACGTTGCACGAAGGCGTCACGGGCACGCTCCCGTTCCGCGATGACTCGACCGTCGCGTCGCTCGCGGCGCGAGTCGGCCGCCTGATGCCGGTCTCCGCCGATCTGGGACCGCTCGCCGCGGTGCTCGAGCGCGCCGGACGTCCCGACGCGGACGACCGCGCGTCGGCGGCGGAGTTCGGACAGGCCCTCGTCCAAGCCGCCTCCAAGCTCCCCCGACCCGACCCCTTGCCGATCCTCTCGAGCGGCCTGTTCGACACCCCGCCCGACCAGTTGCGCGGCCCCGACGACCCAACCGGCGGCGTCGTGCGCCCCGGCGACACCGGCGCACCGCCGGTCGTCGTCGTGCCCGCCGCACCGACCGAGCCCGACCCGGACGGACCCGTGGCCGATGCCGACGAGGTGGTCGCGCCGGACGCGCCGGACGGCGACGAGTCGACGGACGCGGACGCGGACGCCGACGTCGCCGGCGCGCTCGACGGGTCCGACGACGGTGCGGTGGCGACCACGGAGATCGAGGCGACACCGCATGGCGACGCCGACGAGACTGCCGACGGCCCGGAGCCGCCGGTCATCGTCGAGGGCGAGCCGGACGCCGTGATCCCCCACGCCGATCCGGCGGACGCGCTCGTCATCCTGCCGCTCGACCGGGGCATCGGCCCCGAC
>JBFHJC010000116.1:0-9980 GCA_041596155.1 Ilumatobacter sp. | reverse complement strand
GTCGCGCGACGGCGCGCCTCGCCAGCGCAGCCACGGCGACCACTCCGGCGGCCACCAGCGGCCGCACCAGCCGCGCCAGGCCCACGTCGCCCGCCACGACCTGTCGGGTGACGACCAGCTCCGCCGCCGCCGGTCGAACGTGCTGTTCATGCTCGTGCTCGCCACCGGTGCGACCCTGTTCCTCGCTGCGACCACGAAGGAGCCGACGATGCTCTACGTGTTCGCGCTCACCTTCCTGGCGCTGTGCGGGTACACCTACCTGCTCGCCCAGGTCCGCCAGCGGGAGGCCGCTTCCTGGCCGACCGACTGGATGCATCGCTGACGCCGCCGGCGGGCTCGCCGACGAGCGTGGGTGGGCGGACGGGCCGGTACACTGCCGTTCTGCTACGGGGCTGTAGCTCAGTTGGTAGAGCGCAACAATCGCACTGTTGAGGCCAGGGGTTCGATTCCCCTCAGCTCCACACCGTGAACCCCGGGTCGTGATCGGCCTGGGGTTCGTCGCGTCACGGCGTCCGTCGCCGCTCGGTCAGAAGCTGCCCTCGGCGGTGCGGTCGATGCCCTGGAGCACGATCAGGTCCTCGTGCAGCTCCATCCAGACGTCGTGGAACGATTCGCACATGACGCCCGTGAAGCGCTTGCTCTCGCCGCGTGCGACGCGGTCGGCGGCCGCCGCCAGGCGCGCTGTGTAGCGCTCCAATCGGGGCAGGACGCCTGCCAGGGCGGCGATGACCGGCGCTGCCTCGGCGTGGAGGGCGGCGAGGCGCTCGATGCACCCCCGGTCGTAGTCGGCGTCGGCGTGGTCGTTCGGTTCGCCGTTGCGCACCTGCCAATCCGTGCACAGTTGCTTGAAGCGCTCGTTGACGTCCAGGAAGCGCGCGTAGTCGCCCGCCAACCGGGCGCGCAGGTCGACGGCCGTCTGCGCGCCGAGCAGCGCCGCGTGGTGCTCGCGACCCGCCGGGAGCAGGGCGTACATCTCCCTCGCCGGGATGTGTCGGACCAAGCCGCGCTCGGCGAGGTCGTCGAGCAGGTCGGACGGGTGCGTGCCGAGGCTCGCCTGGAACCCGGCGGCGGTCACGAAGCCGCGGACCCGCAGCACGTGCAACACCAGCGTCTCGTCGACGTCGAGCACGCCGTCGGCGGCCCGATCCGTTCCGTTGGCGCCGGAGTCGTCGGCGTCGTCGGTCGCGCCGTCCGGGCCCGTGACGTCGACGTGCACCTGGGTGGGGTCGGCGCGGCCGCACGCGAGCAGGGCCTGGGCGACGGCGAGGCGGGCGAGCGGCACCCGGAACGGTGAACAGCTGACCGAGTCGACGCCTTGGCCGACGAGGAACGCCGCCGACGATGGGTCACCCGCGTGCTCGCCGCAGACGCCGATCTTGATCGTCGGCTTGGCGCGGCGCGCCGCGTCGTGACCGATCCGCACGAGCTCGCCGACACCCTGCTGGTCGAGCACGGCGAAGGGATTCGCCGGGAGGATGCCCATCGCCTGGTACGCCGGGAGCAGCCTCGCTTCGACGTCGTCGCGGCTGAAGGCGTAGGTCATCTGCGTGAGGTCGTTCGTGCCGATCGAGAAGAAGTCGGCGTGGTCGGCCAGGGCCCCGGCCAGGAGCGCCGCCCGCGGTGTCTCGATCATGGCGCCGACGGTGATGACCGTCGATGACAGCTCGGGGTGGCCGATCTCGTCGAGCACGTCGCGAACCCAGCCGCGAGCGATGCGCAGCTCCTCCGGATCGACCACGAGCGGGACCATGATCTCCACGTGTGGACGCTTGCCGGCCGCGAACAGGCCGGCGGCCGCGGTGCACAGCGCCCGCACCTGCATCTGATAGAGCCCGCTGCGCACCAGCGCCAACCGGACGCCTCGCGTACCGATCATCGGATTGGTCTCGTGCAGTCGTCGGGCTGCCGTCAGCTCGGCGCGCCCGTCGCCGTCGAGCTCTCCGCGCGCCTCGCGCGCCGCCAGATCGTCGATGTCGGGAAGGAACTCGTGCAGCGGTGGGTCGAGCAGCCGGACCGTGACCGGCAGTCCGTCCATCGCGTCGAGAACACGCTCGAAGTCGTGCGTCTGGGCCGACTCGAGCTCGCTCAGGGCGGCGGCCTCGGCGGCGGCGTCGTGGGCGAGGATGAACCTCCGCATGATCGGCAGCCGGTCGTGCGACAAGAACATGTGCTCGGTCCGGCAGAGTCCGATGCCGCGGGCTCCCATCCTCCGCCCGACGGTGGCGTCGCCCTCGGTGTCGGCGTTGGCGCGCACCTCGACGTGCGCGGCAGCGATCTCGTCGGCCCAACGGAGCAGCACGTCGAGCTCGGCCGGGGGTGCGGAAGCGACCGTGGCGAGCGCGCCGGCGTAGACGTGGCCGGTGCTGCCGTCGATCGTGATCCGATCACCGGCGCGCAGCGTCGTGTCGCCGATCCTGACGGTGTCGCCGTCGATGCCCACCTCGGTGGCGCCGACGACGGCGGGGATGCCCCAGCCGCGCGCGACGACGGCGGCGTGACTCACGAGCCCGCCACGCGAGGTGAGGATGCCGCGCGCCGCCTGCATGCCCACCACGTCGTCGGGCGTGGTCTCCGGCCGCACGAGCATCGCCGGCTCGCCGGCGTCGGCGGCCGCGACTGCGGCGTCGGCGCTCAGCACGATGCGACCGACGGCCGCCCCCGGCGATGCGGCCAGCCCGGTGGTCAGCGGAGGGACATCGTCCGATCCGGCCAGGCTGGCGTGGAAGAGCTCCGCCAGCGCCTCCGGCGCGATCGCCCGGACCGCAGTGACGGCAGCGTCGACGGTGCCGGCGGCGCGGGCCTCGCGGACGGCCGCCACGATCGCTTCGGACACGGGCACGGGCACCTCCTCAAACTAGTGACCCGAGTCCGGCCGCAGCTCAAGGCCCGCCCGGGTCCGGCTCAGGAGGCGGCCGTGCTGTCCGTCGGCGCGGCGTCGCGCATCGCGACGGGAACGGCGTACACGACGATGTTCTGGCGGTAGCGATTGATGTCGGGGTTGAAGTCCCCGCCGCACGTGATGAGCACCAGCGTCTCGGCACCGGTCGTGCGCCAGATCCGCTCGCGCGGCAGTTCGTCCTTGTCGTACATGGTGCGCTCGACGACCTCGTAGACCCGCTCGGTGCCGTCGGCGAGGACGACGTCGATGCGGTCTCCCGGTTCGACGGCGCCGAGGTTCAGGAACGGGCCCTGATCGCCGTTCCACGTCACGTGGGCCGCCAGCACGGTGGCGCCCGGTCGGCCGGGGGCGGCGCCGTACCGGTACCAGCCGATCTCGGTCGCGCCGGGCACCTCGAGCTGGCCGTCGTCTTCGAGGCCGACCGGACGGACCGGGTCGTCGACGAAGATCTCGTCGATCCGCAGGCCGACCGGCGCGAGCAGCGGCTCGAGCGGCTGGGGAACCGCGGAACCGGCCTCGCCGAGCAGATCGCGGAGTGAGCCCGCGTGGTCGACGGTGGTCGGCGCCACCGCGGGAATCGTCGTCATGGTCGGCCGAGCAGCGGGCTTCTCGATCGCGGGGGCGAGCGGGGCCACGGTGCTCGGCGGCGCGGGCGCGGTGGCGTCGGTGACCTCGAGCACGGCGTCGCCGGCACCGGAACCGCCGCCGAACGCCGACACGGCGAGCACGCCCCGCGCGGCGATGGCGGCGACCCCGACCGCGAGCAGCGCCCGACCCGGACGCCGTTCGGCGAAGGGTCGGGCGCTGCGTCGCATGGGGTTGGGGGATCTCCGGCGGTCACGCCGCGGCGGCGGAGGGCGAACGCCCCGCCACCCAGCAAGAAGAGCCCACCGGCGGCCGCGAGAAGGGCCAGGTCGGCACCGCTGTCGGTCACGTTGCCGGTGTTGACCGCCGTCGGTGCCGGCGTGCCGTCACCGGCAGCGCCGGCCTCGACGCCGACCTCGACCGACTGGGTGAGGAACGTGAACGAGTCGTCCTCGAGCGAGCCGACGGCGAGGACGGCGAGGTTGGTGCCGGCCACGATGTCGACGGCGGGCACGTCGATGATCGGGTCGCCCCCGGTCGGGGCCAGCTGGGCGCCCTCGACACGGCCGGCCGGCAGGTCGAGCGCTGCCTGGGCGCCGTTGGCGGCGTTCTCGATCGGGCGAGCATCGCCCACGACCAGGTCGACCGCCGGGGCGGCTGCGGCATGGATCACCGTCACCCGACCCTGTCCGTCGGCGGTGGGCGAGTCGTCGAGCTCGAAGGGCGAGATCGTGGGGGCGCCGTCGGCGTCCAGGTGGGCGACCACCAGGAAGGTGCCCTCGGCGGGCACGGCCAGCTCGGGAACCGAGATGACGGCGTCTTCGGTGCCGGCGGCGCGGACCTCGATGTCGGCGAGGGTCTGGCCGGCGAACGCGGTGAGGTCCTGGGTGTCGCCCGGCTCGAAGCCCTCGAGGAGGACGTCGCCACCGACGGCGACGTCGACGGTGGCTCCGGGGATGCCGTGCACGAGGGTGATGCTGACGTGCTCGTCAGCGAGCGCGCTGCCCGATGACAGCCCGATCGCGGCCACCGCCAGGGCCAAGGTGGTGAGTGCTCGTTTCATTGTTGGTTCCTTTCGGAGAGGAGGAGACGGGTACAGTTTTAGTACTAAATACAGCGAAACGCAAGCCGAACGGGTGAGAAAGTCGAAAAATGGCTGCGATCAGCCGGTCGCGAACGCGGCGCGAGCCCGTTCGGCCTCGCGGCCGCGCAGCTCGGCGTTGACACGCTGACGCTCGAGCACCTGCTCGAGCGTCTTGACCGCCTGCTCGATCGGATGCTCGGCGAAGAACGCCTGCACGTCGGCGACCTGGTCGGGTCGATCGAGATCGCGCACCGTCTCGATCGTGCGCACGATCGTGTTGCGCGGGAAGCGGGCGTTGACGTCGTCCCAGTGTCGGCGCACGAACTCCCACGCCTGGGCGCCGAAGCGGCGGTTGCCGATGCAGCCGCGCAGCAGGAACGGCGCGTTCTGCGACTTCACGGCGTCGGAGAGCGCCAGCTCGCACGTGCGCCGCATCAGCTCGGCGTCGTCGAACTCGGCGAGCAGGTACAAGTGGCGGAGCTGCACCTGCGGGGTCGCCTCCGACATCGCGACCCGGTGGAGCCGCTCGTAGTCGTCGGCGTCGCCGGTCGCTGCGATCACGGCGGTCGCAGCCGCCGCCAACTCGGCGTCGACCGCGGTGGGATCGTCGCTCCAGTCCGCGTAGATGGCGCGTGCGCGGGCCTGCGCCTCGTCGTCGCGACCCTGCACGGCCACGAGGGCGAGCAGCAGGCCGCGCAGCCGGGCTGTGAGGTCGGTCTCGTCCGGGTCGGGGTCACCCAGCTCCGTGAGCACCGGCTTGGCCAGCCCGACGAGGCGCTGCCGGAATCCGGCGACCGCGGCCTCGTCGTCGTCGAGCAACCGGCGGACGGCCCGCAACCCGGCGGCGATGCTCTGCCACACGCCCAGCTCGCGTTCGTCGGCGAACCTGGTGACCAGGTCGACGTAGCCGACGACGTCCATGCGGCCGGCGACGACGGCGCTCCACGCGTCGTCGACCAGGTTGAAGCGCTCGAGGGTGCTCATCGAGGCGATGACGTCGGACGTGATCCGGCCCCGGAGCTCGTCGTCGTAGGCGACCCGGAAGAACCCTGCGCCGCCGGCGTTGACGATCATCGGGTCGTCGCCGAGCGGCAACCGCAGCTCCGGGCCGTCGAGCAGCGCCTGTTCGGTCGCGGCGCCCTGGCGGATGCCGACGGGCACGACCCAGGTCGTCGGATCGGCCGCCTCCGCGTCGAAGCCGAACCGGCGCTGGCTGAGCACGAGCTCGTCGCCATCGGCCTCGGCTGACACCAGCGGGAACCCCGGCTGCCAGATCCACGAGTCCATCATGCGGCGCACGGGCTCGCCCGAGGTGTGCTCGATGGCGTCCCACAGGTCGCCGGTGTCGGTGTTGGCGTAGGCGTGGGTGCGCAGGTAGTGGCTCACGCCGGCCCGGAACCGCTCGCCGCCGAGGTACTGCTCGAGCATGCGGAGCAGCGCGCCGCCCTTCTGGTACGTGAGCACGTCGAACATGCCCTCGGCGTCGGCCGGTGACCGCACCTCGTACTCGACGGGGCGCGTCGACGTCAGCGAGTCGGTGTCGAACGCGACGCTGCGCTCGAGCCCGAAGCTCGTCCAGCGCTGCCACTCGGGACGGAAGGCGTCGCACGCCGCGATCTCCATGAACGTGGCGAAGGCCTCGTTCAGCCAGATCCCGTTCCACCAGCGCATCGTGACGAGGTCGCCGAACCACATGTGGGCGAGCTCATGGGCGACGACGTCGGCGACGAGCTGGCGTTCGAGCTGGGTGGACCGCTCGGGGTCGACCAGCAGCAGGTTCTCGCGGAACGTGATACAGCCGAGGTTCTCCATGGCGCCGGCCGCGAAGTCGGGCAGCGCCACGAGGTCGACCTTGTCGCTCGGGTAGGGGATGTCGTAGTAGTCCTGGAACCACCGCAGGCAGAACGCCGCGGTCTCGAGCCCGAAGCCCGTGAGACCACCCTTGCCGGGCACGTGGACGATGCGGATCGGCACGCCGCCGACGTCGACCCACTCGGTCGCTTCGAGCGGCCCGACGACGAACGCCACCAGATACGAGCTCATCACCATCGTGTCGGCGAAGCGGATCGCCTCCTTGCCGCCGGCGCGCGGGGTGCGCTCGACCTCGCGCCCGTTCGAGATCGCCAGCAGGTCGGGTTCGACCACGAGCGTGACGCCGAACACCGCCTTGAAATCGGGTTCGTCCCAGCACGGGAAGGCCCGCCGGCAGTCGGTCGACTGCATCTGGCTGGTCGCGATGACGCGCTGCTCGCCCGCGGCGTCGCGGTAGGTGCTGCGGTACCAGCCGCGCAGCCGGTCGTTGAGCACTCCTTCGAAGGCGATCGACAGCACATGGCCGCCGACCGCGACGCCGCCGTCGGGGCGGACGAACAGGCGCTCGTCGCCGTCGTCGAGTTCGAACGGCACCGGCGAGCCGTCCAGCTCGCACGACACGATCGCCAGCTCGGCCGCGTTCAACACGAGCTGCTCGGTCGCCTCGCGGGTGGTGAGCGTGATCTCGACGGATCCGTTGAACGACGCGGCGTCCAGATCGGGCTCGAGGATGAGGTCGTAGCGTTCCGGGATCGTGTGGCGTGGCAGCCGGTGGGGGTCGAGCGTCACTGGCGGGATGGTAATCGGTCGGCGCCGAACCGGCAGTCGGCGCGGTAGCGTGCCGACCCGTGCCAGTCTCCGGCTACGACCCTGCGCGCTTCGTCAGCGATGCGGTGTACGCGGTCGTCGGGATCGGCAACGCCCTGGTCGACGTGATCGCCCACGCGACCGACGACTTCCTCGATCAGCACGGCCTCGTCAAGGGCTGGATGAGCCTGATCGACACCGATCGGGCCGTCCATCTCTATCGCGCCCTCGGCTCCGCGGTCGAGATGAGCGGGGGATCGGCGGCGAACACGATGTGCGGCGTCGCCAGCTTCGGTGGACGGGCGGCGTACATCGGCAAGGTCAGCGACGACGAGCTCGGCCAGGTGTTCGGCCACGATCTGCTCGCCGTCGGCGTCCGCTTCCGGCCGGGTGCGCTCGACGCCGACGTGCCCACCGGCCGGTCGATCATCGTGGTCACGCCCGACGCCGAGCGCACCATGAACACCTACCTCGGTGCGTCGAGCGAGCTGTGCGTGTCCGACGTCGACGACGCGACGATCGCGGGCGGGAGCGTGCTCTACATGGAGGGGTACCTGTTCGACCGCGACGAGGCCAAGCAGGCGTTCCGTCACGCTGCTCGTGTCGCCCACGACGCCGGCCGGATCGTGTCGCTCACGCTCTCGGATTCGTTCTGCGTCGACCGCCATCGCGACGACTTCCTGTCGCTGGTCGACGACGAGGTCGACCTGCTGTTCGGCAACGAGGCGGAACTGATCGCGCTGTACGAGGCCGAGACGTTCGATGCAGCGGTCGCCGAGCTGCGTCGCCACTGCGAGTTCGCGGCGATCACCGTCGGTGCGCGCGGCTCGATCATCGTGACACCGGGCGAGACGATCGAGGTGCCCGCCGTGCCGGTCAGGAAGGTGATCGACACGACCGGAGCCGGCGATCTGTACGCAGCGGGCTTTCTCCACGGCATCACGAGCGGGCGGCCGCTGCCCGAGTGTGGGCGGCTCGGCTCGATCGCGGCGGCCGAGGTGATCTCCCACGTCGGACCTCGGCCCCTCGTCGAGCTGCGTACGCTGGTGGAATGACGACGACCGACGCGACCGACGGGAACCTCGACGACGTCCACACCATGGCGGAGGCGTGGCTCGCAGCCGAGCCCGACGACGACATCCGCGCCGAACTGCGCGAGCTGATCGATGCCGGGGGCGACGAGCTCGCGGCCCGCTTCGATGGCCGTCTCCACTTCGGAACCGCTGGCCTGCGAGCCGAGGTCGGCGCCGGTCCGCTGCGGATGAACCGGCTCGTCGTCCGTCAGGCGGCCGCCGGGCTGGCCCGGTATCTGCTCGACACCGATCCGCGAGCCCGCGACCGCGGGGTGGTGATCGGCTTCGACGCTCGACGCAAGAGCGACCTGTTCGCGGCCGACACCGCCCGCGTGATGGCGGCCGCCGGCATCCCGGCCAAGGTGTTCGACCGGCTCGTGCCGACCCCGGTGCTCGCCTGGGCGATCACCGAGCTCGACGCGGCTGCTGGGGTGGTGGTCACGGCCTCCCACAACCCGCCCGCCGACAACGGTTACAAGGTGTACCTGGGCGACGGCGCCCAGATCGTGCCCCCGCACGACGTCGGGATCTCGGCGTGCATCGACGACGTCGACCCGACCGACGTCGCGCTGGCTGACGACGACGGGTTGATCTCGACGCTCGGCGACGAGCTGGTCGACGCGTACGTGGCGGCGGCGCCCGGCGTGCGTCGGCGGCCCGACGTCGCCGGGGTTCCGGTCGCGTACACCGCTATGCACGGCGTCGGGGGCGAGGTCGTGATGAGAGCGTTCGACGCTGCCGGACTCCCTGCGCCGGCCGTCGTCGGCGAGCAGTTCGAGCCTGACGGCCGGTTCCCGACCGTGAGCTTCCCCAATCCGGAGGAGCCCGGCGCGATGGACCTGGTGATCGACCTCGCCCGACGCTCTGGCGCCCACGCTGCGATCGCCAACGACCCCGACGCCGACCGGCTCGGAGCCGCGATCCCGCAGCCCGACGGGAGCTGGCGCCGCCTCGGCGGCGACGAGATCGGCTGGCTGTTCGCGGACCACCTGCTCGCCAACGGCGATGGCGACGACCGCCTCGTGGTGACGACGCTCGTGTCGTCGTCGCTCCTCGGCAAGATGGCGGCGGCTCACGGCGTCCACGTCGCCGAGACGTTCACCGGCTTCAAGTGGATCGCAAGGGCGGTCCTCGACCGGCCCGAGCTGCGGTTCGTGCTCGGTTACGAGCAGGCGCTCGGATACCTCGTGACCGATCGGCCGCTCGACAAGGACGGCATCACCGCCGCCGTGCTGTTCGCCGAGGTGGCCGCGGTGGCCGCCCACGACGGCCGCACGCTGCAGGAGTGGCTCGACGACATCGCCGCCCGGTTCGGCCGCCACCGCCTCGCCGACGCGTCGGTCCGGATGCCACCCGAGGACGCCGCCGCCAAGGTCGCCGAGCTGCGCGCCGACCCGCCGTCGGAGATCGGCGGTCGCCAGGTGGTCGCGACCGAGGAGTACCCCGAGGCCGACCTGCTGCGCTTCGAGCTCGACGGCGGCGTGCGGGTGCAGATCCGCCCGAGCGGCACCGAGCCGAAGGTCAAGCTCTACGGCGAAGCGGTCGACGAGGACCCCCAGCCCTACGTCGACGCGCTCTCCCGACTTCTCACGTGATGGGAACGCAACCGCATCGCGTGGGCACGGTGGGCGCCCGCCGCTCCGGGAGGGCGGGCGCTACATCAGCGCCGCCACGTGCGGCGCACTAACTACCGGTGCCGAACTGCCGGTCGCCGGCGTCG
>JBFHJC010000115.1:0-10048 GCA_041596155.1 Ilumatobacter sp. | reverse complement strand
GGCGGCCCGCAACACGCCGGCGCGGTCGAGCGCCGGCCACCCGAACGCTCGATGCTCCGCGAGTCGGTGGTGGTCGGCGAGCAGCTCCTCGAGCGCGTCGAGATCGTGCTCGTTCTGGGCGATCCGGTAGCGAGCGACGACACGAGCCGCCTCCGGCATCGAGTCGCCCTCGATCTCCAGCCAACGTCGGTCGAGATGGGTGACCGCCTCGATCAACCGGTCGGAGGCGAACCGCCGCACCGACGCCAGTCGGCCGTCCTCGGCGAGCTCCTCGAGTCCGAACGCGTGGCCCGGCCCGCTGACCTGCACCAGCGCCAGCCGCTCACCGCGCACCGCCACCACCTGGCGCCGCTCGGCGGCGAACGGGGCGAACGGCTCGCCGTCCTCGTCGACGAACTCGGCATCGCCGGCCGCCCGGGCCGCGAGCTCGGCGTCGCCGCGCCGAAGGGCGTGGTTCAAGAGCATCGAGCGAACCGTGACGTCGTTGGTCAGGACCGGGCCCCGCGCCGCGATCAACCCGTCGAAGCGCGCCGCAGCCCGATCGAGCTCGCCCTCGTCGTACTGCTCCAGCAGCGTCCAGAGCCCGGTGTGCGGGTCCCAGAGCGACAGCGTCGTGCTCCGCGACTCCTGCTGCACCCCGTCGGGCGACGTGATCACCATCCGCTGCGCCCAGCAGCTCGAGATGACGTCGTCGGTTCGCACGATGCGCTCCGGATAGATTAGGGCCTCGCCGGGCCGCTCGCCGATCGAGCGGATCCGCTCGAGGAGCCCCGATCCATCGAGCTCACCCCAGCCGAGTGGGCGGTGGTCACGCATCACGAAATCCCGATCGAGCCGGTGCGCCAAGGCGTCGACATCGCCCGCGGCGATCCGTTCACACAGCCACGTGAACTCGGTCATCCGGAGCCCCTCGATCGAGTCGCCGAGCTCCTCCAGGTACAGCCGACCGAGCTCCTCGACGGCGTCGCCGAGCTGGTCGAGGCCGAAGCGGACCAGCAGGTCGTTCCGACCGTCGGTCCAGCGCTCGAGGTGGAGGAAGTCGACCTCGATCGACTCGGCGACGAAGTTGAGGCGGTACAGGACGAGATGATCTCCCCGGGAGGCGATCGTCTCGAGGTGGAGGTCGTACTCCTCGTCGAGCGCCGCTCGACCCCAGAGGCGGAGGGTCTCGTCACGACCCTCGGTCCGGTACCCGACGATCGGGCGCCGGTCTTCCGAGACCGTGTCCGGGTGGAGGCGCTCCTGCCAACCGTCGACCGCGGGATCGACGACCTCCCGGATGTGCAGGCGCGCGAGTCGGTCCGCCTCGTTCCACGGCTCGTGGTCGTCGCCGCCGGCTTCGCGGTGGAGACGATCGAGCTCGGTCATCGCCGCATCGAGATCGTCGATGTCGAAGGTGAGCGCGACGTCGCACCGATCGCCGTTCCATCGCTGCAGGCCGAGGAACTCGACGACCGGACCGTCTCGTCCACGTCCCCACGTCAACGTGCACGACGCGAGCACCAGGTTCTCGCCACGCGTGACGACGACCTCGAACTCCAACCGGCCGGTGCCGCGCGGGTCGACGCCCGCGAACGCGGCGCGCGCCTGGTCGCGGCCCCGCAACTCGAGCGACAGCATCGACCTGTGGTCGGACGCCCGCACGTCGTCGGTCATGCGGCGGAAGTGCTCGTCCTCGTCGGTGAGCCACAGCGCCGTCCACTCCGCCGACAGTCGCGCGGCGCGGTTCCACCGGTCGCGCGGGATCGATCGGCTCGGCCCCGACGGCAGGTTCGTCGCGACCGTCGCCGCCTTCTGCTCGTACAGCGCCTTCGCCGCCGATGCGGCCCGCCCGGCCAGCGCCGCATCGCCCGCCTGGCCCGCCACCTGCGCCAGCACGGCGCTCGCCTGGGCGTGGTCGACGACGATGTCGGTGCCCTCAGCCCGCGCCACCGCCTCGGTCGCCACCGCCACGGCCTCGTCGAACCGGCCGCGCGCCGCCAGGATCTCGGCTTGCGCTGTCCGGGCCGCGATCGCGGTCTGCGGGTTCTCGCCGGCGAGCTCGGCGCTCTCGGCGGCCAGCTCCTCGGCCTCGTCGATCCGGCCCTGCTGCAGCAGCGCCCGCGCCAGGTATGCGGCCGCTTGACCGGCATCGGCGCCGATCCCCAACCTCCCGAGACCGTGGTACGCCGACCGCAGCGGCGCCTCGGCCGCCACCGGGTCGCCGGCCAGCAGCTCGACGATCCCCGTGTACAGATCGGTCTCGTTGAGGGCGTGGCGCAGGCCGAGCTCCTCGACCGTCGCGCGAGCGTCGGCCAACATCGACCGCGCCGTCTCGAACCGGCCGCGCAGGGCCTCGAGGACCGCCTGACAGCGCACCGACGTCGCCTCGACCGCCGGCGAGCCGGTCGTGATCCGCAGCAGCCGGATCACGTCGAGGCACCGGCCGCCGGCGCGCGGGATCGGGCTCGGCCCCCACAGCGCCGCGACCGGCGCGGCCCCCAGCACGGCCGCCACCCGTCGTCGATCACCCGCCGATCGCGCCGCGGTCAACGCCCGGTCGAGCTCGGCCTCACAGCGACCGATCTGCCCGAGGCGTGCCAGCGCGCCCGCCCGCACGAGCCGCGCCTTCGCGACCCCCGCCTCGTCACCGAGGTCGTCGAAGGTCGTCGCCGCGTCGTCGGCCCACTCGTCGGCCTCGTGCAGCCGCTCGGGCTCGGTCAGCATCGTGATCTGCGCCTCGAACGATCGCGCCCACGCCGCCAACGACCGGTCGCCGTCGACCAGCCCGCGCAGCCGCTCGACCAGCGGACGGGCCCGTCCGACGTCACCGAGCGCCATCGACGCCTCGCACGCCACGATCAGCATCGGCGGCACCAGCGGGTCGCCGTCGCCGACCCGCGCCAGCGCCCGTTCGGCCAGCGAGGCGGCGGTCGCCAAGTAGTCGCGCGCCAACGCCCGCTGCGCGGCCGTCGCGAACAGCTCGGCCGCCCGCCGGCCGATCGCGGCGATCGTGTCGTCGACGTCGTCGAGCTGGCGTCGATACTCGTGGGCCTGCTCGTAGTGATGGGCGATCGCGACCTCGTGCTCACCGGGCAGTTCGGCGGCGGTCCGCTCGGTCCAGTCTCCGACACGCAGGTGCAGATCGGCCCGGGTCCGCTTCAGCAACCGGCGATAGGCCGCGTCGCGGATCAGCACGTGGTGGAACCGGAAGATCGGCTCGTCGCCCCAGTACAGCCCGGTCGGGTCGACCAGCTCCCGACGACGCAGCCGGTCGAGCGACGTCCGAAGGACGGCCGGATCGGCCTCCGAGATCGCTGCCACGGCACCGAGCGCGAACTCCGGGCCGACCACCGACGCCAGCTCGACGAGCCGTCGCTCGGCGGGCGGCATCCGGTCGAGCCGGGCCGCCAGCAGCGACTGGATCGTCGGCGGGACCTCCACGGCGTCGGCTTCGATCGTCAGCTGCCAGTCGTCGCCGTCGCGCTCGATCACGCCGTCGTCGACGAGCATCCGCATCAGCTCGCGAACGAACAACGGGTTGCCTTCCGTCGACGCCGGCAGCCGCGCCACCAGCTCGGTCGGCAACGACGTCGCTCCGAGCAGCCGGGCCGCGAGCTCGGACGTCGACGCCGGATCGAGCCCGTCGAGGCCGATCGCAGTGGCGACGAGGCGTCCTGCCTCGGTCAGCGTCGGCCGCAGCTCGCGCAGCTCGGGGCGGGCCAGCGCCACCATCGCGACCCGTGCGTCGTGCACCCACTCCGCGAGATGCTCGAGCAGGTCGAGGAAGAGCGGTTCGGCCCACTGGATGTCATCGACGATCAGGACGAGTGATCGGCGTCGGCCGAGCGACTCGACGAGACGTCGCACGGCGAGGAACGCCTCCTCGGTCGAGCGCACCGGCGCGGCACCGACGAAGCTCGCCAGCACCTCGACCACCCGCTCGGCGTCGTCGAGCTCCCCGACCAGCGCGACCAACCCGTCCGCGACCACCTCGGGATCGGTGTGCTCGCCGATCTCGGTCACCGCGCGCAGCAGGTCGGCGACGGGTGCGAACGCCGTGGTCCCCGTGCGCTCGCACCGGACCTCGACGACACGAGCGCCGTCCGGCAGCGAGGCCCCGAACTCCCGGGCGAGGCGGGTCTTGCCCACGCCGGGCGCACCGACGATCGTCGCCAGTCTCGCCGAGCGCATCTCGACCGCCTCGTCGAACACACCACGCAGCCGGTCCAGTTCGGCCGAGCGACCGACGAACGGTGTCGACCCGTCCTCGTCGCCGCCCTCGTCGGCGACGACCCGGAAGGTCGCCACGGGCTCGGCCTTCCCGGGTACGGCGACCTCGCCGAGCACCTCGTAGCGCACGTGCGAGCGCGTCAGCCGCCAGGTGTCCTCGCCGACGAGGACGTCGCCCGGCGTGCACGCCGCCTCGATCCGGGCGGCGGTGTTGATCTCATCGCCGACGAGATCGGCGTCGCCGTCCGCGAGCACGATCTCGCCGGTGTTGACGCCGACCCGGAGACCGAGCTCGACGCCGTGTCGGCGCGCGATTCGGCCCCGCATCGGTTCGAAGCCGCGCTGCAGCGCCAGCCCCGCCAAGACCGCCCGGTCGGCGTCGTCCTCGGCCGTGTCGGGCACGCCGAACACGGCCATCACCCCGTCGCCGATGAACTTGGCGACTGTGCCGCCGGCACCCTCGATCGCCGCCCGCGCCAGTTCGTGGTACTCGGCCATCGCGTCGCGCGCCGACTCGGCGTCGACCCGCTCGCCGAACGGCGTCGATCCGACGAGATCGGCGAACAGCACGGTCACCACCTTGCGCGCCGGCCCGTCCGACCGAGAGCGGCCATCTCCCGACCCCTCGACCGGCGTCCCGCACTGATCGCAGAACCGCGCCGCCGGGCTCAGTTCCGACCCGCACGTCGCGCAGGGCACCGCGAGCGAGGTCGCGCACTGCGCACAGAACCTCGCCCCCTCGCGGTTCACATGGCCGCAGCCGGAACACTCCACCGAGACCCCCAATCCCGAACCAGTCTCCCAAATCGGGCGACCACGGGCCAGGGAGCCCTGTTCATGGCGGTCGAAAGGCTTTCGAAAGGCCCGTCGTCATCGTGACGGCATGACCAATGCCACCGCACCGACGATCGAACAGCTCCTCGCCGTACCGGCGGGTGAGGGCGACCACTTCCACTTCCTCAACCACCTCGCCACGGTGAAGGTCGCCGCCGGCGAGTCGACCACCGGCATGAGTGCCGTCGAGTTCTCCGCACCCCGCGGCTTCGGACCCCCGCTGCACGTCCACCGCGAGGAGGACGAGGTGATGTACGTCATCGACGGCCGCATCCGGCTCGACGTCGGTGACGACCCCGTCTGGGCCGAGACCGGCAGCGTCGTCTCCCTGCCGCACGGCGTCCCGCACGTCTTCCAGGTCGAGTCGGCGACGGCGCGCTTCCTCACCGTCACCGCCGGCCGCCGGTCGGCCCCGAGCTTCGACCGCTTCGTCGCCGCGCTCGGCGACCCCACCGCTCTCCCCTCCATGCCGGCGCCCGGCGACATCTCCCCCGGCCACGTCGCCCAGGTCTGTGCGGAACACGGCATCGAGGTCCTCGGCCCGCCTCCGGCCCCCCTCGACTGACCGCCCGAACCCACCCGATCCATCACCGACGGAAGGACCATCCATGAACACGACCCGCACCCGACGCGCCCTCGGCGCCCTCGCCGCCACCCTCGCGATCTCGCTCACGGCCGGCTCGGCGACCGCCGGCGCACCGACGCTGAGCGCCCACGAGCGCAACACCATCCGCGCTGCGACGAAGCAGTTCCGCAGCCTCGACGCGGCGCTCGCCGCCGGCTACGTGCCGGCCGGCGGCTGCGCCGAGCACCCGGAGCTCGGCGGCATGGGCTACCACTACCTCCACCCGGGCCACGCCTCCGACACCGTCGTCGACCCGGCAACCCCTGAGATCCTGGTGTACGTCCCCGACCGGCACGGACGCCTGCGCCTGGGCGCCGTCGAGTACTTCGTCGCCGATGCGGACCAGGACCTCACGACCGACACCGACCGGCCGACGCTGTTCGACCGGTACGCGCTCGACGGGCCCATGCCGGGCCACGAGCCGGGAATGCCCGTGCACTACGACCTCCACGTCTGGCTGTACGCGCACAACCCGGCCGGCGAGCTGGTCGCCTTCAACCCGAAGGTGTCCTGCGACGGGTGATCCCGCCCGATGGGCGGCGGTCGGCTCGAGTCGGCCGCCGCCCATCGGCGCGTCACGGCGGCAGACTGGTCGGGTGAACGACGAGCGCCGCCTCCCCCTCGCCGTCGGGCTCGACGTCTTCGCCGTCGTCCTGTTCGCCGCCCTCGGCCGGCGCACCCACGACGAGGACGGCGCGTTCCTGAGCGTCCTCTCGACGGCGGCGCCGTTCCTGATCGGCCTCGCCGTGGCATGGCTGGTCGTGCGGGCATGGCGGTGGCCCACCGCCGTGCTCGCCGGCGTCGCGATCTGGCCGATCGCCGTGCTGGCAGGGATGGTCCTGCGACGGGTGGCCTGGGATCGCGGCACCGCCACCTCGTTCGTGATCGTCGCGACCGCGTTCCTCGGCCTCGCGATCGTCGGCTGGCGCCTCGCGCTCGCCGCCGTCAGTCGTCGCCGGGCGATCTCAGGCTGAAGTAGAGCGTCAGCAGGGCACCGAGCACGACGGCCCACACGAGGAACCGGACGAGGAACCGGATCGTGCCGATCACCGCGCCGAGCAGCCAGTAGACGACCAACGCGACGATCACCCACCCCACGATCGAGGCGAGGACGTTCGTCGCGCCATTGCGCCGCAGCGTCGCCATCCCCACGACCCTAGGTTGCACACCGCCGGGGACGGTGGACCAGGTCCGGACAACACCGAATCCCGAGCCACTCGAGTCCGTCGTTCATGTCGCGCTCACCCCGGCATGCGGGGGTTCAGCGCGACATGAAGGAAGGACGAGTCAGGTGATGTTGGTGATGGCGCCGAGCTCGGCGCCTTGGGCGAGCTTGGCGTACTTCGCCAAGACGCCCGTCGTGTAGCGGGCCGGCGGCGGGCCGGCCCACTCGTCGCGACGCCGGGCCAGCTCGTCGTCGTCGACCAGCAAGTCGAGCGTCAGCGTCGGCACGTCGATCTTGATGCGGTCGCCGTCGCGCACGAACGCGATCGGACCGCCGTCAACCGCCTCGGGCGCGACATGGCCGATGCAGAACCCCCACGTCCCGCCCGAGAATCGGCCGTCGGTGATCAGGGCGCAATCGCTCCCCCGCCCGGCGCCCTTGAGCGCACCGGTGATCGCGAGCATCTCGCGCATCCCCGGGCCGCCCTTCGGCCCCTCGTATCGGATTACGATCACCGTGCCGGGCTCGATCTCGCCGCCGAGCACCGCCGCCATCGCGCCGTCCTCGCCGTCGAACACGCGCGCCGGTCCCTCGAACGAGCGCTGCTCCTTCGACAACCCGGCGACCTTCACCACCGAGCCGTTCGGGGCCAGCGAGCCGGTCAGCACGTTCAGGCCGCCCTCGGCGTTGATCGGCGCGGACATCGGATGCACGACGGTGCCGTCGGGACCCGGCGGGTCGATCTCGGCCAAATTCTCGGCCATCGTCCTGCCGGTCACCGTCATCTCGTCACCGTGTAGGAGCCCTTCCTCGAGCAGGTGCTTGAGCACCACCGGCACGCCGCCGATCCGGTCGAGGTCGGTCATGTGGAACTTGCCGCCCGGCTTCATGTCGGCGATGTGCGGTACCCGCGAGGCCACCTTGTTGAAGTCGTCGAGGTGGAGCTCGATGCCGGCCTCGTTGGCGATCGCCAGCAGGTGGAGCACGGCGTTGGTCGACCCTCCGAGCGCGTTGGCGAGCGCGATCGCGTTCTCGAACGCGCCCTTGGTGAGGATGTCGTGGGGGCGCAGCCCGGTGCGCAGCATCTCGACGACCGCGGCTCCGGCGCGGCGGGCGTCGTCCTCGCGCCGACGATCGACCGCCGGCGGCGACGCCGAGCCCGGCAGTGACAGGCCGAGCGCCTCCCCGATCGAGCTCATCGTGTTGGCGGTGAACATCCCGCCGCAGGCGCCCTCGCCCGGGCAGGCGTTGCGTTCGATCGCGTGCAGCTCGTCCTCGGTGATCGCGCCGGTGGCGCAGGCGCCCACCGCCTCGAACACCGACGTGATGTCGAGCGCCTTGCCGTTCAGGTAGCCGGGCAGGATCGAACCGTTGTAGACGAACACCGCCGGCAGGTCGAGACGGGCGATCGCCATCATCATCCCCGGCATCGACTTGTCGCAGCCGCCGGTCGCCACGAGGCCGTCGAGGCGCTCGCCGTGCATCACGGCCTCGACGGAGTCGGCGATGATCTCCCGGCTCACCAGCGACGCCCGCATGCCCTCGTGCCCCATCGAGATGCCGTCCGACACGGTGATCGTGCCGAACTCGAGCGCCACGCCACCGGCGCGCCGCACCCCGTCCTTGGCGGCGTCGGTGAGACGGCGGATCGACATGTTGCACGGCGTGATCTCGTTCCACGACGAGGCGATGCCGACTTGAGGCTTGTCCCAGTCGTCGTCGGTCAGACCGACGGCGCGCAGCATCGCCCGCGACGCCGCCTTCTGGATGCCGTCAGTGACGTCGCGCGACCGCGGCTTGATGTCGACGCTGACGCCGGCGCTGACGCCGGATGGGGTGTCGCTGCTCATGGCGCCGAGGGTACTGCGCGACCTGACCGCCGGCCCCGGCGGTGCGACTAGCGTCGCGGTCGTGCAGGCGGAACCGAGGTCTCGGCGATGACCCCGATCCTGCCGTTCGTGCTCGTCGCCTTCGCCGCATTCGGCGCGTTCTTCGCCTACCGCGAGTACCAGCGCCGGGTGCACGCCCGCTGGCGCGCCGTCGCGGCTCGCCATGGCCTCGAGGTCGACGTGGCGACGAAGCAGCCGCCCCCGCTCGACTTCGACCTCTTCGACGACGGCCGCGGCAAGAAGGTGACGGCCCAGATGTGGCGCGCCCGCGAGGAAGATTCGGTCTTCCAGTACGAGTACACGACCGGATCGGGTGAGCACTCGACGACGCATCGCCGCAGCGTGGCGCTCGTGCAGGTGCCGTTCCGCGCACCGCACCTCGTCATCTCGAGCGAGGACTGGTGGTCGAAGCTCAAGCGGGCGGTCGGCATGCGCGACATCGAGCTCGAGTCGCCCGAGTTCAACGATCGGTACCGGGTGCGCTGCGACGACGAGCGCTTCGCCGTCACCCTGCTCGACCCCGCCACGGTCGCCTGGATGCTGTCGCCCGCCAGCGGGCGCGGCGCCGTCACGTTCGAGTTCGGCGGAACCTGGCTGCTCTGCTTCTGCGACCAGCTCGACGTCGAGTCGCTTCCGGGCTTGCTCGCCTGGGCGCAGTCGGCCCGCCACCAGTTCCCCACCGTCCTCACCGACCTGTACGGCCGATGAACCCGCAGAACATCGTCGCGCTGGTCGTCGTCGGACTGCTGCTGGTGCCCGGGGCATGGTGGGTCTCGCACACCCGGCTGGTCGCGGCCCGCAACGACGTCGCCGCCAGCTGGGCAGACGTCGAGACCGAGCTCGACCGGCGACACCGCCTCGTGCCACTGCTGATCGCCGAGGTCGAGGCGGCCGCCGACCACGAGCGCGCCCTGCTCGTCGAGCTCGCCCGGCGGAACGACGCCGCTGTCGCGGCCCCGCACACTCCGGCCGACGCGAGCGACCTCGAACCCCCGCTCGCTGCGGCCATCGCCGACGTGCTCGCGCTGCGCGAGCGCTACCCGGCGCTCGACGCGCAGCAGAACTTCCTCCGGCTGCAGTCCGATCTGGCGACGACCGAAGACCGCATCGCCGCTGCGCGGCGCTTCTACAACACCCGCGTCGAGCAGCTCAACCGGCGCGTCGACGCGTTCCCGTCAGCGTTCGTCGCCCGTCGCCATCGCTTCGCGAAGGCGGAGTTCTTCGACGCGTGAACCTCGGGCACGCGCTCGGCGGGTGACGCCACGACGAACTGCCACAGCAGGGTCAGGCCGGCCAGCGCCACGATCGCGCCGCCGAGGAAGC
>JBFHJC010000114.1:0-10336 GCA_041596155.1 Ilumatobacter sp. | reverse complement strand
TTCGCGTACGACCCGCTCGGGACCGCCGACGTCCCCTGGCTCGACCGCCAAGGCGCCCGTCACTTCGGCGGAAGCACCCCAGGTCCGGAAGTCCTTGGCGGTGAAGCGGCCGCCGGAGTGGCCCTCGATGTAGTCGTTGACGGTCTGACGCGAGATCGGCCGGCCGTCGTCGTCATGGAAGATCGGATCGCCGCCGTCGAGCCGCTCGACGAGCGCGCCGAGGCGGCGCGCCAGCAGCCCGTCCTCCGCCACCGCCTCGTGCTCGTGGCCGCCCTTGGCCGGGAATGCGAGCCGCACCGTCGATCCGTCGATGTCGACGTGATCGACGAGCAGCGTGGTCGCGCCGTACGTGTCGTTCTCGTCGGCGTAGCGCCGCGAACCGATGCGGATCAGGGTGTGGTCGAGGATGCGGGTGACGAGCGCCGCCTGGGTGTCCTGACGGTCGAGTGGACCGCGCAGGTCGCTCAGCACCCGGCGGCGCAGGGCGACCAACCCGGTGTCGAACTCGGCGAGGCGACGGAACTTCGCAGCGTCCGCGGCGGCCCGCCAGCGGGGGTGGTACAGGTACTGCTTGCGACCCGCCTGGTCGACACCGGTCGCGAGGATGTGCGAATCGGGTTCCGGCGAGATCCACACGTCGGACCACGCCGGCGGGATCGCCAGCGCCTCGATCTCTGCCCGGGCATCGCCCGTGATCAGGTCGCCGTCGACCGACCGGTACGAGAACCCACGACCGCACCGAACGCGGCGGTGTCCCGGTGCGTCGCTCGGCAGGCGCGCCAGACCCGCCTCGATCGCGATCCGTTCGGCCTCGTCCATGGCCCCGGTGGTACCCCCGCTTCCCGTGCCTCAACCGCCGGCCCGTACCATCCGGCCATGCCCGTCACGTCGATCTCGCGCGCGATCTCGATGCACGCGGAAGAACGGCCGCACGAGCCGGCGCTGACGTGCGGCGAGACCACCCTGAGCTGGCAGGAGTTCGATCGTCGCACGAACCGTCTGGCGCGCGCCTTCGCCGAGCTCGGCGTCACCACAGACGACCTGATCACCATCGCGCTCCCGAACTCGACGGCGTTCGTCGAAGCGGCGTTCGCGGCCTGGAAGCTCGGCGCCGTCCCACAGCCGGTGTCCGCCAAGCTCCCAGGCCGCGAGCTCGAGGAGATCGTCGAGCTCGCGGACTCCCGTCTGGTCGTGGGCGTCGAACCCGAGCGCCTACCGCGGCGAACCACGCTGCCGACCGGGTACGAACCCGACCCCGGCCTGAGCGACGAAGGGCTACCCGACGCCGTCACCGCCAACTGGAAGGCGCCGACGTCGGGCGGCAGCACCGGCCGGCCCAAGATCATCCTGGCGGCGACGAGAGGCGAGTTCGACACCGACCGTCCCGGCTTCGGTCTGCCGAACCACTCGGCGTGCGTCGTCCCGGGCGTGCTCTACCACAACGCCCCGTTCACGATCACCGCGCTCGGGCTGGTCGGTGGCAACCACGTGATCAACTTCCCGCGCTTCGTGCCGGAGCAGGTGCTGGCGGCCGTTACCGAGCACCGTCCGAAGTACCTGTACCTGGTCCCGACGATGATGAACCGCATCTGGAAGCTGCCCGCCGAGGTGCGCGCCGCCGCCGACATGTCGTCACTCGAGGTCGCCGTGCACATGGCGGCCCCGTGCCCGCCCTGGCTCAAGGAGGAGTGGATCCACTGGGTCGGGCAGGACGTGCTGTGCGAGCTGTACGCCGGCACCGAGGTGCAGTCGATCACGTGGATCACCGGGCGCGAGTGGCTGGACCACCGGGGATCGGTCGGCAAGCCGATCGTCGGGCGGATGAAGGTCGTCCGTGACGACGGCACGGACGCCGAGCCCGGCGAGGTCGGCGAGATCTACATGCTCGCCGACGGAGGACGCGGGTCGACCTACCGCTACCTCGGCGCCGACGCCAAGCAGCTCGCCGACTCGGAGTGGGAGAGCCTCGGCGACCTCGGGTGGGTGGACGCCGACGGGTACGTCTACCTCGCCGACCGCCGCAAGGACCTGATCCTCCGGGGCGGCGCCAACATCTATCCGGCCGAGGTCGAGTCGGCCCTCGACGAGCACCCGGCCGTGCGCAGCTGCGCGGTGATCGGCATGCCCGACGACGACCTGGGTCAGCGGGTGCACGCCGTCGTCGACGCTCCCGGCGGCGTCGAGGAGGCCGACCTGCGGCGTCACGTCGCCGAGCGGCTGGTGTCGTACAAGTGCCCCGACACCTACGAGCTCGTCAGCGAACCGGTCCGCGACGACGCCGGGAAGGTACGTCGCTCGCTGCTGGCTGCCGAGCGGAGCTGAGCGGTCGGCTCGTCGAGCACACCGATCTCGCGGGCGACGGACCGCACCTGCTCCCGGTCGACGCCGAGCATCGACGACGCCTCCATCGACGCCACGACGCGCCGGGCCTCGTCGCGGATCGGCTGCACGGGACCGGGCAGCCCCCGCCGCACGACCTCGCGCTCGAGCGTGCCCAGCGTCCGCAGCAGCGTCGTGCACACGCTCACGTCCGAGGCCCCGTACCGGCGGATCTGGGAGAAGGCCGCGTCGAGGTACTCAACGTGGTCGAGCTGGTCGGACACCACCGTCCGTCCGTCGATCGTCGTGGACGCAGGAGGGGCCGGCCGCTCCCACACCGCCAGCACGACCAGACCGAGGTGGACGACGACGTCGCACGCGGTGTTCGGGTCGTTCACGCCCGGTGACAGGGCCCGCATGGCGATGTCGCTCATCTGCAGGATGCCGTAGCCGGCGTCGGTGCCGAGCAGGCGCGTCTCGCCGATCGAGACCGCTTCGTCGGGGCACCGGAGCTCGTCGCCCGAATCGGCGTGCTCATCGAGGTGGTCGATCCATGCGATCGGCTCACCGGACACGACGAAGGCACCGATCGCGGTCGTGACCCTCACCGTCGCCCCCTCCGGAGCGAGCTCGACGAGCCGGCGGCGGTCGATCCGGCGGACCCACCCGGACCGGCGGGCGACCACCGGCACCCAGCCGGCGAGGTCGTTCGCGTCGGGCCGGACCCGGCTGAGCGCGATCGCCGTCGGCGCCTCGTCGGGGTCGAGCTCGTCCTGGGCCCGCAGCGCCGCGACCGTCTCGGTCGCCAGCGTTCGCGCCACCGAGTCGATCCGCATGCTGTTCGACAGATGACCGACCGATCGCACCACGGCCACGAGACACAGCACCGCGAGCCCGACCGCCAGTAGCACCGACAGGTCCGGGGCAACCGACGTCGTGTCGTCGATCGTCTGGGTCTCGCGCAGCACCATCAGGCAGTACACGGTCGTACCCAGGACGAGCCCGATCGTGATCTGCTGGGTGCGGTCGCCGATCCAGTCGCGCAGCGTCCGCGGCGAGAACTGCGAGCTGGCCAGCTGCACCGACAGCAGCACGAGGGACAGCAGCAGCGTGATGGCAGTGATCAGCCCGCCGGCGATCGTCGACAGGATCGAGTCGGCGCTCGTCACCGTCGTGCGCAACGCACGCGGGAGGTTCTCGTCGGGGATTCGCCGATCGACCCGGATCGCGATCAGCGACAGCGCGAAACCGCCCACGACGAACAGGGTCGGCAGGAAGATCAGCCGGTCGTAGAGGCTCCGGATCAGCTCGCGGCCACGGGCGATCACGGCGACCCCCCGGCCGAGGCGCGCCGGATCGCCGTTGGGCGCGTGGCGCGGACGAACATGCACCGGTGGTACCCGGGAACGGATCCCGGCGAAACGTGGCGGACGGAGACAGGCGCCCCGGCGTCAGGCGTGGCCGGTGACGGCGCTCGCCGGATCGAGCTCCGCCGGCGCCGATGACCCGCGCCGCGACCGGTACTCGGGCCCCGCGAGCGCATAGGCGCCCACCGAGAGGACCACCATCACGGCGGTACAGGTGGCGAAGGCGACGAGCCGCCCGCCGATCGAGTACAGGACGCCGGCGAGCACGGCGGTCACGCCGGCGGTGAGCGTCTGGGCGGCGCCGAGGATGCCCTGGGCGCCGGCCTGCCGGGACGTCGGCGCGACCATGCCGACGGCGACCCCGTTGCTCGACGCCGTCAGCCCGTCGCACAGGGCGTGCACCGTGCCGAACGCCAGCATCAGGAGGCCCGACGGGAGCACCCCGTACATGAACATGAACCCGGACCCGATCAGCAACCCGAGCGGCCCGAGCCGGAACGGGCCGATCTCCTGCGCCAACCGGCCACCGGTCGCGCCGAGGAAGATCAGCGGGAGGGCGAAGATCGTGATGCCGAGGTTGGCGATGACCTCACCGGCGCCGAGGTCGTCGAGCACGATCACCCACAGCGCGTCGAACGTGCCGATCATCAGGAACAGGGCGGCGCCCATCATCAGCGCCGCCACCATCGCCCGGTCGGCCAGCAGGTCGAACGCGAGCTGTGGGTGCTGACCGACCGGGGATCGCTCCTCGACGATCGGGACGCGCAGCGCGATCGGCACGCTGAGCACGGTCGCGGCCGCGATCGCGATGAACGGGGCGGGGATGCCGAGCGCGGGCACGAGCAGTGCCGACACGACCGGGCCGGCGGCGAACCCGGCGACGTCAGCCGACAAGAGCAGCCCGACGTTCGTGCCGAGGTTGGCCGGGTCGGCGTTGATCACGATCCGGCGGATCGCCGGGAAGGCGACACCGATCCCGACTCCGGCGACGAAGCGGCCCGCCAGCAGCGGCAGGAGCGTCTCGCCGGCCGCCATCGTCAGGAGTCCGACGACGTTGAGCGCCAGGCCCACCAGCACCATGCGACGAGCGAACCCGCGGTCGGCGAACGGCGCCAGGAAGATCTGGGCCACGAACGAGGTCAGGAACCCGATCCCGACGATCAGCCCGAGCCAGTGGGCCGCGATGCCGTACTCGTCGCGGAAGTCGTCGAGCACGGTGAACATCACCCCGTAGCCCGACGCGAGCAGCGCGGTCATCGCCCCGAACTGCAGCACCCTCCCTCGCGACACCCGGCGAGGCTACTGGCGCGATCGTGACAGCGTCCCCACCAGTTCTCGGGCGCGCGCGAACTCGCCGTCGGCACGAGCGTCGAACGTCGGGTCGCACAGCACGCGGTCGAGCGTGCCGGCGACCTCGGCGGCGACGGCTCGATCGTCGACCGCGGTCCAGGCGGCCGCGAGCTGGGGGTTCGGAGCGCCGGATGGCGCGCCTCGCCGGACGGCCGCCGCCCCGAAGCGGTCCTGCAGGAGCCCCCATCGACCGCGCCGGCGGCGATGGGCGATCGCGCGCGCCGACCGGTTCACGAGCCAGATGACACCGGTGACGAGCCCGGCGAGGAGCAGCGCGGTCCGATGCTCGCGCGCGTAGTCGGCCAGCCCCTCCGTGAGGCCGGAGCCGACCGTCCCCAGCCGGGCGTTCGCGGACAGGGGCACGCTCGCGGTCGGGTCGAACGCCTGCCAGCCGACCTCGGGGAACCACACCTCGACCCAGGCGTGGGCATCGCTGGCGCGGACCTCGAACACGCCAGCGACCGGGTCGCGGTCGCCCGGCAGGAAGCCGGTGGCGAGCCGCGCCGGCACCCCTTGCGTGCGCAGCATCACCGTCATGGCGCTGGCGATCTGCTCGCAGAACCCGAGCCGGGTGTCGAACAGGAAGTCGTGCACGGCGTCCTCACCCGGGGCCGGTAGCGGTGCGTCGAGGTCGTACTCGACGTTGCCGTTCAGCCAGGCCTCGTAGGCCCGCACCACGTCGTAGGTCGAGCCGCGGCCGTCGGCGAGCGCGGCGGCGAGCTCGATCGTCTGCGGTGTCGTCGACGCCGGCACGGTCAGGTACGGGGCGAGCAGCTCGCGGCCGATGTCGCTGAGACGGGGACCGATGTGGCCCTGGGCGCGCAGCAGCTCGGCGTCGACCTGTGCCCGCCGCGACACGACCGTGTAGATCGAGCCGCTGCCGAACGTCGTCGACGCCCGGATCGCGCCGTCGTTGCGCGTCCACACGTCGGCGTCGACCACCACCTGCGACGCCGCGTACGCGTGGAAGATCACGTTGGGCATCTCGGCCTCGACGAAGAACGTCTGCACGAAGTCGTCGACGACGACGTCGCCCGAACGGATGTCCCCGAGTGCGGGCGGTACGTCGATGTTCGGCCCGTTGCGTCCCGTTCCGAGCTCCTCGGCGGCATACCAGCGGCGCCCGTCGAAGTCGGCGAACGTCTGGCCGCGCCAGAAATCGGGCTCGGGAGCACGGACCCGCATCACGACCTCGTCGCCGAGATCGCCACGCACGGAGGTGTCCATCGACTGCGCGAAGCCGGTGTAGCCACCCGCCTGACCGGGCGGGGCGCGATCGGGTCCTGCATCGGTGCCACTGCTGCGGACGGTGCCGTCGGGGCCCACGATCGCACCGGGGCTCGTCACCGTCGATCGGTCCTCGATGATGGTGGGCAGCGTGAGACGGGCCGGACCGGACGGGACCGGAACGACGGCGAGCGCGACGACGGTCGCGACGACGCCGACCGCGAGCCGCCCACCGACGGCCGCCGCGCCGCGCACGAGCGCGGACGGCTCGACGGCGGCGGGTGCCCGGCCGCCTGGTCCGCGTGCCGGTCCCGAGGCGAGTGCGGTCACCGCCAGCCCGAAGCACGCCGCCCACGCCAGCAGCCACCACGCGAGCGCGTCGTCGACCCGCAGACCGGCGGCGTACATCACCACGACGGCCGAGATGGCGAGGGCGACGCGGATGGTGCGACGATCGCGGCACTCGAACCCGTGCAGCACCACGAGGATCACGAGGAGCTGCGGCAGCGGACCACGGAGCACCCCCAGCAAGGTCCCGACGCGGCCGGTCGCGGCCGCGACCATGCCGAGCGCGAGCAGCGCCCCGCCACCGACGAGCCAGCGCACGAGTGCCGGCAACGGCTCCGCGGTGGCCATCGACCGGGCGGTGAGGTGCGCGCCGACGGCGAGCACCGCGACGATCAGCAGCTTTGCCAGCGGGCCGTAACCGAGGCCGGCGGCCAGCATGAGCAGGGCGACGCCCGTGGCACCGGCCGCCCACCAGCGCGCCCGCGGCGGCGCGGCGGCGTCGGGCTCCGCGCCCGACCGGATCGCCGCCACCCGGCCGCGCCAGCCCGGTCGACGGGCCGCCGGTGCCGGCCCGAGGTCCGCGGTGGCCGACCAGCGGGCGGCGGCGTCGTGGTCGGCGACCGGGTGGGGAGGTTCGTCGTCGACGGCGACCATGGCGATGGCGCCACCGTGAATCGCCCGATCCAGACGCTCGCGGGCGGCCCCGGCCTCGCGGTCGGGGTCGGGGGTGCCGTGGCGGGCGCGCACGGTCACGACGCGGTCGATCTCGTGGCGTCGGTCGTGCACCACCAGCTCACCGGCCCGCAACGTCGAAGCCCAGTGCACGTACTTCTCGCTGTCGCCCTCGCGCCACGGGCGAATACCGTCCGTGTCGCCGCGCACCGCCCCGGCCGGCCCGGCCAGCTCGCCGTCGTCGTCGTGGCGGCTGGGCGACGACTCGACGCGGTCGGCGTTGGGCCGGGCGGCGACGAGGACGTCGACGGCGATCTCCCCGACCCGGCTCCACCACACCAGCCCGGGCCCGCCGGCCGAACGCACGTCGACTCGCAGCGTCGTCGGCTCGCCGCGCCGTGCGAGGATCCCATCGGCGGCGAGCGGTGCCCGTCCGCTCCAGCCCGATGCGACGAGCTGGTCGCGGTCGCGCACGTCGACCCAGACCCAACGCGGGGCCCGCACGTCGATCCGGATCGGGAACGGTTCGCCCTGGGTGACGAGCGCCGGGAGCTCGACGTCGTGCACGCGCGCCCGCGCGATCCGAACGAGTCCGGCGAACACGGCCCAGATCGCTCCAACCGTGAGACCGCTCAGCACGATCAAGATCGGTGTCGCCCCGGTGAGCTGGGCGACCGCGAACCCGCCGAACCAGCCGAGCGCCAGCGAGATCGCGCCGGCGGACAGCCCGGTCGGTCGGATCAGGCGGTGGGTGCCGGCACGCGCGCCACGCATTCCTCGACCACCTCGCGCCCAGCGCGCACCGAACCCGCGCCGTCGGCGACGATCACCCGGTGGGCGAGCGCCGTGACGGCGACCGCGGTCACGTCGTCGGGCACCACATAGTGCCGGCCCTGCATCGCGGCGCGGGCCTTGGCGAGTCCGATCAGCGCCACGCCACCGCGGGTCGAGGCGCCCAACCGCACGCGTGGATGACGCCGGGTCTCGTCCAGGATGGAGACGACGTAGCGGGCGATCGCGTCGGCGACGTAGACGTCGGCCACGATCCGCCGAGCGACGACCAGATCCCCGATGTCGACGACGGGCTCGATGTCGCGCAACCGGCGGCGGCCGCGGCGACCGGTGAGCACCTCGACCTCGGCGTCGGCTCCGGCGCGACCCGGCGACACCACGGCCGCGAACCGGTCGAGCGCACCCTCGCCGAGCGGGTACGTGCCGGCCATCTCGATCGGGTTCTGGGTGGCGACGAGCAGGAACGGGTCGGGCAGCTCGCGCGTCGTGCCGTCGACGGTGACCGCGGCCTCCTCGGTCGCTTCGAGCAGCGCCGACTGGGTGCGCGGGTTGGCCCGGTTGAGCTCGTCGAACACGACGATGTTGGAGAAGATCGGGCCCGGCCGGAAATGGAGCTCGAACCCGTCACCGGCTGGCATCATCGTGCCGGTCACGTCGCCGGGCAGCAGGTCGGGCGTGCCCTGGATGCGGTGGAACGAGCCGCCGACGGACGCTGCGAGCGCCTGGGCCAGCAGCGTCTTGCCGACGCCGGGGATGTCCTCGATGAGGAGATGGCCGCCCGAGAACAGGCAGGCGACGGCGACGTCGATCGTGTCGCGACGGCCCGCGAGCACGACCTCGATCGCCCCGGTGATCTGCTCGGCGGCGCCGGCCACGCGGGCCGCGTCCATCTCGGGTTTTGTCGTTGCGGGCGCGTCCGAGCCCGTGACCGTCCTGCCGACCATCGCATCCATGCTGTCAGATCATCGGAGCGCGACGGCCTCGCCTTGAAGTTCGGCGAGCAGCGCGGCTGCGGCGGGCGCCTCGGTCGGGTGGAACCAGCGGTTGAGCTCGAAGGCCTCTCTGAGGTGCCCGATCGCCCGATCGGTGTCGCCGAGCGCAGCGGCGATCGTGCCGGCATGGGCGAGCATCGCGGCGTCGCGTATCCCGGTGCCCAGCGCGCGTTCGATCAACGGTTGCGCGTCAGCCGGACGCCCGGCGTGCAGCAGCGCCCAGGCCGCCATGTCGTAGGCCCCGGCGTCCTGGCGGTCCGCGAGGTCGAGCTCGGCGAGCTCGACGGCCGTCCGAGCGTCGCGGGTGACGAAGTAGCCGGCGAGGTGACGTCGTTCCGCCACCAGGTCGATCGCCTCGGCCGCCAGCTCGGCGGCCGCCCGCTCGTGGGCGGCCGCGCCGGCGTGATCGCCCTGCTCGCGGAGCAGCACCGCGAGCGAGCCGTGCAGGTCGGCCGCCGGGGTTCGGGTGAGCAGATCCTGGTAGCGCGCGATCGCGTCGTCGGTGCGACCGACGCTCGCGAGCACGAACGCGAGCTTCTCGTTCAGACCCGGGTGGAGCGGCGCCCTTGCCAGCCCCCGCTCGAGCGCTGCGATCGCACCCTCGGCGTCGCCCGTCACGAAGCGGAAGTGCCCGAGTTGGAGGTCGTAGAACGCTCGCTCATCGGGTCGGATGGCCAGACCGTCGGCGGCGTCGGCGGCCTCCTCGGCGAGCGCGAGGGCGGTGCCGGGCGAGCCGGCGGCGTACGCCAGACGGGCCTCCCGGCTGATGACGGGAGCGCTGCGGTCGACGCCGGCCAGCCGGTCGTAGAGATCGTCGGCCTCGTCGAGCCGGCCGAGCTCGAGCGCAGCGTCGCCGTACAGCGCGAGGGCGCCCGTCGCGCCGGGCTCGGCGAGCCACAGCTCGCGCGCCATCGCGTAGGCGTCTGCGAACTCGTGCTGCGAGTGGAGCGTCTGGGCCAGACCGAGCTTCGCGCTGGTCGACCCGGGGCTCGCAGCGAGTGCGGTTCGCAACTCGGCCTCGGCGGCGGCGTAGCCGGCGAGGTCGGCGGTCGCGCGCGCCTGCGCGGCGAGCGCCAGACCGTACTGGGTGCGGTCGAGGAAGCTGCCGGGCGAGGCGTCGACGCGAGCCCGCCAGAACTCGACGGCCTCGTCGATGGGTCGGATGCCGTCGTAGCCCTCCGCGGTGACCAGCGGTGCGGCGGTCGGGGCGGGGTCGGCGCGCTGGACGATGCCGTACCCGCCGAGCAGGACGCCGGCGGCGAGCAGCCCGCCGACGAGTGAGGTGCGATGCATGTCGTCTCCGATGACGTGGGCCTGCGCTCCGGGGCC
>JBFHJC010000113.1:0-10522 GCA_041596155.1 Ilumatobacter sp. | reverse complement strand
GGCGGCCGAGCCGGCTCCGCCGGCGCGCCCGGCGCCGGCCTCGACGGTGGTGCCGGCGGCAACGCGATCGCCGACCTGCGCGCGGCGCGCGGATCGATCGCCGCCGGCGGCGACTCGATCGGATGGTGGGATCTCGGGAGTGCCCGCTTCAGTTTCGAACGGGCGACGCTCGAAGGCGGGACGGCCGGCCGGCCTGGGGCCGAGGGCGGCGACGCCGGCCGCACACGGGGCACCCTCTGACGGTGCCCGAAGCCCGGACCGGGCCCCTGGTCACCGATAGCGTTGGCGGCGCCCCCGTAGCTCAGCTGGACAGAGCATCGGCCTTCTAATCCGAAGTGCGCAGGTTCGAATCCTGTCGGGGGCGCGGTAACCTCCACACCTCACCGTGACGTCGGCAGCCCGTCCGGCGCGAGTGTGCGTCACGATCACGAGAGGGCACTGCGTGAACTTCAAGAAGGGTGAGACCGTCATCTACCCCCAGCACGGCGCCTGCGTCGTGAAGGGCACCAAGAAGATGGAGGCGTTCGGCGAGAAGCGCGAGTACCTCATCCTCGAGACGGTGATCAGCGAGATGACACTGAAGGTCCCCGTCGACATGGCCGAGGAGGTCGGCGTTCGCCCGCCGGTCAGCGCCGACGAGCTCGAAGACCTCGTGGCGGTGCTGGCCAAGCCCGATCCGCGCGTGCCGTCCAACTGGTCGCGGCGGTTCAAGAACCATCAGGAGAAGCTGAAGAGCGGCGACGTCTACCAGGTCGCCGAGGTCGTCCGGAACCTCGCCGCTCGCAACCGTGACGCGTCGCTGTCGGCCGCCGAACGCACGATGTACGAGCGGGCCCGCGTCAACCTGATCTCCGAGATCAGCCCGGCGCTGAAGGTCAGCTCCGAGGATGCCGAGGCCTACCTCGACGACGCCCTCGCCAAGGGCGTCCTCAAACCCGAGAAGGCCGAGAAGAAGGTCAAGAAATAGCCGAGACGTAGGCCGCGCCCGGTTCAGACCGGGAAGTCGCCCTGCACCCAGGGCATCTCGAACGTCACGCTGAGCAGCTCGGCCATGTCGGCGACCGGGCGGCTGGTCGCGGTGTCGATCGGCGTGGCGCCGTCGGGGAGGTCGAGGGCGAGTTCGGCGTCGATGCCCACCTGCACCGGACGGATCGTGACCGCCGGCGCGCCGCCGGTCGGCGTCGTGAACGGCAATCCGTCGCGGCCGGGCGCCATGCAGTGGCCGATCGCGTAGGCCGAGTGGTCGGGCCGCTCGACGGTGGCCACCTGGGCGATGCGTCGTCGGCGCGACCACAGTGACCGTGCTTCGCTGACGACGATCGTTCCGTCGTCGCGGATGCGATGCGGCGTGAGCAGCGCGAGGCCCACCGCCGACCCCGGAAACAGACGCGCGCGCGGGTGGTGCGACTTCGCCCAGACGTGATTGGCCCCGAGGGCCGCGGCGACCTGCTCGACGTCGTGCTCGCGCACCGACTGGAGCGCGATCGCATCGGCACCCAACGCGTCGAGCGGCACCGCGATCGCCTCGACGTCACCCGGGTGGCCGGCGACGAGCCAGGTCGCGATGGTCCAACGTCGGGTGACGGTCTCGGCCGGCATCGCGCCAGTCTTGCCGATCGCCGACGTGCCGAAACGCAACGCCCGACCTGCCAGACTCGGCCCATGGCCCGCGTTGCGTTCCTCGGTCTCGGGGTGATGGGCGGCCCGATGGCCGGCCATCTCGCCAAGGCCGGTCACACCGTCACCGTCTACAACCGAACTGCGTCGAGGGCGCTCGAGTGGGTCGCGCGACACGGTCACCAGGCGTCGCCCACTCCGGCTGAGGCGGTCGAGGACGCCGAGTTCGTCATGATGTGCGTCGGCAACGACCACGACGTGCGCGAGGTCGCGCTCGGGCCCAACGGGGCGATCGGCGCGATGGAGGCGGGCGCGACCCTGGTCGACCACACGACGGCGTCGGCCGACGTGGCGCGCGAGCTCGCCGCAGCGTGCGACGAGGCCGGGCTCGGATTCGTCGATGCACCGATCTCTGGCGGTCAGGCGGGCGCGGAGAACGGCCAGCTCACCGTCATGTGCGGGGCCGACGACGAGGGCGTCTTCGACGGGGCGCGCGAACTGATCATGACCTACGCCCGCGAGTGTCGGCGGTTGGGTCCGGCCGGTGCCGGTCAGACCACCAAGATGGTGAACCAGATCTGCATCGCCGGCCTCCTGCAGGGGCTCGCCGAGGGAGTCGCGTTCGCGCAGGCGGCGGGTCTCGACATCGACGAGGTGGTCGAGACGATCTCGAAGGGTGCCGCCGGCAGCTGGCAGATGGAGAACCGGGCCCGCACGATGGCTGCCGGGGAGTTCGACTTCGGCTTCGCCGTCGAGTGGATGCGCAAGGATCTCGCGATCTGCCTCGCCGAGGCGAACCGACTCGGCGTCGCGTTGCCGGTCGCCGCGCTCGTCGACCAGTTCTACCAACACGTGGTCGCGCGTGGAGGCTCGCGGTGGGACACCAGCTCGTTGGTGCACTTGCTGCAGCAACCCTGATCGTGACCGCCGGGTGCGGCGGTGACGACGACGCCGACGCCGAGCGCTCGGTGCTCGACAACGCCCGTGACCTCGTGACCGCGCAGACCGCCGAGCGGCCGCCCATCGTCGTCGACGAGCTGCCGCTCCCGGACCGTTCGACCTACACGGGCGCGAACCGGGTCGTCAACCTGTGGCTCGACGAATCCGGCGAGCCGATCGCCGTCGACGTGTGGGGCCGGCGGACGTTCACGACCGGTCCGATCCTCCTCGCCGACGACATCGACTTCGGCGAGTCCTCGCCGTACTTCGCAGCACCGCCCGACTACGAGCTGTCGATCGTCGGCGCCGGTGCCGGCCCCGACGGCCCGGAGCTCGCCGGCCTCATCAACGCGACGAGCAGCGAGCGGCTCACGTCCGTGTTCACGAACGACGACCGGCGCGGGTCGACCGCGACCGCGAACCTGTGGGAGGCGGGTCCGGACGCCCCGGCACCGGCCGCGCCGGAGCGGGCCGTGATCGTGGTCGCCGCACCCAACACCCAGGCGTTCCGGAACGAACTGCGGGCGAACGTCGGCGCCGACTCGTTCTACGTGGGCGATGGCCGCGGGGAGTGCCGACCGCAGCGCCGCGAGAGCGATGGGGTCCAGCCGGAGGTGCTCGGCGGTACCTCGGTCGTCGAGCTCGACGTCGAACCGGGAACCATCGTGGTCTCGCTCCATCCGTGGCCGTCGCCGGAGGCGTGCGCGACACCGGCCGTTGCCGAGGTCGACGTCGACGCCGTCGCCGGTGAGAGCGTGCTCGCGCTCGCGTACACCGCCGACGGCGCGACCTTCGACTGGCTGCTGATGCCGTTCGGCGGTGCGCCATCGTGAGCGCGTCGAGCGCACTGCCGGCGACCGAGCTGCTGTCGCCCTCCGGCCTCGGGCGCCGCTTCGAGGCCACCCGTACGGTCCGCCTCGGCGACGTCGACCCGGCCGGCGAGCTGCGCCTCGACGCTGTGGCTCGCTATCTCCAGGACGTCGCCAGCGACGACGCACTCGATGCAGGGCTCCCGAACGCGATGGGATGGCTGGTGCGCCGGACGATGATCCGGGTGCATCGACCGTTGCGCCTCAACGAGCGGGTCCGGCTCGCAACGTGGTGCACCGGGTCGGGACGGAGCTGGGCCGAGCGGCGCACGTCGATCGCGCCGGCGGCGGGTTCGGCGTCGGCGGTCGACGCCGTGAGCCTGTGGGTGCAGGTCGACCCGGACAGCGGGCGGCCGTCGCGGCTCGGCGACGAGTTCCATGCGATCTACGGCGCGGCGGCGGCCGGGCGGACCGTGTCGTCGAAGCTGACGTTGCCCCGAGCCCCGTCCGGCGGGGAGCGCGGCGCCCGCTGGACGTTCCGTGCGACCGATCGTGACCCGTTCGGTCACGTCAACAACGCCGCCCAGTGGGCGCTGCTCGAGGCCGTCCTCGACGGGGTTCGCACCGGAACCGGCGAGGTCGAGTACCTCGCGCCGGCCGACAGCGGCGTCGGCTACGAGTTCGTGAGCGCCGACGACTGCCGTTGGCTCGTCGGTCCGGACGGTGTCGTCACCGTGCTCCGCTGGCGGCCCGGCTGACGTCGGGTGGTCCGAGTCAGGCCCAGCCGTCCTCGTCGGCGACGGGGTTGTCGAACTCGGCGACTCCCTCCTCGATGCGCTTGATGAGCGTCTCGATCACCTCGACGCGGGCCCAGCGCTTCTGCTCGCCCGAAACGAGGTGCCAGGGCGCGAGTTTGTGGTCGGTGCGGGCGAACATGTCCTCCACCGCCTCCTCGTAGCGGTCGAGCTTGTCGCGGTTGCGCCAGTCCTCGTCGGTGAGCTTCCAGCGCCGCAGCGGGTCGGCCTGGCGCTTCTCGAACCGGCGCAGCTGCTCGTCCGGGCTGATCTGCAGCCAGAACTTGGCGATGATCACGCCCTCGAGCACGAGGTTGCGTTCGAACTGCACGATCTCGTCGTAGGCGCGCCGCCACTGCTCCTTGGTGGCGTACCCCTCGACCCGCTCGACGAGCACGCGGCCGTACCAGCTGCGGTCGAAGAGGGCGAACCCGCCGAGGCCCGGCACGTCCTTCCAGAACCGCCAGAGGAAGTGCTTGCGCTTCTCCTCGAAGTTCGGCTTGGCGAACGTCGACACGCGGTAGTGGCGCGGGTCGAGCGGTTCGACGACGCGCTTGATGGCGCCGCCCTTGCCGCCGGCGTCGGACCCCTCGAGCACGACGAGCACCCCCGGGCCGAGCTCGGGGTCGTCGAGGTGGCCGCCGAGGTCGAGACGCAACGCCAGCAGCTTGCGTTGGGCGACGTGCAGTCGCTCTTCGTACTCCTCCTTCTCGAGCCGTGCGGTCAGGTCGATCTGGTCCAGCCGTCCCACGGCCGCGACCGTAGCGCTCGTCCCCGCACGCCACCGCCTCCGCCCGGGCCGCGCCGGATCGCTTCCGGGGATCGAGTGTGTGAACGATCGTCCGAGCTGCGAGGCTGACTGCGTGGCCGCGCCCCTGATGGTCTTCGCCGCCGACGAGCTCGACGACCACGGCACCCCACCGTGGCATCCCGAGCGGCGCGCCCGTCTCGACGCTGCCCTCGCCGGCATCCACGAGGCCGGCCTCGACGAGGCGACCGAGTGGCGCGTGCCGGAGCTGGCTGCGATCGACGATCTCGCACTCGTCCACGACCTCGGGTACATCGAAGCGGTCGCCGCGTTCTGCGGTGCCGGTGGAGGTCAGCTCGACCCCGACACGGCCGCCTCGGAGGGGTCGTTCGCCACCGCCCGCCGCAGCGCAGGTGCCGTGCTCCAGGCGATCGACGCGCTGCGGGCCGGGGCGTGCGACGTCGCCTTCGCCGGGGGCCGGCCGCCGGGTCACCACGCCGTGCCCGACCGGGCGATGGGATTCTGCCTGTTCAACAACGCCGCCGTCGGCGCCGCCAAGCTCGCCGCCACCGGTGAGCGCGTGGCGATCGTCGACTGGGATGTTCATCACGGGAACGGCACCCAGGACATCTTCTACGACGATCCGAACGTGCTCTACGTCTCGACGCACGAGTCGCCGCTGTATCCCGGCACGGGCCGCCTGCGCGAGGTCGGCGACGGCCCCGGACACGGCGCGAACGTCAACCTGCCGTTCCCAGCGGGCACCGCCGGCGACACGTATCGCGCCGCCTTCGACGAGGTCGTGGTGCCGGTCGTCGAACGGTTCGCGCCCGACTGGCTGATCGTGTCGGCCGGATTCGACGCCCATCGTGACGACCCGCTCGCCGGGCTCGCCCTCACCGCCGCCGACTACGCCGATCTCGCCCGCCGGCTCCAGCCGCTCGTCGGCAAGCACCGACTGCTCGTCGTGCTCGAGGGCGGCTACGACCTGCAGGCGCTCACCCGCAGCGTCGGCTCGACGCTGAGCGCGCTCGTGGGCGGTGCGTACCGTCCCGAGACGGCGAGCACCGGCGACCTCGGCATGGCCACGATCACGGCGGCGCGCGAGCTGCTCGAGCTCGCCTGATCGGCATGTCGTCGGGCTCGGAGCACGATCCGCGACCGGTGCATGGCGACGGGTTCCTGCAGTGCAGCGACGGCCACCTGCGGTGGGGTGTCTACGGCGCGGCGGGCGTCGTCTTCGTCGTGCGGTTCCCGGACGGACCGCGCGTGATGCTCCAGAAGCGGTCGGCCTTCGCGCACGAGGGTGGCACGTGGTCCTGCGCCGGCGGCGCCCTCGACCGCGATGAGGAGCCGCTGACCGGGGCACTTCGGGAGGCGTCGGAGGAGATCGGCGCGATCCCGGGCGACATTCGAGTGCTCGGTCACACCGTGTTCGCCCCGGCGACCGACTGGTCGTACACGACGTTCGTCGTCGAGGTGGCCGGCGAGTTCGGGGCGTCGATCAACTTCGAGACGGATGCGATCGCCTGGGACTCGCCCGACGAGGTCGAGCGGCGACCCCTGCACGCCGGGTTCGCTGCCGCCTGGCCCGAGCTGCGCCGCATCATCGAGACCGCCGCCCGCTGACGGCCGACCGTTAGGGTGCCGGGATGCGCAAGCCCGACGTGACCGTGCCCGACGACGCCCCGCCCACCGAGCTCGTGATCCACGACGACGTCGTCGGAGAGGGCCCGGAGGCGACAGCGGGCAGCGCCGTCAGCGTCCACTACGTCGGTGTGTCGTGGTCGAACGGACGGCAGTTCGACGCCTCGTGGGACCGGATGGAGCCGTTCCGCTTCGACCTCGGCGCCGGGCAGGTCATCTCCGGCTGGGACGACGGCGTGGCCGGCATGCGAGTCGGCGGGCGCCGCACCCTCCACATCCCGCCGCACCTCGGCTACGGGGCGCGTGGCGCCGGCGGCGTCATCGCGCCCAACGAGACGCTGATCTTCGTCGTCGACCTGCTCGACGTCGGCTGATCCGGTTCCGGGTCAGGCGACGGGCTGGACGGCGCGAACCCGGCCGGCGATCGGGTCGACCTCGACGGTGCTGCCGTCGACGAGGTCGAGCGCGCCGTGGGCACCGACCACCGCCGGGATCCCGAGCTCGCGGGCCAGCACGGCCGCATGCGAGAGCGCACCGCCGTGGGCGGTGACGATCGCTCCGGCGACCGCGAGCACGGCGTTGAACGCCGGTGAGGTCGCGCGGACGACGAGGATGTCGCCGGGTTCGAGGAGCTCGATGGCGTCGTCGGCGGACGCCGCGACCCGGACCCGGCCGACGTAGGGTTCGGTGCCGACGCCGACACCGGTCAGCGGGTCCTGGTGGCGGACGTCGTCGAGGCCCACCTGCTCGATTGCGACCTGCACCATCGCCACGAGGTCGGCGAGCGGTCGCGGCATGACCGACAGCGGCGGCTCGGGTTCCTCGGGACCGAGTACGTCGGGTGGCTGCCACGCGGCTGCGGCCAGCCGCGCCGCGGCACGAGCGGCCAGCTCCTCCCCGGTCGGGCGGTCGGACTCGAAGACGCGCCGGGCCTCTTCGGGGATCAGTTCGAGGGTGTGCTCGGCGTCGACGAGCTCGCCGCGCGCCGCGAGCCGCCGGCCGGCGGCGAGCAACGCCAACCGCAACAACCCGAGCGGCCACTCGGCGGTGAGCGGCCCGTTGTCGTCGCGCATGTCGGTGACCGCCCTCGCGTCGCCGAGCAGGTCATCGAACTCGTCGCGCCGTTGTTCGGGTATCCGGGCTCGCACGGCTGCAGCGGTCTGCTCCCAGGCGCCCGTGTCGGGCGGTTTCGCCTCACGGATGCTGGCCAGCACGACGCCGGGCAGCTCTCTCAGCGTGAACGAGGTGACGTCGTATCCCGTGGCGAGCACCGAGCCGCGCTCGTCGAGGTACTCGTCGAGCAGCTTTGCAGCCGTCGGCGACACGGCGCGCACGTCGTCGAACGACGCCACGTCGCGTTCGCCGATCTCGTCGCGCAGCGCGCACAGGGCCGTCAGCGGCGCCACGGTCGCCGGTGACGCGCCGGAAAGCGCCGGAACGATCTCACGCGGGTCGATGCCCCAACCCCGCACGGCGTGCAGCAGTCGAGCGATCGGCCCGAGGTCGTGACCGTGCAACCAGAAGTGCAGCTCGCACGTCTCGCGGACGTGGTCGAGCAAGTCGGCGATGTGAACCTGCAGCGTGCGATCGTCGACGGCGTCGGGCCCGTCGAGCTCGACGGCCTGGAGCTGCCGGTTCGAACTCGCCAGGCGCGGGCGGATCTCGGCCTCCCAGCGGGCCGCGACCTCGAGCGACGGACGGTCGCGGAGCGCCGCCTTGGCCCGGGCGGTCCGGCGACGGAACTCGGGGTGGAGTCGGGTCGCCGTCCAGAGCACCCAGTCCGGTGGCATTCGTCCGGGATCGCGGTCGCCGCCGACGAGCGGGACGAGGCGCGTGTACATGAAGCCGTGGACGAAGCGGGCCTCGATCCGCCGGGCTGGCACACCGCTCTCGGCGAACACCTGTTCCATACCGGCGGCCATCGACTCACCGATCAGCCATTGGCTGATCGGTGTGGCGCCGCCCGGATAGTGGGACCGGTCGAGCCGCCATCGGCCCGGTCCCGGCGGGGTGAAGGTCGGCTGTTGCACGACGCCACCTTCCGCCAGCGTGAGCGCGATGTCAATCTGCGACGCGCTCGGGTGGGCCGCTCAACGCATGGTCGTGGTGCTCGACGATGTCGGCGCCGGCCTGGAGGAGCCGCGGCGACAGGAAGGAGCCGGCCAGGATCGCCGCCGCAGCCGGGAGGACGTAGAACACGAGGAGCTCCTCGACGGCGCTCGAACGCCCTCGGTCGTGTCCGACCGACAGGTCCGGTGAGAACAGCACGAAGCTGAGCACGACGACGGTCATGGCGCCGACGACCGCGCTCACGGTGCGGACGGCGACCGACGGCACCCGGCGCCTGCGCAGCGGCGTGAGCAGGAGTGCGATCGCTCCGCCGGCGACCAACCCGTAGCCGGCGCCGACGATCGCGCCGGCGAACCCGAAGAGCGTGAGGGCGTAGAACACTGCCACCCAGCTCGCGCCCCCGGCGACCGCGAGGGCGACGGCGACCAGCAGATACCCGGCGAGGGCCCCCAGGAGCGTGCCCCATCCGAGCCCCCTGGCCACGAGCGTCCCGGTCGGGGGCAACTCGACGGTGACGTCATCGGTCACCGCGACAGTCTGTCACCGCGATCGACGCCGAGCGCGGCATCTCGCGCCGTCAGCCGGCGGCCGCGGGGAGGGCGTTGGCTCTGATGACCTCGCGGTACCACAGGGCGCTGTCCTTCGGCGTGCGCTCGAGGGTGTCGAAGTCGACATGGACGATCCCGAAGCGTTTGTCGTACCCGAAGGACCACTCGAAGTTGTCGAGCAGCGACCACTGGAAGTAGCCGCGCACGTCGACCCCGGCGTCGATCGCCGCCCGGAGGCCGCGCAGGTACCGATCGAGGAAGTCGATGCGGCGCGGATCGGCGCACCGGCCATCGACGACGGGGTCGTCGTACGCGCAGCCGTTCTCGGTGATGTACACGGGCGGCAGGTTCGGATACTCGCGGTGGAGCCGGACCAGCAGGTCGGTGAAGCCGCCGGGCGTCAGCGGCCATCCCATGTCGGTGTGCTCGGAGCGCGCCGGTGCGTCGGTGACGTCCGTGACGGTGGGGTAGACCCGCATCGGCCGCGGCCGTTCCCCGTCGGGCGCGATGCCGCGCACGAGGATGTCGAAGTAGTAGTTGATGCCGATCCAGTCGAGCGGTTGGGCGATCTGTTCGTTGTCGCCCGGGAGGACGGCATCGGCGAGGCCGCGCCCGAGCTCGTCGGTGGCGGCCGCGAAGTCGTCCATCACGTCGGCTGGGTAGGCGCCGGTGAGCACTCCGTCGAACCACCATCGGTTGTGGATCGCGTCGATGCGTCGGATCGCGTCCTCCGGCGCGTCGGGGGTGCCCTCGCGTCGGATGTTCGACGGGTTGATCACGATGCCGAGCCGCAGCCCGTCGCGCTCGGCGCGCATCGCCTCGACACCGAGGCCGTGGGCGAGCAGCTCGTGGTGCGCGACCGTGACGGCGGCCCGGTCGTCGCGCAGCCCGGGGGCGTGGACGCCGGCAGCGTGACCGAGGTAGGCGTAGCACCAGGGCTCGTTGAACGTCGACCACATCGACACCCGGTCGCCGAGCTCCCGCGCCATCAGCGCGGCGTAGTCGGCGAACCAGTTGGCCGTGTCGCGGTCGCGGAACCCGCCGCGCTCCTCGAGCGCCGACGGCAGGTCCCAGTGGAACAGGGTCGGGCACGGCACGATGTCGTGGGCGAGCAGCAGGTCGACGAGGCGGTGGTAGAAGGCGAGACCTTCGGCGTTCGGCTTGCCCCGGCCCTCGGGCAGTACGCGCGGCCAGGCGATCGAGAACCGGTACGCCTGGAGGCCGAGGTCGGCCATCAGCCGCACGTCGTCCTCGACGCGGTGGTAGTGGTCGCAGGCGACGTCGCCGGTGTGACCGTGGGCGACCTTGCCCTCGGTGTGCGAGAAGTCGTCCCACACCGAGCGAGCCCGG
>JBFHJC010000112.1:0-10553 GCA_041596155.1 Ilumatobacter sp. | reverse complement strand
GTCGCGGGCGACGTCGCCGGCGGTGGGGAATGCGGCTGGTCCGTCCGGCAAACCGGCGTCCGTGCCGCTCGCGATGCGCCGAGGAAGAGGACCGCGCACGAGGTCGGGAGCGAGAGGAGGACGATGGACGGCGAGCCGCTGCCGGTGACCGGCGCGTGGCGTCCGGGTGACCCCTCCGGCTCACGACGCTTCCACACGTTCGCGTCCGACCATCCGTTCGCGGTCGAGTCGGGCGCGGTGTTGCGCGACGTCACCGTCGCATACGAGACGTGGGGCACCCTCGCACCCGACGGGTCGAACGCGATCCTGGTGTGCCACGCCTGGACGGGTGACTCCCATGCGGCCGGTCGGGCCGAGCCGGGCCACCCGACGCCGGGCTGGTGGGACGCGGTCGTCGGGCCCGGCAAGTACCTCGACACCGACCGGTGGTTCGTCGTCTGTCCGAACGTCCTGGGCGGTTGCCAGGGATCGACCGGGCCGGCGTCGCCGCACCCCGACGACGGCAGGCCGTACGGATCGCGGTTCCCGGTGCTGACGATCCGCGACATGGTGAGGGCGCAGCGTCAGTTGATGAAGCAGCTGGAGATCGAGCGGTGGGCGTGCGTGGTCGGCGGGTCGATGGGCGGTATGCAGGTGCTCGAGTGGGCGATCATGTACCCCGACCGGGTCCGCACGATCGTGCCGATCGCGAGCTGCATGCAGGCGAGCGCACAGCAGATCGCGTGGGGCGTGATCGGCCGCCGGGCGATCCGGCTCGACCCGCGCTGGCGGGGAGGCGACTACTACGACGCCGCGCCTGGTGACGGACCGGCCGAGGGGCTGGCGATCGCCCGCCAGGTCGCCCAGGTGACGTTCCGCAGCGACAACGCGTTCACCGAGCGGTTCGGTCGCAACCTGACCGATCGCTCGGTGGTGGGCGACACGTTCGGGCTGTGGCAGGAGTTCGAGGTCGAGCGCTACCTGCACTACCACGGCGACAAGCTGGTGCACCGGTTCGACGCCAACAGCTACCTCATCATCGGCAAGGCGATGGATCTCCACGACGTCGCTCGCGGCCGGGGTTCGCTCGAGCGGGCGATGAGCCGCATCACGGTGCCGAACCTGACGATCGGCATCGACAGCGACGTGCTCTACCCGCAGTACCAGCAGCGCCACATGAGCGAGCTGCTCAGCGCCGAGGGCGTGCCGAACGAGTACGTGGAGGTGTCGTCGATCCACGGGCACGACGCCTTCTTGATCCACGACGACGAGATCGGCCAGCCGATCGCCGACTTCCTCGAACGGATGCTCTGACGTGCCCGAGGGGCTCGAGGCCGAGCTGTACCGACGCGCCGCCGAGCCTTGCGTCGGCCGCACGATCGACGCGGTGGTCGTCGACGAACGCCAGCCGATGGCGGCCGAGTTGATGGCGACGTTGCCGGGTCGGCGCGTGATCGCCGCTCGCCGGGTCGGCAAGTTGGTGCTCCTCGATCTGCGCTCCGGCCGCCGGGCGGGTCCGACGCTGGGCCTCCACTTCGGGATGACCGGGCGGCTCGTGGTCGACGAGGTGTCGGCGATCGAGCGACTCGAGTACGCCAGCGGGCGCGACGACCCGAAGTGGGATCGCTTCGTGCTGACGTTCCGGAACGGCGGCCGCCTGCGCGTCAACGACCCGCGGCGGTGGGCGACCTTCGTGCTCGAACCCGACGAGGAACGGTTGGGGCCCGACTTCCTCGCCGTCTCGGCCGACGAGCTCCGCTTGGCCGTGTCGCGACGCCGGACGGCCCTCAAGGCGGTGCTCCTCGACCAGCGCGCGATCGCCGGATTCGGGAACCTCTGCGCCGACGAGATCCTGTGGCAGTGCGGCCTCGACCCGGCGCGTCCGGCGAACGACCTCACGGCTCGCGACCTCGATGGCCTCGTCGCAGCCATGCGTCTCCACCTGCCGGCGATGCTGGCGCGGGGCGGCAGCCACACCGGCACGATCTCGCCCGAGGTTCGCGCCGCCATGCCGCCGTGTCCGCGCGACGGCGCGCCGTTGCGCAGGGCGACCGTGGCGGGTCGCACCACGGTCTGGTGCCCGGTTCACCAGACCGCCGTGCGGAACCGTCGTCGCTCGTGACCGGCCGGTCGACGGTCGTGCCAGACTGGAGTGCGCGTGGCGATCCTTCCTGTCCTCCCAAGTCTCCTCGCCTCGGTCGGCGATGCCGAAGGTGAACGCACCGTCACCTCGATCGTGGCGCTGCTGACCGCGATCGGGCTCGGCCTGCTCATGGTGGCCGTGTGGCTGTACCGGACGACCCGTCCAGACCCGGAGGTCCTGGCGCCGCTCGAGGCGATGAGCGACCGCGGGTGGCGTCGAGCCGACCCCGTCGCCCAACGGCGACGGCTCGACGCGCTGCGCCCCGAGGGTGCTCGCCCGCTCCAGCCCAGCGTGGCGCCGCCGGAGATCGACGAGGCGTTCGACCTCGGGCCGGCCGCCAGCGGCTTCGACGATCTCCACGATCGCGACGTCGACGGCGAGGGCGGTCACGGTGCCGTGGATCTCGACGAGGTCGCCGAGCGGCTCGGTCTCGCGGTGCGCGGCGTCGACGACGGCCCGCCGCGGTCGATCGAGGTGCCGACCCCGACGGGCACGATCCGTCCGGCGGTGCTGGAGGAGTTCGACGACGACTTCGACCCGGACCTGCTGGCGTCGGCGCTCGCCGACCTCGACGTCGAGCTCGGCGCCGGTCGCGAGCGAGCCGACGGCTCGGACTGACCCCCCGCCGGGTACCCTCGCCGCCATGGCAACGCTCGACACCGACGCGATGATCGCCCGCTTCCGCGAACGCGCCCACGCCGTCAAGCAGCGGCCCTTGCCGCCGGTGGCGGGGGAGGAGCGCCAGCACTTCATCGAGCAGGCCAAGCTCGACTACCAGGACTTCGCGATCATCGGCGACGCAGAAGCTTCGATCGACGACGGGATCCTGACGCTGCGCGTCGACCTGCGCCAGCCCGGCCAGCACGGGTAGTTTCGGCGACCGGAGGCCACGACGGGGTTGTCCGCTCGCCGCGAGCGGCTGGTAATCTGTCCACTCCCACGCGGACGTGGCTCAGTTGGTAGAGCATCACCTTGCCAAGGTGAGGGTCGCGGGTTCGAATCCCGTCGTCCGCTCCACGAAACCCCTGTTCAGCAGGGGTTTCGGCGCGCCTGCGGACGAGCGGGCCTAGATTCGCCTGGCGCATGGACTTCACACCCGATCCCGATCACGAGGCGATCGTCGAGGCCGTCGACGCGGTGTGTGCCCGGTTCGACGACGCCTACTGGTCGGGCTGCGACCAGCGGCACGAGTTCCCGTGGGAGTTCTACCGGTACATGGCCGCCGGGGGCTGGGTCGGCATCGCCATCCCCGAGCGCTACGGCGGCGGTGGGCGCGGCATCACGGAAGGGGCGCTGGTGCTCAACCGTGTCGCCGCGTCGGGTGCCGGCATGAACGGCTCGACGTCGCTGCACCTCACGATGTTCGGGCTCAACCCGGTCGTGAGGTTCGGCAACGATCGCCTGAAGGACACATTCCTGCCGCGGGCGGCCGCCGGCGATCTGCACGTCGCCTTCGGCGTCACCGAACCCGACGCCGGGACCGACACGTCACGCGTTGCCACCCGAGCGGTCGACGACGGGATGGGCGGCTTCGTCGTGACCGGCCGCAAGATCTGGACCTCGAAGGCGCTCGAGTCGGAGGTCTGCCTCCTGCTCGCCCGCACCGAGGGTGAGCCCGGCAGCTTCAGCGGACACTCGTTGTTCCTCGTCGACCTCGACCCCGACCATTGCGACATCGCCCCGATCCCGAAGGTCGGCCGCAACGCCGTGGCGTCGTGTGAGGTCGCCTACGACGAGCTCCCGGTCGACGGTTGGCGCCTCGTCGGGGAGCGTGGCCGCGGCTTCCAGCACCTGCTGCACGGACTCAATCCGGAACGGATCCTCCTCGCGGCGATGGCGTGCGGCATCGGCGAGGCGGCGCTGCGGCGCGCCAGCGCGTACGCCCGCGAGCGCGAGGTGTTCGGCCGCCCGATCGGTGCCAATCAGGCGATCGCCCATCCACTCGCCCGGGCCCACATGGAGCTGCGCGCCGCCTGGTCGGTCGCGATGGAGGCGGCGTGGCGCTACGACCGGGACCTCGACTGCGCCGAGCTGGCGAACACCGCCAAGTACCTCGCCGCCGAGGCGAGCTACCTCGCCGCCGACCAGGCCGTCCAGACCCATGGCGGTCTCGGCTACGCGAGCGAATACCACGTCGAGCGCTACTGGCGCGAGGCCCGCCTCCAGCGACTTGCGCCCGTCAGCCAGGAGATGACGCTCAACTTCATCGCCCAGCACGTGCTGGGTCTGCCCCGCAGCTACTGACCGCGGCGCTCGGCGTGCGTCACGAACGCGTCGCTGCCGGGGTGGAACACGGATTCGTGGCCGTCGTTCCAGCGCACGCGGTAGGGAGGTGCGCCGTCGTCGCCCTTCACCTCGATCACCTCGGCCTCGCGCTCGGGTTCGCCGACCCGGTGACCCCGAACCACGATGTGATCGCCGACTGCAGCCTTCATCGCCCCGACCTCCTCGTGTGGCCGTACTCCACTTCGATGATCGCACGCCGGGTTGCCCCTGTCGACCGTGACCCGCGTCACGCCGGCCTGCAAGGCCCTTGACGTGCGCCCGACCGAGGAGGATCGTCGGAGTGGTGCGCTGACGCGACGAACACAGGAGGTCCGTGATGTTCATCCAAGTCATCGAGGGCACGACCCGCGACCCGGAGGCGCTCCACGAGCGGCTCGACGTGTGGGAGCGTGACCTGCGGCCGGGAGCGACCGGCTATCTCGGCTCGACCGGCGGGTGCACGACCGATGGCCATTGCATTCTCGTCGTCCGCTTCGAGAGCCGCGACGCAGCTCGCCGGAACAGCGAACGGGCGGAGCAGACGGCGTGGTGGCAGGCCACCGAGGCGTTGTTCGACGGGCCGGTCACGTTCCACGACACGGACGACGTCCACGTGATCTCGCACGGCAACCCCGATCGGGCCGGCTTCGTGCAGGTCATGGACGGCCATGTGACCGATCACGACCGAGCCGTCGCGCTCGAGCGGACCGCGGACGAGATGCTGGCCGAGCTGAGGCCCGAGCTGCTCGGGGCGGTCACCGCCTTCCACGGCGACGGCGCGTTCACCGAGGTCGCGTACTTCACGAGCGAGGAGGACGCGCGCCGCGGCGAGCGGATGGAGATGCCGGCGTCGGCCCAGTCGATGCTGGCGGAGTGGCAGAACGTGATGCGCGTCGACCACTACTACGACCTGCGCCAGCCCTGGCTCGCGTCGGCCTGATCGCCGTGCGCACGTATCTGGTCGTCGCCCACCGGACGCTGGGCGGCGCCCACCTGCTCGACGAGCTGCATCGCCTGCGCGAGGCCGATCCGTACTGCGGGTTCCACCTGATCGTGCCCGAGCACCATCCCGCCTGGCGCGGCTGGGACGAACACGACGTACACGTGGCGGCCCAACGCACCCTCGCCGAGATGCTCGAGCGGCTCGCCGAGATGCGCATCGGCGCCACGGGGGAGGTCGGCGACGCCAACCCGGTGTACGCCGTCGGCGTCGCACTGCGACGAGATGGTGCCGACGCCTACGCCGGCATCGTGCTGTCGACGCTGCCGCGCGGCATCTCACGCTGGTGGATGTTCGACGTCCCGAATCGAATGGCGGCCGAGTACCCGCACCTCGCCCTCACGCACGTGGTCGCCGAGGAGGCGCTCGTCGACTGATCCGCACCGGCCGGCGGTCAACGTGTGACGAGATCGACGGCCCGCCGTTCGAGCGAGGTGTGGAGGGCGAGCTGGGTGTCGGCGCGCACGATCTCGGGTCGGCTGGTGATCCGCTGCAGCACGTCGTGGAGGTCGTCGTTCGTGCGCGCCATCACCTTGACGAGCAGGTCGCCGCGCCCGGTGACGGTGTGGATCTCGAGCACCTCGGGGATCCCGCGCAGGTGCGCGACGGCCGGTCCGAACGATCCCTGGGCGATCATCAGCGTCGAGAACGCCGTCACCCCGTAGCCGATGGCGGCGGGGTCGACGTCGGGGCCGAAGCCGGTGATCACCCCGCGCTCGACGAGGGCGTCGAGGCGGGAGCTGACGGTGTTGCGGGCCAACTCGAGGTGGCGGGCCAACGCGGCGACGCCGGCGCGCGGGTGCCGGCGCAGGGCGGCCAACAGGCGGCGGTCGGTCGGATCCAACATGCGCAACTCCGGTGACGACCCCGTGACGGTCCGGGCCGATCTGAACAATCTACCCATCCCGACTGAGCGGAATGCGCAGCGAACGTTGATCGGGTGCGCAGATCGGGCGAACATGGCGCGATGTCGCATCTCCGCAAGGTCGATCACGTCACCTATGCCTGCGCCGCCGGCTCGATCGAGCGCTGGGCCTGGTTCCACATCGAAGTCGAGGGCGGGACGCTCATCAACCGCATCGACGACGTGCGTCCCGACGACACCGATTCGAGCATGAAGATCTGGTGCATCGACTTCGGCGACTTCGGCGTCGCCCTCGTCGAGGGCATCGACCGCGACAAGAAGTCCCAAGTCACGAAGTTCGTCGAGCGGCACGGCGACCATGCGGTGCAGCACGTGGCCTACGACACCTACGACCTCGACAAGTTCCAGTCCCACCTGAAGGCGATGGGCGGCACGCCGCGCGGTGAGACGCTCGTGCGCAACGACGGCTTCGGCCTCCTCAAGCAGATGTTCGCCCGCGGCTACGCCGAAGGCGACGCGGCCGAGGCGAGCTTCCCCGAGTACGTGCAACGCCCCCATCCCGGCGACAGCGACGAGGAGGTCGCGATCACGTTCGCCGAGGAGACCGGCAAGGGGTTCTACGACCAGATCGAAGAGGCGGTCGAGGCCGGCGACGAGGCGCCGTTCTTCGACTTCACGAAGATGCCCGACGACTGGCGTGTGCCGGAGCCGACGCCCCGTCCGGGCGCCCGCTGATCGGCGGCGTCAGGTCCAGCTGCTTCCGCGACGCGCCCCGCCGGCTGCGCTCGGAGCCGTCTGGTTCTGGGGAGCGATCGTCATGGCGCTGCGCCTTTCGAGCGTTCGTTCGGAGGACACTCACAACATCGTCCCGGCGCGCCCGATCGTTACCACGGTGGCGTCAAGGTTTCCTCAAAGACGCCCAGGCCTCCTGCCCGGTCCGTCAGGCGCCGCCGCCGAGGGCGGCTCTGAGGGCGGGGAGGTCGGGCGATCCGAACACGACCCGGTTGCCGGTCGCGACGTAGAGCAGGTCGAGGTTGACGCCCGCGCCGGCGATCTTGCGGGCGAGATCGGCGAGCATCCCGGGCCGGTCCTCGACGTCGACGACGACGACTTCACGCTCGCGCGTGATCGCGAGGTTGGTGATCGCCAGGGCGTGGCGAACCGCTTCGGCGTGGGGGACGAGGATGTGGAGCTCGGCCATGTGACCGGCGCCCATGCACGTCGCCGCCGCGAGGTTGACGCCGGCGTCGCTCACGGCCGCCGCGACCTTCGCCAATGCTCCCGGCTCGTTCTCGACCTCGATCACCACGTCCGTTGCCATCGCACCTCCAGTCGGTGCACATCATGGCATCCCGGCGGAGTGGCCCAAAACGCGAGCGGTGCGCACCCCGATCGCCGACGGCGGGTTCAGCGCGGGCGACGCATCGTCGACGGCTCGGTGGTCGGCGACCGGTCGGCGCTCGTGATCGAGTAGTCGATCAGCCGGTTCAGGAGCCGGTCGGGGTCCCATCCCTCGAGCCAGGTCGCCAGCGTGCCGAGGTCCATCGGACGACTCAGCATGAACCCTTGGATCTGCTGGCAACCGAGCCCGGAGACCATCCGCAGCGTGAAGTCGTCCTCGACGCCCTCGGCGACGGTGGTCAGGCCGAGATCGCGAGCGAGGCTGACCGACGCCTGCACGATCGGCACCGCGCTGGCGTCGGTCGCCAGGCGCGCGATGAAGCTGCGATCGATCTTGAGCTGGTCGACCGGCAGCCGGTGGAGGTGCTGCAGCGACGCGTAGCCGGTCCCGAAGTCGTCGATCGCCACGCGGACACCGAGGTCCCGAATCTGGTTGAGCACCGAGATGCTCGTCTCGAAGTCGACGACCATCGCTCCCTCGGTGATCTCGATCTCGAGGTGTCCGGGCTCGACCTGGGCATCCCGGAGCAGCTCGGCGAGGTCGTTCGGGAGTGAACGGTCGAGCAGGTCGCGCGCCGTCAGGTTGATCGAGAACGTGAGGTCGTGACCGTCGGCGGCGAGCTGCGCTGCCGCGTTGATCGCGGCGCGGGCCACGAATCGCGTCAGGCGCCCCGTGAGCCCGGCCTGCTCGATCAGCGGCACGAACTCGCTCGGCGAGATCGGCCCGTAGGAGGGATGGGCCCAGCGGACGAGCGTCTCGGCCCCGGTGATGCGACCGTCGACGATCGATGCCTTCGGCTGGTAGTGGACGTAGATGTTGCCGCTCTCCAGCGCCGCCCGCACGGACAGGTAGAGGTCGAGGCGGCGGGGCGCGTCGGCATCGAGATCGGGGGAGTACCAGACCGTGCCGAGCTGATTGCGCTTGGCGTGGTACATCGCCGTGTCGGCCCGGCGCAGCAGGGTGTTGCTGTCGTGACCACGCTCCGGCCACGCGGCCACTCCCAGGCTGGCTCCGATCTCGAACGTGATGCCGTCGAGCTGGATCGGCTCGACCACCTTCGCGTGGAGCCGCTCGATCCGCTCGGCGAGCTCGGCCGCGGCCTGCGGCGTGCGCGCCGTGAGCATGATGGCGAACTCGTCGCCACCGAACCGGGCGACGAGGTCCGAGGCGCGGGCCGTCGCCTGCAGGCGCTCGGCGACCTGGATGAGCAGCTTGTCGCCGGCGTCGTGGCCGAGCGAATCGTTGATCTCCTTGAAGCGGTCGAGGTCGACCATCGCCACGACCCCCCGCGCATCCGGGCTCGTCAGGGCGGACGTGACCGCCACCTCGAAGCTGAGCCGGTTGGCGAGCCCGGTCAGTGCGTCGTGCTGGGCCTGGATCTCGAGCTGCTCGACGAGGCAATCATTCGTGAGCCGGGCGCTGAAGGTGCCGGCCAGCGACCCGAAGAGCCCGACCTCCTCAGTGGTGAAGCTGTCGTGCATCCCGAGTCGGTCCGACACGACCAGGACGCCTTGTCGGCCCGCCTCGCCGAGGATCGGCGCGGCGAGGATCTCGCGGGCGCCGAGGAGACGCAGCGCCCGGCGAGCCGCGGTGCGCGGATCCGTGGCGGCGATCGTCGCGACGCGGCCGTCGAGCACGTCGAGCAGCGACGCCACGATGGGCTGCGGATCGACGTCTCGCAGGGTGTCGTCGATGAGCGCCCGCCCGGTCGCTCCCGACTGATCGTCGCCGGGCAGCACCAGCACCCAGGCGCCCGTGGCGCGCATGATCTCGGCCAGCTCGTTGAGGCCGGTGTCGATGGTGCGGGCGCCACGCTCGTGGGCCAGGGCCCGAGTGAACCGGTGGAGCTTCTGGAGCTCGGCGTAGCGCTGTCCCAGACGGCCGTGGACGCGCAACAAGAATCCGACGCCGGCGAACGGGATCGCGGCGAAGACCAGCATGGCAGGGGAATCGGTGGCGACGGCGACGGCGATCACGGTGAACGTGCCGGCGAGCGCCGCCAGAATCTGCGATTGACCGACGTCAGCGAAGAGGTTGGGGCGGAACTTCACGTCGACCGCCATGATCACGAGTGGCACCGCCAGCAGGCTCATGAGCTCGGCGACGAGCACGGCCGCGAGGGGAATGCACCACTCGAGGGCGTTGGACGGGAGGTCAGTGCCCAGCGCCGTGCGCACGACGAGTGCCGCGACGGCCGCCTCAGCGAAGAACAGCGAGCAGTTCCAGGTGGTCTTGGTGACGTCGGACTTGCGGATCCAGCGCATGGTCGGTGCCGCGCCGGCGACGTAGGCGAGGGCGAGCAGCAGCGGGCTCGTGAACAGCAGCCCGAACATCATCGGGATGCCGCTCAGCGAGAGCGAGTGTGACTCCTTGCGGATCTCGACGTGGAGGGCGGTCGCCTCGGCGAGTGCGAACGCGACCGCGAGCACGACGAAGGGCAGCGTCCAATGGCGTTCCGGCACCTGCGTGACGCCCGGTGTGATGACGAGGCACGCGATCCCGCCCGCGAACAGACCGCCCGCGTACGCCAGGACCCGGAACCTGGTCGACGAGCGCCGGAGCTCGGCCGTGACGCGCTGGCCGATGCTCCTCAGGCGCATGGGAGAACCCCGTGACGTGCGGTGATCACACCTGTCCATCGGCAGAACCCCGACGGAACTTCAGCGTTCCCGCCGATTCCGTCGTCAGGTCCAGCTCGACCCGTGGCGTCGTGGACTCGACGAGCGGCTCATGTCCAGCTCGATCCGCGAGCGAGGCGTGCGTCACCGTTCATCTCAGCCCTCCTCATGCCCAGCCCGATCCCTGCCAGCCGGCTCCGGACCATGAGGCTCCGGACCATGAGGCTCCGGACCATGAGGCTCCGGACCATGAGGCTCCGGACCATGAGGCTCCGGACCAT
>JBFHJC010000111.1:0-10719 GCA_041596155.1 Ilumatobacter sp. | reverse complement strand
TACACCCACCCCGACGTCGAGGACGTCCAGGTGATCGGCGTGCCCGACGAGCGGTTCGGCGAGGAGCTGATGGCGTGGGTGAAGCTGCGGCCGGGCGCCGAGATCTCGCCGGAGCAACTGCGCGAGTTCTGCGTCGGCAAGATCGCCCACTACAAGGTGCCGCGCTACGTGAAGCTCGTCGACGAGTTCCCGATGACGGTCACGGGCAAGGTGCGCAAGATCGAGATGCGCGAGCGATCGATCGCGGAACTCGGCCTCGAGGGCGCCGCCCGCACCGAGATGGCCTGAACGTTTCGTGCCTGGCACCAAACGTTCGGACGACCTGGCGGCGCGCATCGCGGCGCTCTACCTCGAGGGCGGGGCGCCGTTCATGCACGACTTCGGTCTGCGCATCGTCCACGCCGAGCCGGGCCGCGTGCGGACGTGCCTGGCGGTCACCGAGCGATGGACCCACGGCGGCGGCGTCCTGTCGGGGCAGGCGATCATGGCGTGCATGGACACCGCGATGGTGTTCGTGATGATGTCGCTCAACGACGCCGCGAACCCCGATTTCACGACCGTCCAGCTGCAGACGAGCTTCGAGCGCGGGGTGCCGGCCGGCGTGGGCGAGGTGACGTTCGACGCCCGCGCTACTCGCACCGGACGCACCCTCGTCTTCGGCGAGATCGATCTCCTCCTCCCCGACGGGCGGCGGGCGGCGCACGCCACCACCACCAACATGTGGCTGGGCAGCGCCGGGGCGTAACGAAAGGTGCCTGGCACCTTTCGTTACGCGAGCAGGTCGGTCACGACTCGTTCCCACAGCTCGGTGGTGAGACGCAATGACTCGACGTCGATGCGCTCGTCGTGGCCGTGGAAGCGCAGGCCGAACTCGCCGGCGTCGAGGGTCGGGCTGAACAGGCCCGCGCCGTAGGAGACCGCGCCGAGCTCGCGGAAGATCCTCGAGTCGGTGAACCCGACGATGAACTGCGGGTTCAGGCGAGCATCGGGGAACGGCACCGCGACCGCCCGCTGGAGGGCATCCCACAGCGGGGTGTCGACCCGGCTCATCGAGGCCGGATCGTCCATCAGCACCTCGACGTCGATGCGCTCGAACAGCTCGTCGCCGAGCGCGGCGCGCAGGTGGGCGGTCACCTCGTCGGCGTGGTCGCCGGGCATCGTGCGGATGTCGACGTCGAGATCGACGACGTCGGGGATCACGTTCGTCTTCGGGCGCCCGACGGTGCTCACGACGTTTGGCGCGAACGTCGTGTGGGTGCAGGCGTGCAGGTGTCCCTTGGCACCCTTGCTCGGCAGACCCGCCAGCGCGTCATCGAGTGCGTCCTCGTCGAGCAGCGCCGCCTTCAGCTCGGGCGGAACGCCCATCGATTCGACCTGGCCGCGCCAGAGCTCGTGGAACCGCGGCGCCGGCCGGTAGTCGGCGAGACGCGCCACCACCTTGGCGGCGGTGATCAAGGCGTTGTCGGCGCCGAACGGCATCGACCCGTGCCCCGGCGTGCCGCGCACGCGCAGGCGCCGCCACGCGACTCCCTTCTCGCCGACGTTGATCGCGATGCTGCGGTGCTCGTCGTCGCCGCTGTGCAGCCCGCCGTTCTCGGTGAGCACGTAGTCGCACCTGATCGCGTCCGGATGGTGGTCGGCGACCCACCGGGCGCCGTGCGCGCTGCCCGCCTCCTCGTCGGCGACGGCGAAGAACAGCAGGTCGCCACGCGGCCGGAAGCGCCGCGCGGCCAGCGCCCGGAACACGACCGCCATCGACGACGTGAGGTTGAGCATGTCGACCGCGCCGCGCCCCCACACCTCGTCGACGCCGTCCGGGGTGCGGATCACCTCGCCGCCGAACGGGTCCTCCCGCCAGCCCGCCGGGTTGACCGGGACGACGTCGGTGTGCCCCATCAGGCACAGCGACGGCGCCGACGGATCGGTCCCCGGCAGCCGCGCCACGAACGACGCCCGCCCGGGCGTCGGCTCCCAGCGTTCGATCTCGACGCCCGGCAGCTCGACGAACGTCTGGAGCACCTCGGCGTTGCGCGTCTCGTGACCCGACGCCGCGGTCCCGTCGTTGACGCACTCGTTGCGGATCAGGGTCTGCAGCAGCTCGACGGTGTCGCCGGTGCGGTCGGTCGCCATCGTCGGAGTCTCGCGCGCGATGGGGGCACCATTGCCATGAACGATGCACCGTGGTAGCCCGGCCCCCATGGAGATCTCCGAGGCACTCGAGTTCATGCGCGAGCGGCACCACGGTGTGCTCGCCACGATCAAGCGCGACGGGCGACCACAGCTGTCAAACGTCGCCTACGTCGCGGGCGACGACGGCGTGATCCGCATCTCGGTCACCGCCGACCGGGCCAAGACGGCGAACCTGCGGCGCGACCCGCGAGCCTCGTTCTACGTCGTCCGCAGTGACTTCTGGGCCTACTGCGTCGTCGACGCCGACGTCGAACTGCTGCCGGTGGCGGCCGACCCGGGCGACGCCACCGTCGATGCGCTCGTCGAGTACTTCCGCTCGGTCTCCGGCGAGCACGACGACTGGGACGAGTACCGACGGGCGATGGTGGACGATCGCCGACTCCTGCTGTTGCTCCGCCCGACTCATGCGTACGGCATGCTGGGTCGATGAAGATCCACACTCAGCCCGACCAACTCGGAGGCGTGTGGGCGAACGCCGCCGCGGTGCGTCACTCCCCCCACGAGTTCACGATCGACTTCCTGCGCTGCGACTTCGGCGACGACGGCAAGGCCACGTCGGGCATCCTCGTCCAGCGGGTCAACATGTCCCCGTTGTTCGTGAGCCAGCTCATCTCGGCGCTGCAGGACAACTGGTCGAAGTACGCCACCAAGGCGATGCCGAAGGAGATCCTGGGCGAGTTCACGATCGAACCGCCCGAACCGCCCGAGCCGCCGACCGGCGACGACCGCGGACCGGGCTGACCGGCACGACGCCGGGACGACATGCCGCCGGCCGGGACCGGGCGGCTGACAGACTCTCGGCGGTGCCGTACGACACGATCCTGTTCGACCTCGACCACACGCTGCTCGACTCCGACGCGTCCGAGCGCGCTGCCTACGCCCACACGGTGGCAACGTTCGGCGTTCCCGATCCCGACACCCACTTCGACCGCTACGTCGCGATCAACCGCACGATGTGGGCGGCGGTCGAGCGGGGCGAGATGTCTCCGGCCGAGGTGAGGTTCCGTCGCTTCGAACGCTTCGCCACCGAACTCGGGCTCGACGCCGACCCGGTCGCGATGGCGAACGCCTTCGTCTGGGGGCTCGGCGCCCACGGCGAGCTGTACGACGGCGCGCTCGCGGTCCTGACCGAGCTCGCCCGTCGCGCACGTCTCGCGCTGGTGACGAACGGTTTGAGCGACGTCCAGCGTGCCCGTCTCCAACGAACGGGGATCGGTCACTTCTTCGACGCCGTCGTCATCTCATCCGAGGTCGGTGCGACCAAGCCGCGGCCGCAGATCTTCGCCGCCGCGTTCGAGGCGCTCGGCGGTCCCGATCCGTCGGGAGCCGTCATGGTCGGCGACAGCCTGACCTCCGACATCCAGGGTGGCCGCGACTACGGCCTCGCCACGTGCTGGTTCAACCGGCACGGCGACGACGCCGGACCCGATCACCCGGTCACCCACGAGGTGACGACGCTCGCCGAGTTGCTGCACACCATCTGACGCCGACGAGGGCGTCGGCGCGCGGGGCGTGGGTTCAGCCGTCACCCGGACGAGCCGAGACCGTCCTCGGTGTACCGGCTGATGATCGTGAGATCGATCGGCCTCGAGTCGTCGTCGGGGCTCTCGACGACCAGCGTCTGGCCGCGGCGGCCGCGCTGCCAGTTCAAGAAGACCGGTCGGTCGGGTCCCGCCGCCTTGATCGCGGCGAACAACGACTCCTGCACCTCCGTTCGCAGCATGTCGTAGGCCGTACCGGCCGCGTCGCCGAGCAGGTCGCGAAACCCTGCGGACGATTCGAGCGCGACGACCGCTTGCCGAAAATCGGGATCGGCGAACTGCTCGTTGGCTTCCCCGATCGCTGTATGAATCTCCATCCGGATGTGTGGCATGACAAACCCCCTCGTCAGGCCGAAAATTGGAGCGGTACCATCGTAACGTGCCGGTTGGTGAGCGTGGACCGGGCGCCGTGCTCGGCGAGACTGATGCCACCCGCTACGCCCTGAACGGCGGCGCTCACATCGCGTACCAGGCGCACGGCGACGGCCCGGTGCTCGTGCTGATCGCCGACTGGTTCGGTCACATCGATGCGATGTGGGAGTGGCCACCGTACGCCCATGCGCTGCGCCGGCTCGCCTCGTTCGCGACATTGATCGTGTACGACAAGCGCGGCGTCGGGTTGTCGGATCCGTTGCCGACGGAGGACCTCCCGTCGATGGCCGACTGGTCGACCGACATCGGCGCCGTGCTCGACGACGTCGGCGCCGACACGGCCACGATGATGGGCGTGGGTGCCGGCGGCCCGTTGTGCGTGGCGTTCGCCGCCGACGAACCCTCACGCGTGAGGCGGCTGGTGCTCGTCAACTCCTACGCACGCCTGACGCGTGCTCCCGACTACCCGGCCGGCTACCCGGAACGGATCCGTCGATCCGTGCTCTCCGCCCAGTACACCGACGACGAACCGGCGTACGTGCTGCGCGGCGGCGCCGACCCGGTCTTCATCCGATGGTGGCGTCGGTTCCAGCGCCAATCGGTGAGTCCGCGGATCGCGGCCGCGATGCGAACGATGATGTTCGACGTCGACGTCCGCAACCTGCTCGACCGCGTCCGAGCACCGACGCTGGTGATCCACCGGACCGGTGACGAGTGGGTCCGCGTCGACCACGGGCGCTACCTGGCCGAGGCAATCGCAGGTTCGACCCTGATCGAGCTCGACGGAGCCGAGGACCTGTTCTTCCAAGGCAACACGGACCTGCTCCTCGATCACGTCGAGGCCTTCCATCGCGACGGCAGCGCGGCGGCGGCGCGCGATCGTGCGCTCGCCACCATCGTCTTCACCGACATCGTCGGCTCGACACCCGCCGCCGCCCGTCTCGGTGATCAGCGCTGGCGGATCGTGCTCGACGACCACGACTCGGTGGTGCATCGCCACGTGCGCAGTTGGAACGGGCATCTGGTCAAGTTGACGGGCGACGGCGCATGCTGTTGGTTCGACTCGCCGAGCGATGCGCTGCGCTTCGCCGCATCGCTCCGCGACGAGCTCGGCTCGATCGAGCTCGCGATACGGGTGGGCGTCCACACCGGCGAGATCGAGCTGCGGTCGGACGACATCGGCGGCGTCGCAGTGCACATCGCCGCCCGCGTCATGGGGCTCGCCGGCGCCGGCGAGGTCTTCGTGTCGCGCACCGTGCGAGACGTCGTCGCGGGGTCGACGTTCGGTTTCGAGCCTCGCGGATCGCACCGCCTGCGCGGGGTCCCCGACGACTGGGACGTCTACGCGCTCATGTGACCTGCCTTGTCCGGACGGAGCGGTCTCAATCGCGCTGGATCCGGCCGCTCAGGAAGTCGATCGAGCGGGTGACGGTCGCGGCCACGAAGCGTTCGAGCTTCGGGGCCGCCAGGAATCGCGCGCAGGCGTCGAGGGGCGCGTTCGAGTCGAGGCGGCGCGCCTCCTCGGTCGCCGCGACGCTCGTCTTGACGGCGTGGGCGTGCACGATGAACGCCGTCGTGCCGTCGAGGAGCGCCTCGTGCTGGAGCGCGGCGCCGTAGTCGGCGAGGTCCTCGGAGCGGGGTTCGATCTCGGCCCGGGGGCCGACCCCGGCGTGCCATTCGTGGCGACCGGTCCAGTTCGCCTGGAACACCGTCCAGAGCACCAGCCGGACGAGGTCGGCCGTGACGGGCGAGCGAGCCGCGTGCCAACGCGCCGCGTTCGCATACGTCATCCCGTGGGTGATGTCGAGCCAGCCGAAGTCGTCGTGGAAGTCGCGCTCGCCGTCGGTGTCGTAGCGCAGCATCCGCTCGCTGACCGCCAGCGTGACGGCGTCGAGGACGGCGTCGAGGCCCGCCCCGGACGCGATCGCCGCGCCGGCCGCGCGGGCGGCTTCGGTGCGGTCGTCGCCGAGCAGTGCGGCCAGCAGGCGCCCGTCGTCGGTCCACGACGGATCGGGCTCGGCCGCGGCCTCCGTCAACGCGGCCAGGTCGAGCTGGGCGACGCCGCGGTGGAACGGCCGCATGTACGGGAGCTTGTCCTCCCGCGTGCCGTACACGAGGGTCGGCACGAGGTGGGGCAGCACGGTGTCGGCGCGGTCCCAGCCGATCCGGTCGAGCAGCTGGAACGCCTTCTGGGTGTAGATCGCGCCGTGCCCGTACGACAGGTGGTGGTCGGCGACCACGTCGGTGAACCACGGGCGGAGATCGTCGGCGTCGTGGCCCGCGGCGATCGCAGCGCGGAGCACCGCCTGGGCGGGGGCGAGTCGTTCGGCCTCGACGTGGGCCCGGAACGATGTGCGCGGGACGGCGGGCAGCTCGGCGAGGGGATCGGGCAGCCGGCGCTCGGGCCGGTCGCGCTCGGTCTCGGCGACGCCGGCCAGCGCCTGCACGATCGGCAGGGCGCGGTCGTCGCCACCGTAGCGATCGACCATCCCCAGCAGGTCGGTCAGCGACGCGATGGCGTGACCCCAGCCGTACTCCGCGCGCGGGGCGCCGTAGGCGACCGCTTCCCACATCAGCTCGCCCGGGTCGGTGTCGGCGCGCAGCAGCCGCACGACGTCGCGCGACATCTGGCCGACGTAGTCCCGCTCCATTCCGCGCCGCAGGCTGGCGAGCAGCTTCGGACGCACGACGTCGGGGTCGTCCTCGCTCAGACGCACCGAGAGCTCGCCGGACCCGCCGACCTCGACCTGGTGGGTGCGCACGTCCTCCTCGCCGAGCAGGCACCGGCCGTCGTTCACCCGGAACTTCCAGTTGTGCCACGCGCACGTGATCACGCCGTCGACGAGCTCGCCGGTCGTGAGGCCGTACCCCTCGTGCGGGCACGCCTGGTCGACGGCGAACACCCCCTCGCTCGTGCGCACGAGGCAGAGGCGGTGGCCGTCGACCTTCACCAACCTCATCGATCCCTCGGCGAGGTCGTCCAGCCGGCCGACCACCGTCGGCGCGGTGGCGTCGGAGGTGACGGGCGTGCCGGGAGGATCGATGGTGGCGCTCACGCCAGAGCACGGTAGAACTTCAATGATGGTTGAAGTCAAGCGCTTCTCGATCGGGGACGTCGCCGAGCGGGCGGGCGTCGCGACGTCGGCCCTGCGCTTCTACGAGGGGCACGGCCTGATCCGCTCGGAGCGGAACTCGTCGGGCCACCGCCGGTACGCCGCCGACGTGCTCCGCCGGGTGGCGTTCATCCGTACCGCGCAGCGCGTCGGGCTGAGCCTGGCCGAGATCTCCGACGCCCTGTCATCACTGCCCGAGTCGCGCACGCCGACGGCGAAGGACTGGTCGGCGCTCGCCCGATCGTGGCAACCCCGGCTCGAGGAGCAGATCGCAGTGCTGACGCGAATGCGCGACCAGCTCGACTCCTGCATCGGGTGTGGCTGCCTGTCGCTCGACTCGTGCGGCCTGTGGAACCCCGACGACGTCGCGGCCGGCCTCGGAACCGGCCCGCGATACCTGCTGAGCGACGAACGCCCGGTCCAGCCCGACACGCCCTGACCTGGGGCTGTGAGACCCCGGGACGTCTCGCCCGGGTTCCTGTGAGCGGGCCGGTGAGAGCTGTCGCTCACGATGCGGCCCATGTCGTCTCCCTGCACATCGACCGGTGACCGCCTCGCACTCGAGTGGGTCCATCTGCACCGCCGCTCGTCCGTCCTGCGCCGCGCCGCGACCTGGCAGGTCACCGACGGGCCGATCACCTCGCTCGACGACGTGTTGCGCGCCGTCGGCTTCGAGGCGCGGACCGACCCCCGAGCCGAGGGCCGCTTGCATCGCCTCGTGCTGATCGCCGCCGACGACGAGCTCGCGGCGCGCGTCGTGGTCCAGCGGCTGCTGCCGGGACTGCTCGCCGTCGTCCGGCGGCGGCGAGCACTCGGGCCGGTCGACGGGGCGTTCGACGAGCTGCTCGGAGCCGCGTGGATCGCGATCCGCACCTACAACCCGGCCCGCCGACCGACCTGCCTCGCCGCGGCGCTGATCTCCGATGCCGACTACGCCGCGTTCCGCGCTGCCCACCGACGGCGATCGGCCGCCGAGACGCCCGTCGAGCCCCGCGACCGTCCGGAGGATCGCCATCCCAGCGCCAGCGAGGAGCTCGCCGACGTGCTCGCCACCGCGCTCGCCGCCGGCGTCGAACGCGACGAGCTGGCGCTGCTGCAGCAGCTGCTCGACACGCCCCGGGTGGTCGACCTCGCCCGCCAGCTCGACGTGACGCCGCGGACGATCCGCAACCGGCGCGACCGGATCGCGCTCAGGTTGCGGGAGGTCGCGCTCGCTGCGTGAAGTCAGGCCGGCGCTTCTCGAGGAAGGACGCGATGCCCTCCTGGCCGTCGGCGGTCACGACACCCGCAGCCATCACCTGGATCGCGTACTCGTAGGCCTTCGGCTGGTCCATGTCGACCTGGGCGTAGAAGGCCCGCTTGCCGAGCGCCTTGGAGAGCGCGCTCCCCCGAGTCGACCGGGCCATCAGGTCGGCGACCGCTTCGTCGAGCTGGTCGTCGGGCACGGCGCGGTTGATCAGCCCCCACTCGGCCGCGGTCGCGGCCGGCACGACGTCCCCGGTGATCGCCATCTCGAGGGCGCGCTTGCGACCGATCTGGCGGGCGACGGCGACGAGCGGGGTGTGGCAGAACAGGCCGCCCTTGCCGCCCGGCAGCGCGAACCCGGCCGACTCGGCGGCGACGGCCAGGTCGCACGTCGCGACGAGCTGGCAACCGGCCGCCGTCGCCAGCGCGTGCACCCTGGCGATCACCACCTGCGGGATCGACTGCACGGTGTCCATCATGTCGGTGCAGACCTGGAGGAGATGCTGGGCGTCCGGGAGCGATGCGTCGAGCATGTCGCCGAAGTTGTGGCCCGCCGAGAACACCGGGCCGTTGGCGGCGAGGACGATGCCGAGCGCGTCGGTGGCGGCGATCTCGCGCAGCGCGTGCGTGAGCTCGAGCATCACGTCGAGAGCGAGGGCGTTGCGCTTCTCGGGGTGGTCGAGGGTGACGGTGGCGACGTCACCGTCGATCCGGACATCGACGTAGGTGTCTCCCATACCCGCGAGGTTAGGTGCTGTGGGCCGCCCGGGTCCGACCGGCACGGGTGCGAGCAGGGTGGAGCGTCGACCGACCCCCGGCGGTACCGTCATCGGCGTGACCACGCCTGCCACCGAGGAACGCCACCGACTCGCCGACGCACTCCTCGATGTCGGCCCCGACGCCGCCACGCTGTGCGAGGGGTGGACGGCCCGCGACCTGGCGGCACACATCGTGATGCGCGACCGGCGCCCCGACGCCCTGCCCGGCGTGCTGTTCTCGGCACTGTCCGGATACGTCGACCGCATCCAGGACAAGATCTCCGAGCGCGAATGGCACACCCTCGTCGAGCAGGTCCGGCAACCACCCGCCATCGCGCCCGCCCGCATCGACCTCGTCAACCGGCTGATCAACACGAGCGAGTTCTTCGTGCACCACGAGGACGTCCGACGGGCGCAGCCCGGCTGGGAGCCACGTCCACTCGACGACGACCTCGTCGACGACCTCGAAGCGGCGTTGCGCCGAGCGGCGAAGCTGCTCACCCGCAAGGCGCCGGCCGGCATCACGCTCGAGCCCGACGGCGGGCGCCACCGCATCGTCGCCAAGGACGCCGAGCCGATGGTCGTGGTGCGGGGCCCGATCGGCGAGCTCGTGCTGTGGGTGTTCGGCCGCCAGGACCACGCCCGAGTCAGCTACGACGGCCCCGACGACGCCGTCGAGCAGCTCCGCACCGCCGGCTTCGGCCTCTGAGGTCAACGCCGGGCGCGGCAGACACCTGCCTTACACTCCGCCCGATGCGCGCCACCGCCCCGCTCATCGCCGTCGCGCTCGCGCTGGCGGCGTGCTCCTCGTCGCCCGCCTCGCCCGTCGACGCCGGCGACGCTGCGGCTGCCACCACGACGTCCGTGGAAGTCGACGACGCCCCCGGCACGACCGGGGCGCCGACCGACGGGGCCGCCGCCGACGCGACCGAATCCCCCGCCGGCGGGCTCCCGACCTCGGGCGGCACCGCCACCGTGACACCGCTCGAACACCCGCTCCTCGCCGAGCTCACCCTCTCGCTCGACGACGCGCTCACGCCGGTCGTGAGGCTGGTCGGCCCGGGTGGCACGACCGATGTTCCCGTCGGTGACGACCCGGCCACCGACCACACGATCCTGCTCGCCGGCATGCGCGCCGACACGACCTACACGGTCGAGATCGACCTCGCGGACGACAGCGGAGCGACCGTCGGCCGGCTCGACGACGCGACCGTCACCACCGGATCGCTCCCCGACGGCCTCCCGCCGGTCGCACTCACAGAACACGACCCGGCCCGCATGTCGCCCGGCCTCACGTTCTTCGACCTACTCGACCTGCGCGACGAGTTCGCCGACAGCGGCATCGGCGGCGACACCGCGGGCCTCGACCCGCAGCGGCCGCGCGGGTGGCTGATCGCCGTCGACCACGACGGCGAGGTCGTGTGGTACCACAGCGCCCAGTACACGATCGGCGACGCACGGATGCTCGACGACGGCACGATCCTCTACGAGATGAACGAC
>JBFHJC010000110.1:0-10741 GCA_041596155.1 Ilumatobacter sp. | reverse complement strand
GACCAGGCGGCACGCACCCGCATCGCGACCGACTTGACGGCGAACCTGTTCGTCGAGGCCGGCGCCGGCGCCGGCAAGACCAGCAGCCTGGTGTCGCGCATCGTCGCGCTCGTCCGCGACGGCGTCGACATCAGGGACGTCGCCGCCATCACGTTCACCGAGAAGGCGGCCGCCGAGCTGCGCCACCGAGTGCGCGCCGACCTCGTCACCGCCGGCGAGCACGCCGCGGCTGCCGACCTCGACCACGCCCCGATCGGCACCCTGCACGCCTTCGCCCGCCGCCTGCTCAACGAGTTCCCGGTCGCCGCCGGGTTGCCGCCGGGCTTCACGGTGCTCGACGAGCTCGAGAGCCATCTCGCGTTCGAGGAGCGCTGGGAGGCCCTCGTCGACGAGCTGCTCGACGACCCGGCACCCGCCGCCGGCGTCACCGCCGGCGGCAGCGAGCTGATCGAGCTGTGCCAGCTCGACCGGTTCGACATCCACCGTGGTGGGCGGCGCGTCGCGGCGAGCTTCCACGAGAACTGGGACCTCGTCGAGGCCCGCGTCGACCGCACCCAACCCGGGCCGTGGCAGCTGCGCGACGACGACTTCCTCGACCGCGTGCTGGTGCTGTGCGACACGCCGTGCCCACCCGACGACGGCCAGGCCGAGCGGCTCGCCGAGCTGCGAGCGCTCGTCGCGAGCGCGCGCGCCGACGATCGCCTCGGCCATCGTGTCATCCACCTCGAACGGCTCGAGGACCGGCTCCGCAAGACGAAGCGCACCGGCGCCAAGAAGAACTGGCAGCAGCTCAGCTTCGGCGCCGACGACCTCGAACGGCTCCGCGAGGCCCAGGCCGACTTGGCCGATGACGCCGTCGAGCTGCTCGACCAGGTCCGCCGCCGGCGAGTGCGCGTCCTCGGTGCAATCATGGGCCGCTGGGTCCTCGACGGCGCGCTCGAACGCGCTGCCGCCGGCACGATCGAGTTCCACGACCTGCTCGTGCTGGCACGGCGCCTGGTGGCCACCAACGCCACCGTCCGACAGGCCCTCCACGACCGCTACCAGCGCATCCTGCTCGACGAGTTCCAGGACACCGACCCGATCCAGCTCGAGATCGCCGTCCGTCTCGCCGCCGATCCGGAGCATCCCGCCCAGAGCGCAGACTGGACCGGCCTGCGGCCGCTGCCCGGCCGGCTCTTCATCGTGGGCGACCCCAAGCAGTCGATCTACCGGTTCCGCCGCGCCGACATCGCGCAGTACCTGCGGGCCGCCGCCCAGATCGGCGCCGACCGCGAGCACCTCACGGCCAACTTCCGGTCGTCGCGCCCGGTCCTCGACTGGATCAACGGCGTGTTCCCCGCCGTCATCGTCGATCACGACGACGTCCAACCCCCGTATCAGCGGCTCTCGCCGCAACGTCGCCACCACCTCGACCACGGATCGGTGACCGTGTTCGGCGCCGGCGAGCACGACGACCTCGGATCGCGCAAGGCCGACGAGATCCGCCGGCGCGAGGCGTCCGACGCCGCCGATGCCGTCGCCACCGCGCTCGCGGAGGGGTGGCTCGTCACCGCCGGTGACGAGCTCCGCCCGTGTCGACCGGGCGACATCACCGTCCTGCTGCCGTCGCGCACGTCGCTGCCCGCGCTCGAACTCGCGCTCCGCAACCGTGGGGTCCCGTACCGGGCCGAGAACAGCTCGGTGGTCTACACGACGACCGAGATCCGCCACCTGATGCTGGCGCTGCGCGCCGCGTCCGACCCGACCGACGAGCTGGCGCTGGTCGCCGCATTACGAACGCCGCTGTACGGCTGCAGCGACGTCGAGCTGTACGAGTGGCGCCGCGACGGCGGCCGCTGGTCGATCTGGTGGCAGCCCGACGACGCCACCCCCGCCGTCCTGGCAGAGCACCCTGTCGGCGCGGCGCTGCAGCACGTCGGCAGCCTGGCCCGCCGCGCGAGCCGAACCGGGCCGGCCGACCTGCTCGCCGCGCTCGTCGACGAGCGGCGGCTGCTCGACGTCGTCCTCGACCAGCCCGACGCCCGCGATGTCTGGCGCCGCGTGCGGTACGTGATCGACCAGGCGCGGGCCTGGAGCGACGCCGGCGGCCACGGACTGCGGCGGTACCTCGCGTGGGTCCACCTGCTCGCCAGCGAGAGCCGCAACGCCGACACGATCCTGCCCGAACACGACGACGACGCCGTGCGCATCATGACCGTCCACGCCGCCAAGGGGCTCGAGTTCCCGATCACCGTGCTGTCTGGCATGACGACGCGGCCGATGCAGACGTTCTCGAACAGCGTCGTGTGGCACGGCGACACCTGGACGATCTCCAACGCCCAGAGCCCCGACCCGATCTTCGAGGACTTCAAACCGCTCGACGAGCAGATGGGCGACGCCGAGCGCCGGCGGCTCCTCTACGTCGCGTGCACCCGGGCGGTCGACCATCTCGTCGTGTCCCTGCACCGCTACCCCGGCGACATCGGCGTCGGCCCGACATCGGTCAGCGGCGCGGTGCTGTTCGGGGCCGGGGCGGCCGACCACGAGCACGGCGCCAGGCTGCTCGCGCCGACCGACGCCGCGCTGTCCGTCGAGCGGGCCGGTCTCGCGCACGGTCCGACGATCGACGAGCGCGCCTGGGCCGACGAGCACCGTCGCGCCTTCACCGCCGCGTCGCGCCGGCCGAGCGTCAGCGCGACGGCCCTCGCCGGTGACGGCGACGCCGACGCCGGGCTCGACAAGGGCGCCGTCGACCTCGACCTGCCCCCGTGGCAGCGCGGCCGGTACGGCACGGCGGTCGGGCGGGCCGTCCACGCCGTCCTCCAGCACGCCGACCTCGCGACGGGGGCCGACATCGCCGGCCACAGCGCGGCGCAGTGCGCGGCCGAGGGCATCATCGGCATGGACGACACGGTCGCGGCGCTGGCGCGCTCGGCACTGGCGGCACCCGTCGTGCAGCGCGCCCTCGAGGCGGCCCACCATCGAGAACTGTTCGTCGCGGCGCCGTTCGGCGACCGCGTGCTCGAAGGCTACGTCGACCTGTTCGTCGAGACGCCCGACGGCGGCCTGATCGTCGACTACAAGACCGACCAATGGCCCGACGACGGTGAGCGCGAGCACCGGATCGGCGCCTACCGCCGCCAGCTCGCGGCCTACGGCGTCGCCCTCGAGCAGGTGCTCGGCAAGCCCGTCGCCGGTGGCGTGCTGGTGCGCTGTCGCCCCGACGGGCCGGCCGAGGAGATCGAGCTCGACGGTTGGTCCGACGCGGTCGCCGAGGTGCGCCGGCTCGCGGCCGACTCCGGCGACCGCTGAGCGATCCCGGCGGGTTGCACGGGCAACCGCGGCCTCAGCGACGCCGGCCCGGGCCGTCGACGACGCTGTGGTACAGGCCGGAGACGCTCAGACGGAACGTCGCGAGCACGAAGATGACCCCGACCGCGATCGCGAACGGCACCAGGAACGCGCTGGCGATGCGGACCCGCGCGTCGAGGAAGGGTTCGATCACGCTGGCGTCGATCGCCGTCCCGTCGAGGTGCAGGGTCCGCATCGGGTCCTCCGGCGCGGGGCAGTCGACGTCCGACTCGGAGACGCCGATCACGTCGTCGCCGCCGAAGTGCTCGATCGGTGGCGTGACTCGCGAGACGAGCAGTCCCAGGTCGGGGTCGACGACCGCGCCCACCAGGTACCGCTCACCGTCGTCCAGGTACTGGGCATCGAGTCCCATGCGGATGTCGACGAGATCGCGCGACGCGAACGGCGACGCCGAGCCGGCCCGGATCTGCTCGATGCGGAAGCGCGCCGTGCGGTAGTCGCGGTCGACGACCCTGCCGACGAACACGACCTGGGGCATGACCGCGGGGGTGCACCCGACCGGGACCGGAACGAGCGGCAGCGTCACCGGTGGCTGCTCGGTACCGGAACCCCCGGCGTCGCCGAGATCGTCCGCCGGCAGATCGTCCAACGGCTGCTCCTCGGCCGGTTGCTCGTCCGGCGTCTCCTCGTCGGGGGCGGCGGACGCACCGGCGCTCGCGAACACGCCGACGCCGAGCACCAGGCCGGCCACGCCGGCGAGGACCGATCGACCGGGTCGCAGCACTCGCCCGAGGGTACCGGTCACGCGCCCACCGGGCGCGGCAGGCCGCGCCGGCGGTGTCGGGGCCATACTGTGCGCCGTGGGGTACAACCCGTACCGCAAGTTCACCGCCCGTCCGGCCGACTATGCGCTGGTGGTCGCCGCCTTCATCGTCGGGCTGGCGCTGGTGGCCTGGGCGTTCTTCGCCTGACTCGGCGAGCGCTGCCGTCAGAACGCCGATGTCCAATGGCGTAGTCGGACGCCGTCGATGGCGATGACGTCGAACCGAACTCCGTCGTGCACGACGTCGTCGCCCCGTGCTCGTAGCCAGCTCGCAGCGAGACCGCGGATCCGCTCCTGCTTCGCCGCACCGACGGCGGCGACCGCGCCACCATGACCGCCGGTGCGTCTCGCCTTCACCTCGCAGAACACGAGCACGCCGTCGTGCAACGCCACGAGATCGAGCTCGCCGGCGACCTCGCGCTCGGGCGATCGCCAATTGCGATCGACGATCAGGTACCCGAGGCGGGCGAGATGAGCGGCGGCGCGATCTTCCCCCCATGCGCCGCGAGCGCGACGTGACCGGTCGTGCACATGGAACCTCCGTCGGAGGGTGGTCGAGGGCCGCAGCCCGATCGGCCGGCCGCAGCCGGCGAGGAGATCAGAACTCGCGCTTCTCGCGGACCTTCGCGGCCTTGCCCACCCGGTCGCGCAGGTAGTACAGCTTCGCCCGACGGACGTCGCCGCGCTTGACGACCTCGATCTTCTGCACGGTGGGCGCGTGCACCGGGAAGGTTCGCTCCACCCCGACGCCGTAGCTGAGCTTGCGCACGGTGTACGTCTCCTGCAGTCCGCTTCCCTGGCGCTTGATCACGTTGCCCTGGAAGACCTGGACGCGCTCCTTGCCGCCCTCGACGACGCGCACGTGGACCTTGAGCTCGTCGCCGGGGAAGAACTCGGGGATGTCGTCGCGCAGCGACTCGTTGTCGATGAGGTCGGTCGTCTTCATGGCTCTCTCTCGGCTCTGGTGGGCCCCGGTCGGGCTGCAGGGGGCGGATCAAGGATACGGGACGGGTGGGAACTCTTCCAACAGCGCCCGCTCGTGGTCGGTGACGCCGCCGCGGGCCTCGATCAGGTCCGGGCGGGCGGCGATCGTGCGATGGAGGGCCTGCGCAAGGCGCCACCGTTCGATCCGTGCGTGGTCACCGCTGCGGAGCACCTCCGGCACTTCCCAGCCGCGGAAGTCGGCCGGCCGCGTGTACTGCGGCTCCTCGAGCAGGCCGCGCGAACCGAAGCTCTCCTCGACCGGACTGGTGGCGTTCCCCACCGCGCCCGGGATCAGGCGCGTGACGGCCTCGATCACCAGGCACGCTGCGACCTCCCCGCCGTTCAGCACGACGTCGCCGACGCTCAGCTCGCCGTCGACGAGGTGCTCGCGCACGCGGTGGTCGACGCCCTCGTAGCGACCGCACAACAGGCTGAACCCCTCACCGGTGGCGAGGCTGCGAGCCATCGCCTGGTCGAACCGGCGGCCGCCGGGGCCGAGGAGGTACAGCGGTCGCGGCGGGTCGGCGGCCTCGACGGCATCGAAGATCGGCTGGGGGCGCATGAGCATGCCGGCGCCGCCGCCGAACGGTGCGTCGTCGACCGTGCGATGGACGTCGGCGGTCTGGTCGCGCGGGTCATGGAGGCGCAGGTCGACCAGCCCCTGGTCGCGTGCCTTGCCGAGCAGGCTCTCCGAGCAGAATGCATCGACGAGGGCCGGGAACAGGGTGAACACGTCGATCCGCACGCCGATCAACCCTCCGCTTCGCCGAACACGTCGAACAGCCCGGTCGGCGGATCGATCGTGATCAGGGCGCGTCCGCCCGACACCTCGACCGACCGCACGAAGTTCGTCGGCACGAGGGCGCCCGACTCGAGCTCGAGCAGATCGGCGGCCGGGTTCTGGACGACGGCCACGCAGCGGCCGCGGTCGATGCCGTTGACCTCGAGTACCTGGGCGCCGATGAGCTGGTGCACCCACAACGCCGCCGGGTCGTCGATCGGCTCGGCGAACGCCGTCGCCCCGGTCAGCGTCTGTGCTGCGCTGCGATCGTCGACGCCTTCGAGGTGTACCCGCCAGCGACGGTTGGACGCGTGCGACTGGACGATCGTCCACCAGCGGTCACGGATGAACAGCCGGGTGCCGACCGCCGCCCGCTCGTCGCGGTCCGTGGTGAGGTCGAGGAAGACGTCGCCACGGACGCCGTGCGGACGACCGACGCGCCCGACCTCGAGCAATCCGTCCGGCGTCGTCATGCTGGTCACGGTATCGGGCCCGCGATCGCGGTCATCCGGCGACCTCGTCCCAGAACCGCCTCCGCCACTCTGCGGCTGCCATCAGCGCCGCCCGCGGTCACCATGCCTGCCCCGAGTCGAAGGAACCGGACGGGCCCGGACGGGCCGGTCAGTCGAGGAACTCGATGTCGAGCTCGACACCGTCCTTCGACGCCGCAGCTCGCGTCACGGTGCGGATGCTGGCAGCGGTACGGCCGCGACGGCCGATCACCCGGCCCAGATCGCCCGGGCCGACCCGGACGTCGAGGCGGTGGCGGCCGTCTTCGACCACCTCGTCGACGGTGACCGCATCGGGGTCGTCGACGATCGAACGGACGATGTGGGAGAGGACGGCGACCGCGGTCGGCGCCGAGTTGCCCTCGCTCACTTGCCCTGCTGCGACTTGTACTCGGCCATCGCGCCCGATACCTCGAGCAGCTTGGCCACCCGCTCGGTCGGCTGCGCACCTTGGCTCAGCCACTTGACGGCCTTGTCGTTGTCGACGGTGAGGGCGGAGGGATCCTGGCGCGGGTCGTAGTGGCCGAGGATCTCGATGAAGCGACCATCGCGCGGCGAACGGGCGTCGGCGGCGACGATGCGGTACTGCGGCTGCTTCTTCTTGCCGACTCGGGTGAGGCGCAGCTTGACTGCCATGTGAACGATTCTCCTCGATGCAAAGAACTGCGACGAACTGCGACGACGCAGCCGTGGCAGGTTAGCGGCGTCGGCGCCGAATCCGGACGCTGCCGACTCGGGCGCCGGCGACGAAGGACTAGATTTCCGCCAGCCCCTACCCGGTTCTGGCCACGGTCGGACAGAGAGGCGAGCGGATGGACGAGACCACGCCAGCGTTCGGTGACACCATCCGTCGACCGCGGCTCGAGCGTCTCCTCGACGGCGCCGCCGGGCGCCGGTTGACCGCCCTGGTCGCACCCGCCGGATGCGGGAAGACGACGCTGATCTCGCAGTGGGCAACCGGCCGGCGCGCCGTCTGGCACACGTTCACGCCCGGCACGACCGCGCTCCCGGTCGCCGCCCGCATGGTCCTCGACGAGCTGCGCAAGCTCGTGCCCGACATCTCACCGGATCTGTTCCTCGCCGTCGAGGCGCTCCCCGGCCCGGACTCCGACGAGGCAACCCGCGGTCGGGCCGACGCGCTCGCCGCCGCCATCTGCCAGGACGTGGAGACGCACCTCCAGCGCGACCTCTTCCTGGTGCTCGACGAGCTGCATCTCGTCGACGAGGAGCCTGCGACGATTCGCTTCGTCGCCGCCTTGAGCCGCGCCGCTCCCGCCGCGCTGCACCTGGTGACGGCCTCCCGCCGCCCGGTCCCATTCCAGATCGCGCGCCTGGTCGTCGAGCATCAGGCGCTCGTCATCGATGCCGACGACCTCGCGTTCACCGTGCACGAGGTGCAGGAGCTGATCGGCGGAGCCGATCGATCGGTGGCCGTCCACCGCCGCACCGGTGGTTGGCCCGTCGCCGTCGCGCTCGCCGCGCGTTCGCGGCTGCCCGAGGGCGGGGAACCGTCGATCGGCGACGACGCGGCCCTCTTCGACTACCTCGCCGAGGAGGTCCTCACGAACGAGCCGCCCGATGTCCGACAGACCCTCGTGGCTGCGGCTCACCTGCCCTGGATCGACGACGATCTCGCCGCCGCAGTCGGATTGGGCGGGGCAGCCGATCTGCTCCGAACGCCGCGCGGGTCGATCTACCTCACGCGTACGCCGGGTGCACGCGGGCGTGAGCTGTCGCCGCTCGTGCGCAGCTTCATCCTCGACCGGCACCCGGTCCCGCCGGACGAACGCACCTCCCTGATGCGGAACGCCGTTCGGTGGTACGCCGCGCAGGGCGCCTTCCAAGAAGCGCTCGCGTGCGCGACGCCCGACGAGCCGGACCTGGTCGTTCACGTGCTCGAACTCGGCGGCGACGAGATGCTCCACCTCGGCATGGCCCGCGACGTGCTCGACGCGATCGAGGCGCTCGACGACGAACGCGCCCGGCCATTCGTACTGCTCGAGGCCGAAGCCCGTCAGATGACCGGCGACTGGGAGGGCGCCACGACCTGCTACGAGTCGCTCGCCGTCGACAGCGGGCCGATGCCGCCGTCGATCGCGTGGAGGCTCGGATTCCTCCATCACATGCGCGGCGACCTCGTGGCGGCGCTCGACATGTACCACCGAGGCATGGACGGCGACGGCGGCGACCGCGACCGCGCCGCGCTGCGGGGCTGGGCCGCCAGCGCGCACTGGGTGCGCGGCGAGCGCGACCAGGCCAAGGCGCTCGCCGAGGCGGCGCTCGTGCTCGCCACGCAGGCCAACGACTCCCGGTCGCTCGCCACGGCCCACACCGTGTTGGCGATGGTCGCCGCCCTCGACGGCGATCGCAGCACGAACGACCGCCACTACCTCCGCGCCCTGCACCACGCCGAGCGGGCCCGCGACGTCACCCAGACGATCCGGATCCGGTGCAACCGCGGGTCGCACTTCCTCGAGCAGGGCGAGCTCGACGAGGCGCTCACCGAGCTCGACGTGGCGATGCGGCTGTCCGACCTGACCGGTTTCGAGCTGTGGCGCGGCATGTCCCGAGCCAATCGCGGGCAGGTGCTGCTCCTGCGCGGCGACCTGGAGGAGGCGCTCGCCGACTTCCGCGAGGCGCGTTCGATCTTCCGCGCCCTCGGGTCGACGTTGGAGGCGTACCCGCTCGCCCACATCGGCGACGTCCACGCCCTGCGAGGACACGACGCGCTGGCGCGAACCGCCTACGAGAACGCGATTCGCCTGGCAGAGGGCCCGGCCGACCTCCAAGCCCTCGTGCCCGCCCTCTCCGGGCTGGCCCGGCTCATCGCCCGCAGCGAGCCGGACCGGGCCGCGGACCTCGCGGAACGGGCGGCCGCGGTCCCCTCCGTCGTGTCCCGAGTTCGTGCCCTCGTCGCCTGCGGTCACGTCGCGCTCACCTTCGGTGACTCCGAGCGAGCCTCGCTCGTCGCTGCCGAGGCGGCGACACTCGCGCGCCAGCGGCGCGACGTTCCCGGGCTCGCGGAGGCGTGCGAGCTGCTCGCCGTCGCCGCGCCCGACCGGGACGAGGCGCGACGGTGGCTCGACGACGCACTCCAGCTGTGGCGGTCGGTCCGCGCCCCCCTGTTCGAAGCGCGCGTGCAGCTCCGACGCGCCGTCCTCGACCGGGACGTCCCGGCCGAGGAGCGAGCGCGCGCGGCCCTGGCGTCACTGGGCGCGGCCGCCGCCACCGACCGACTGGACACGCCCGGACACGACGTCTCGATCCGGTGCCTGGGCAGCTTCGAGGTGGCGGTCGCGGGGCGCCGCGTGCCGAACGAGGCATGGCAATCGCGCGTGGCACGCGAGGTGCTCGCGATGCTCGTCGCGAACCGCGGCCGACCGCTGAACCGCGAGGTGATCGTGGACCGCTTGTGGCCTGACGACGACCCGGCCAAGTCCGCGAACCGGCTGTCGGTGGCGTTGAGCACGATCCGCGGCGTGCTCGACCCGGAGCGGCGGCATCCGGCCGGCCGCTACGTCACCTCGGGCGACGAAGCCGTCGCACTCGACCTCGAACACGTCCACGTCGATGTCGTCGACTTCCTGGACCGTGCGCAGCGCGGTCGGTCGGCCCTACGACGCGGCGACACGGCGGCCGGGCTCGACCTGCTGCGATCGGCCGAGTCCGTCTACCTCGGCGACGCCTTCGCCGACCACCCGTTCTGGGAGTGGGCGACCGGGCTCCGAGAGGAGGCGCTCGCCGTCCAGCTCGAGACGCTCGACACCCTCGCCGACGCCGACTTCGCGACCGGCCATCCCGATGCCGGCGTCCGTCGGCTCCTGCGCGTCCTCGAGAGCGACCCGTACCACGAGCCGGCTCACCTGACGCTGATCCGCGCGATGTCGGTGGCGGGGCGGCACGGAACGGCCCGCCGGATGTACGCCACGTACGTCGCTCGCATGGGCGAGCTGGGGGTCGAGCCGGCGCCGTTCCCCGACACCGTGCGATCGACCTGATTCAGCACCCGCGCACCGCGATCACGAACGAGCCCGTGCTCGACCACGGACCCGCCACGCCGCCGTCGAGCGTGCGCAGGCGCCAATACCACGTCGCGCAGGCGAGCGTGGGGGTCGTCCACGAACGCTCCGCCCCGCCGGCGCCGCCAGCGTGGTCGATCCGGGCGAACCCGGCGTCGCGCGACATCTGGATCTCGAACCGCTCCGGCGAACGGCACCCGGCATACGACCACTTCAGCGTGACGACGTTGAAAACCAGGCTGCCGGTCGGCTCGGTCGGAACCGGCACGCCGAGGTTGCACACGGTCGTCGGCGGGACCGTCGGTGGCGCGGTGGGGGGCGCGGTGGGCGG
>JBFHJC010000109.1:0-10765 GCA_041596155.1 Ilumatobacter sp. | reverse complement strand
CAGTATGAGCAGCAGCGGTGACGCCACGGTCATCAACGACCGCTACGAGATCCACAAGCGCGTGGGGCGCGGCGGGATGGCCGACGTGTTCATGGCGCGCGACCTGTTGCTCGATCGCCAGGTGGCGATCAAGATCCTCTTTCCCGAGTTCGCGGTCGACCCGAACTTCGTCGAGCGCTTCCGCCGTGAGGCGCAGGCCGCTGCCAACCTCAGCCACCCCAACATCGTCAACGTCTACGACTGGGGCAAGTACGAGGGCACGTACTTCATCGCGATGGAGTACGTCCAGGGCCGCACCCTCGCCGAGATCCTCAAGACCAACAAGCAGCTCACGCCGAAGCAGTCGGCCGAGATCGCCTCCGAGGTCGCGGCGGCGCTCGGCTTCGCCCACGAGGCGGGGCTCGCCCACCGGGACATCAAGCCGGCCAACATCTTGATCGGCGCCAACGGCCAAGTGAAGGTCGCCGACTTCGGCATCGCCCGAGCCATGAACTCGGCCACGGAGAGCAACCTGACCCAGGTCGGCTCGGTCATGGGGACTGCCAGCTACTTCTCGCCCGAGCAGGCCCAAGGGGCCCAGCCCGACCCGCGCAGCGACCTGTACTCGCTCGGCATCGTGATGTACGAGATGGTCGCCGGCTCGCCACCGTTCACCGGCGAGAACCCGGTGGCGATCGCGTACAAGCAGGTGCACGACCAGCCCACGCCGCTCAACAAGATCGTCGAGGGCGTGCCGCGCCCGTTCGAGGCGATCGTCGCCAAGCTCCTCGCCAAGGATCCCAAGCTCCGCTACCCGAGCGCGCACGCGTTGCGCGACGACCTGCGCCGCTTCCGCAACGGCGAGCAGGTGCAGGCTCTCGTCGCCGCCGCCGCGCGTCCGGCCACCGCCGGTCGTGCGGCGCCGACCCAGGCCGTCGGCACGACGCCGACCCTCGCCCAGCGCCAGGCCGCGGCGGCGTCACACCCTCAGATCGCCGGCGCACCCACGGCCGCGATGCCGAGCCAGCCGGGGCCCGACCTGCGCCACTATCCGCCAGGGGCGTCGCCCGAGGCTCGCTACTACCAGGACAGCCACTCGCGCACCGGCTGGTACGCGCTGGCCGCCTTCATCGCCCTCGTCGCACTCGTCGCCGGCGGCGTCCTGCTCTACCAGGGGCTGACCCGCGAGGGCGACGCCGAGACGTCGGCACTCACCCTCGACAACTACGTCGGTCAGTCGCTCGAGTCGGTCACCGGCGCGCTCGACGCGCTCGGCTTGCCCTACCGAGTGTTCCCCGAGCCGAACCCGCTCGTCCCGGAGGAGTTCGTGCACCGCACGGTTCCGGCCGCCGGCACCGTCGTACCCGAGGGCGCCGTCATCGAGCTCTACTACAACCCGACCGAGGCGCTCGTCACGGTGCCCAACGTCGAGGGCCGCACCCTCGAGGACGCCGCCCAGATCCTGGGCGCGGCCGGATTCTCGATCCGCGAGGTGCGCGAGCTGAGCGACGTCGCCGAGGGTCTGGTGATCCGCACCGATCCCGCCGCCGAGCAAGCGGTCCCCCAGGACACGATCATCACCGTCTTCGTGTCGGGTGGCCCCGACCAGGTGTCGATCCCGGCGACGATCATCAACGACCCCGTCGACGTCGCCCGCGCCCTGCTCGAGTCCGAGGAGTACGGCCTGGTGGTCACCGTGCGAGAGCAGCAGGACGACGTCATCCCGGTCGGCATCGTCATCGGCACCAACCCGTCGCCGAACAATCTCGTCACGCGCGGCTCGACCGTCGAGCTCATCGTCAGCTCGGGCCCGGGGCAGGTCCGCGTCCCGCCGCTCGTCGGCCTCACCGAGGGCCAGGCCCGGAACTCCCTCGCCGAGCGCGGCCTCACCGCCAACGTCACCTACCAGGAGCTCGCGCCGGGCAACCCGTCCGACGGCACCGTGCTCGAGCAGAGCGTGCCACCCACCCGCGACGTCGATCGGGGCTCGGTGATCGCGATCGTGGTCGGCCGGGCCCGGGTGGCCCAGACGACCACCACGTCGACGACCACCACCACGACGACCACCCTGCCACCGACGACGACCGCCCCGCCCACCACCGGCGCCCCCACGACGGCGCCCTGATCGGCGGTCGCGCGGCGCGGGGAGTCAGGCGGCGCGCGCGACGAAGTTGCGCAGCAGGTCGTGCCCGCAACCGGTCAGGATGCTCTCGGGGTGGAACTGCACGCCCTCGACGTCGAGCTGACGATGGCGCACCCCCATCACCACGCCCTCGGCGGTCCGGGCGGTGACCTCGAGGCAGTCGGGCACGGTGGCGGGATCGAGCGTCAGCGAGTGGTATCTCGTCGCGGTGAGCGGTGACGGCAATCCGGCGAACACGCCGACGCCCTCGTGCGCGATCTGGGACGTCTTGCCGTGCATCAGCTCGGGGGCCCGCACGACCGCTGCCCCGTACACGTGGCCGATCGCCTGATGCCCGAGGCAGACGCCCAGAACCGGCACGCCAGCGTCGGCGAACGCCGCCGTTGCGTGGCAGATGATCCCCGACGTCTCCGGCCGTCCCGGGCCGGGAGAGAGCAGGACCCCGTCGGGCCGGAGCCCGAGCGCGTCCTCGACCGTGATCTGATCGTTGCGGTGCACGATCGGCTCGGCGCCGAGCTCGCCGAGGTACTGCACGAGGTTGTAGACGAACGAGTCGTACGAGTCGATCACGAGGATCCGGGGCACGCCGGGAGTGTACGGGGCCACCCGCCCACCGACCCGGGCGCTTCGGATGGACGGCACGACCGGCCCGCGCAGCGCTCCCACGTCGATCCGGCACGGCGACCCGACACGGTGATCCGGGGTCGCCGGCGGGGGACGATAGGCTCGCCTCTCGTGGCACCTCCGAAGCGCAAGACCGGCGGCGGCCGTGTGACGCCGCGTGGCACCCGGCCCGGCGAGCAGAAGTTCGCCAACCCCGAAGAGAACAAGGCCGGCGTCCACTCGTCGTCGCGCTACACACCGCCGGTGCCGTCCGAGATGAAGGCGCCCAAGGCGTGGGTGCCCATGCTGATGGTCGCCCTGTTCGTCGTCGGGATGATCGTGATCATCCTGCGCAACCTGGTGTTCACCGGCAACAACTGGCTCACGCTCCTCGGGCTCGGGTGCATCCTCGGCGGTCTCTACACCGCCACGAAGTGGCGTTAGCGCGCCGCTCCCCGAGCTGATCGTCACCGTCCGCGCGGACGCTCGTGGCCGGTCGCGCGCCCTGCGTTCGTCCACATGACGGGAATCACACCATTGTCATTCCTCACAGAGTTATCCACAACAATGGGGACAGCCGACGAGCGCGCTCAGTCGTAGAGCGGGGCCACGATGGTCATGTCCTCGAGGCAGTGCTTGGGCGGCGGCGGATCCTCGTCGGGGGCGAGCGTCAACTTCAGCTCGACACCGCAGACATCGCAGCGGTACTTGACGTTCATCTTCCTGAGCTCCCCCGGCTCGGGTGGCGGGGCCGGCGGGGCAGAAAGCGCTTTCAGCATCGCCATGCCCGTCCGCCACAACACGACCATCAAGAGCAGGCCGGCCGCGACCCAGAGCACTCCACCCACAGACGCCGCAACCAGCACGGAGTCCAGCGTACCGGGTTATCCCCAGGCCCTGTGTACGGCTGTGACGAATGGGACGTCGTTATCGAACTCGCCGCTCCAATCGGCTCCGGTGGGGGTTCACTCGGCACCCGACGGGGCTCCGATGCGACTCGGGTCAGCAGCGTTCGATGATCGTCGCGTTGGCCATCCCGCCGCCCTCGCACATCACCTGCAGACCGTACCGTCCACCACACCGTTCGAGCTCGTGCACGAGCGTGGTCATCAACCGCGCGCCCGAACATCCGAGCGGATGACCGAGGGCGATCGCGCCCCCGTTGACGTTGACCCGGCTCGGGTCCGGATGGTGCTCGCGCGACCACGCCAGCACGACCGCCGCGAAGGCCTCGTTGATCTCGATCACGTCGATGTCGTCGAGGGTGAGTCCAGCTCGCGCGAGGACCCGCTCAGTCGCGGGGATCGGCGCCGTGAGCATCAGGCGCGGGTCGGCGCCCGCGACGGCGAACTCGACGAAGCGCGCCCGTGGCCGCATGCCGAGCTCCGCGGCCCGTGCTTCGCTGGCGATGAGGAGCGCCGCCGCGCCGTCGGTGATCTGCGACGAGTTGCCGGCGGTCACCCGCCCGCCCGCTTCCTCGGGCACGAACGCCGGCTTCAGCTTCGCCAGCGTGTCGACATCGGTGTCGCGGATCCCCTCGTCGCGGACGACCATTCGGCCGTCCGCGCCGTCGACGTGGAGGAGCTCACGTTCGAACCGTCCCTCGTCGGTGGCGACCGCGGCCCGCCGTTGCGACTCGCAGGCGAACTCGTCCATCTCGGCGCGCGTGATGCCCCAGTGGTCGGCGACGAGCTCGGCCGACACGCCTTGGGGGACGAGCCCGCCGTGGGGTGCGTATCGAGCGCCGATGCGGGGCCCGAACGGGTAGCCGTACTTGCCGTCGGCCATCGACGAGCCCATCGGCACGCGGGTCATCACCTCGACGCCACCGGCGACGACGAGGTCGTACGCTCCGGCCATCACGCCCTGGGCCGCGAAGTGCGCGGCCTGCTGCCCCGAACCGCACTGCCGGTCGACCGTGGTACCGGGCACCGACTCGGGCCACCCGGCGGCGAGCACGGCGTTGCGGGCGACGTTGACGGCCTGCTCGCCGACCTGCATGACGCAGCCCATGATCACGTCGTCGATCGCTGCCGGATCGATGTCGACGCGCCCGCGCAGACCCTCGAGGGTGGCCGCCGCGAGGTCGACCGGGTGCCACTCCTTGAGCTTGCCGTTGCGTTTGCCGAGCGGCGTTCGGATCGCGTCGACGATCACGGCGGCGGTCATGGGGGGAGTCTGGTCGCGCCGCCGACCGCTCGCAGCATCGGGGCCGTGGGGCGCCGACGCGGCGCTCGCGTCCGCCGCCGAGATGGACGGAGCGCCGCCCGCACGCGAAGATCTGGCCCCATGACCCAGCGCTCCAGCAAGGCCGACATCGACGCCCGCGTCCAGGACCTCACGATCCCGAAGCAGTTCCTCGACCTCGCGGCGAAGCACCCGGGGCGGCGGCTGCTCCGCTCGATGCGCGACGACGGAGGATGGGACGAGTTCACGGTCGCCGACGTCAGCGACCTGACGGCTCGCGCCGCGGCCGGGCTCACAGCGCACGACGTCGACCCCGGCGACCGGGTGCTGCTCATGATGCGCAACCGGCCCGACTTCCACTGGCTCGACCTCGCCGCCCAGTTCGTGCGGGCGACGCCGGTGTCGATCTACAACTCCTCGTCACCGGAGGAGATCCAGTACCTCGCCCACCACGCCGAGGCCGAGGTCGCGATCCTCGAGGACGACGGGTTCCTGCAGCGTGTGCTCAAGGTACGCGACGAGCTGCCGCACCTCGAGAAGATCTTCGTCATCCATCCGCCCGAGGGCGCGCTCCCCGACGGGGTGTACCCGATCGACGCGCTGATGGGCGACGAGCGCGCCGACCTCGAGGGGTTGGCTGCGGCGACGACGCCCGACGACCTCGCGACGCTGATCTACACCTCCGGCACGACCGGCCCGCCCAAGGGAGTGATGCTCAGCCAGTACAACATCGTGTTCACCGTCGAGGTGCTCCTCGAGTGCTTCGATCGCCAGCCCGACGACATGGTCGGTTGGCGTGTCGTGTCGTATCTGCCGATGGCCCACATCGCCGAGCGCAGCACGAGCCATTACGGCGCACTGGCGTTCGGATACGACGTCAGCTGCTGCCCCGATCCCAACCAGCTCACGGCGTATCTGAAAGAGGTCCACCCGCAACTGCTGTTCGGCGTGCCGCGGGTGTTCGAGAAGATCTATGCCGGCATCAACGCCGCGCTCGGCATGGACCCCGAGAAGAAGGCCCAGTTCGACGACGGCGTCGCGGCGGCGATCGAGATCAAGCGGGCCGAGCTCGTCGGCACCGCCACCGACGAGCAGCGCGAGACCTGGGCGTTCCTCGACGCGGTCGCGTTCGCGCCCGTGCGCGGGCTGGTCGGACTCGACGCGGTCGAGATGGCGATCACCGGCGCCGCGCCGCTGCCCGCCCAGATCCTCGAGTGGTTCAACGCGATCGGCGTACCGCTGTCGGAGATCTACGGGATGTCCGAGTCGACCGGACCGATGACCTGGTCGCCGCTGCGCAACAAGCCCGGCTACGTGGGCCAGGCGATCCCGGGCATGGAGGTCGAGCTCGCCGATGACGGCGAGGTGATCGCCCGCGGCGGCAACGTGTTCCAGGGCTACCTCAAGCAGCCCGACAAGACGGCCGAGACGATCGTCGACGGCTGGCTGCACTCGGGCGACATCGGCGAGATCGACGACGAGGGCTACCTCAAGATCGTCGACCGCAAGAAGGAGCTGATCATCACGTCCGGCGGCAAGAACATCAGTCCGGCCAACCTCGAGGCGGCACTCAAGATGATCCCGCTCGTCGGCCAGGCGTGCGCGATCGGCGATCAACGCAAGTTCTGCTCGGCGTTGCTCGTGCTCGATCCGGAGGCGACTCCGATGTGGGCGGCCGCCAACGGCAAGGCGGGCATGTCGCTCGCCGAGCTCGCCGCCGACCCCGACGTGGTGGCCGCGGTGCAAGCCGGCGTCGACGAGGCGAACCAGCAGTTCGCCCAGGTCGAGCAGATCAAGAAGTTCGTGCTCATCGGCGAGGAGTGGCTGCCCGACTCCGACGTGCTGACCCCCACGAGCAAGCTCAAGCGGCGCGGCATCCACGCCCGCTACGCCGAGGCCATCGAGTCGCTGTACGCGTGACGTGACGGGGGCGACGACTCGCACTCGCGCCGCCGCTCAGATGTCGAGGCGGAAGCCGGATCGCGGGTCGATCAGCACGTAGCGGGCGAGACGCAGCCCGACGCGGTCTCCCGGGCGCGCTGACCGCGCGGCGGCCTCGCTGGTGGCGCCGGCATCGACGGCGATCCGGGTGTCGCCGACGCGGCATTCGAGCGCCGTCCGACCGCCGAACCGCTCGACAGTCAGGACCTCGGCGACCATCGTTCCTCGGGCGTCGATCTGCCACCACTCGGGACGCACGATCATCTGCAACCGACGGCCACCGTGCGAGCGGAGGCCGGGCGGCCACGCCCGGAGCCGAATCCCATCGCAGACGAGCCATGACCCGATCCCGTCGCGTTCGACGCGGACTTCGATGACCTCGGCGTCGCCCGTCGACCACGCCGCGGCCGCGGTGTACGGGTGCTCGTAGACGTCGAGGGGCGCGCCGACCTGCGTGACACGGCCCGCCTCGAGCACGACCAGCAGGTCGCCGAGCGCCATCGCGTCCGCCGGCCGGTTGAGGGCGACGACGGTCGTCACCGCGAACCCTCGTTGGATCAGAGCCAGCTCCCGTCGCAGCAGATCGGCTCGGGGTCGGTCGAGGTGGGCGAACGGCTCGTCGAGCAACAGCACCCTGGGTTGCTTCACCATGGCGCGCACCACCTGCACGAGGTGCGCCTCGCCGGCCGACAGCCGCTGCGGACTGCACTCCAGCAACCGCTCGATGTGCGCCGCTCTGGCCTCGGCCCCGACCCGGGCTCGGATCTCGTCGATGTGGGCGTGGCGGAGCTCGAGCGGGAACGCGATGTTCCGGCGCACGGAGCGATGCGGGTACAGCGCCGGATGCTGCGCCGCCAGCCCGACGTCGCGTTCGGCGGGCGGGAGTCGGGTGACGTCGAGGCCGTCGAACCGCACCGTTCCGGCCGCCACCGGTTGGAGCCCGGCGATCGCGCGCAACAACGAGGTCTTCCCGGCCCCCGACGAGCCGACCACTGCGGCGACCTGCCCGTCGGCGACGGAGAAGGTGACCGCGTCGAGGAGGAGGCGGCCGGACGCCTCCACCGTCAGCCCCTCGATCGCGACGGACGTCACGGTTCGAGGGTAGGTCGGCGGGCGAAGGTCGGGACCGCGGTGGGTCAGCCGGGGGCGAGGGCCTTCGTGATGAGGTCGACGAAGACGTCGATGTCGTGGTCGGTGACCTCGACGTTGTCGACCATCCGCTTGCCGACGAACGGACCCTGTACGAAGTACATCGCCTGCTCGAGGTCGATCGAGGGATCGACCTCACCGCGCGCCAAGCCGCGCTGGAGCGCGAGCCGCAGCGGCACGTGTCGGAGCTCTTGGGCACGCCGGTACAGCTCGGCGTAGTCGGGGTCGGTGATCGCCCGGCTCAGCATCGTCGCGAACAGCTGGCGGAAGGTCGGATGGGCGACGATGCTGCGGAACGCGAGGACGACGGCGCGCAGGTCGCCCTGCAGCGACCCGGTGTCGGGCGGGACCGTCGCCTGGATCATCTCGCTCACGGCGGCGATCACGAGCTCGTCGGCGTCGGCGAAGTGGCGGTAGATGGTCGTCTTGGCCACCCCCGACCGTCGTGCGACCTCCTCGATCGTGCACGCCTCGACGCCGTCGAGCGTGACGACCTCCTGGGCGGCGGCGATCATCTTCTCGCGGGCGGCGGTGCTCAGCGGTCGAGCCATAGTGCTACTTCATCGTAGCGGAACGACCGCTTGACACAACTCGAGGAGATCTTCCAGGATGCCCTGGATACTGGATGCTCGCCGCTGTTGTGACGCCCGTCACGCCATAATTACGCTACCTGTAGTTGCGTATCCGGACGGGAGTGACTAGAACGGGTGACCGTGGCACGCCCCCCGTGCCCGCGCTCGCCCCTCGGAGGACCGTCATGTACCGCTCTCTCGCTCGCTGGTGCCATCGACACGCCGGCACGGTGGTCGCGATGTGGATCGCCACCCTCGTCGCAGCGATCGCGCTGGCCGCGATCGTCGGGCCGGCCTACGACAGCAGCTTCTCCACCCCCGACTCCGAGAGCACCCGCGGCTTCGACATCGTCGAGGAACACTTCCCCGGGTTCGGCAGCCAGTTCGGCGGCCAGATCGTCTTCGAGTCCGAGGGCGGTGTCGACGACCCTGCGATCGTCGGGGCGATGGAGGCGATGTTCGCCGACGCCCACGAGATCGAGGGCGTCACCATCGTGTCGCCGTACTCCGAGTTCGGCGCCCAGCAGATCTCGCCCGACGGCACGATCGCGTTCGCGCAGGTGAACCTGTCGCCCGAGATCGACCAGACCGAGGGCATGGAGATCGGCATCGAGCTGCACGACCTGATGCCTGAGGTCGACGGTCTCCGGGTCGAGATCGGCGGCGCCGCGCTCGCCGAGTTCGAACCGCCCGAGACCGAGCTGATCGGCCTCGCGTTCGCGATCGTCGTGCTGATCCTCGCCTTCGGGTCGGTGCTCGCGATGGGACTGCCGATCGGCGTCGCCGTCGCCGGCGTCGTGGTCGGCAGCGCCGGCATCGTGACGCTGCTGACCCAGGGCCTGACGATCCCCGACTTCGCGCCGCTGATCGGCATCATGATCGGCCTCGGCGCAGGCATCGACTACGCGCTGTTCATCGTCACGCGCTATCGCGAGCTCACCCATGCCGACGTCGAGCCGAACGAGGCGATCGAGCGCTCGATGGACACCGCCGGGCGGGCGGTCGTGTTCGCCGGCATCACCGTCGTGGTGTCGCTGCTCGGCATGCTCCTGATCGGCCTCGAGTTCGTGGCCGGCATGGGCATCGCAGCCGCCGCCACCGTCTTCGCCACGCTGATCGCCTCGATCACCCTGCTCCCGGCCCTCCTCGCCCTCACCCACGACCGCGTCGAGGTCACCCGCTGGCGAGGTCTGATCGCCGCCGGCTTCGCGGCCGTCGCCCTGCTCGGGCTCGGCTTGGGCATCCCGGCGATCGGTGTGATCGGCGGGCTGGGCGCCGTGGTGACGCTGCTGCTCGGCTCGAAGCTGCCGCCGCTCTTCGAGCGGTTCGGACTGCCCTACGTCGGACCACTCGTGCGACCGCTGGCGCGCCTCGTGCCGGCGCGGCGAGCCAAGCCGATCCGCGACACGATCGCCTATCGCTGGAGCCGCACCATCCAGCAGCGGCCGTGGACGTGGCTCGCCGTCGGCTCCGGGGCGCTCTTGCTCCTCACCGTGCCGGTGCTCGGGTTGCAGCTCGGCTTCTCCGACGAGGGCAACTTCCCCGAGCGCACGACGACCCGCCAGGCGTACGACCTCGTCGCCGAAGGTTTCGGGCCCGGGTTCAACGGGCCGTTCATCCTCGCGATCGAGACCGACTCCCCCGACGACCTCGCCACCGTGCAAGCGCTCGCCCAGCTCGCCGCCGGGACCGAGGGCGTCGACCGGGTCGCCCCGCCGTTCCCCAGCAACCTCGCCGACCCGCGATCGTCCGATGCGTTCCTCGTCCAGATCATCCCCGAGACGGCGCCGCAGGACGAGGCCACGAAGGACACCGTCGAGCGGCTCCGCGACGCGATCGCACCGGTCGTCGACGGCACCGGCGTCACCGCCGAGCTCACCGGGGCCGTACCGGCCAACATCGACTTCAGCGGCTACCTGAGCGGGCGGATCGTGATCTTCTTCGGCGCCGTGCTCGGCGTCTCGTTCCTGTTGCTGATGATGGTGTTCCGGTCGCTGCTCGTGCCGCTCAAGGCCGTGATCATGAACATGCTGTCGATCTCGGCTGCCTACGGCGTCGTCGTCGCGATCTTCCAGTGGGGATGGCTGGGCGGTGTCACGGGAATCGAAGCCGCCCCGATCGAGCCGTTCATCCCGATGATGCTGTTCGCGATCGTGTTCGGCCTGTCGATGGACTACGAGGTGTTCCTGCT
>JBFHJC010000108.1:0-10803 GCA_041596155.1 Ilumatobacter sp. | reverse complement strand
GCCGCGCTCGGTCTGGATGCGCAGGAGCTGCTTCTTGTAGTTCCACTCGTAGAGCGCCTTGGACTCGTCGAGGCCCTCGTAGCACTGGAGGCGGATCAGGCGGGCGCCGAGCATCTCGGCGACGGACTTGGCGAGCTGGGTCTTGCCCGTACCCGCCGGCCCCTCGACCAGCACCGGCTTGCCGAGGCGGTCGGCGAGGAATGCGACGCCGGCGATGCCCTCGTCGGCCAGGTAGGCGACGCTCTTCAGACCGTCGCGGACCTGCTGGACGCTCTCGAAACGTGGCGTGACGTCGACTGCCATGATCGGCACGCTATCGCTCGCCTTGACCGGCAGGTCAATCGGATCGGCCCGCCCCGAGTCCCGCCTGAAGCCCTCCGTTCATGTCGCGCTCACCCCGCCATGCGGGGGGTGAGCGCGACATGAACGGAGAGGCGGGTTTACGCTGCGGGCCCATGGGCGGAGCGCTCGAGCAGTACGTCGACGGGTTCGTCGAGGGCGTCGGCGCCGAGCTGAGCGCACTCTCCGGGCGAACCCACGGTGTCGACTGCGCGGTCGAGGTGGCCGATCTCGTGTCCGCGGTGCTCGACGCCGACGGGCGGCTCACGACGAGCGAGCTGGAGGCGTGGCTGGGCGACGTCGGTTCGCGCCTCGACCCGCCGGTGAACGTCACACCACAGCGGCTGCGCGACGGCGACCTGATCCGCGGCAAGGCGTCGTGGCTCGAGCGGCCGAGCACGATGTTCGACCTCCTCGTGCGCGCGGATGCACGCGACGGCACGCGGCGGTCACACCGCTACTACGAGCTGGCGATGAAGGTGGCGCACGCCAGCGCGGCGCTCGATCTCGTGCCTTCGCCCGACGAGATCGCCGCCATCGATCGGTTCCGCACCACGTTGCTGAGCGCCATGGCGGAAGGGCTCGTCCCGCGTCCCGGGCAGCCGGCGGCGACCGGCGGCGGACCTGGCCGTACGTCGGCGGGTGGCGGGGCGCCCACCCGCTCCGCTCCCCCGGCCCAGCTCCCGCCGGCACGCCCGGTCGACGAGCTGCTCGCCGAGCTCGACGAGCTGATCGGGCTCGACCACGTGAAGACCGAGGTCCGCCGCCTCACCAGCCTGCTGCGGATCCAGCAGCTGCGCGCCGAACACGATCTCCCGGTCATCGAGACCAGCCGCCACCTGGTGTTCGTCGGCAACCCGGGCACCGGCAAGACCACCGTCGCGCGCCTGCTCAGCCAGATCTACCGCAGCCTGGAGATCGTCACCGCGGGGCACCTCGTCGAGACCGACCGAGCGGACCTCGTGGCGGGTTACGTCGGCCAGACCGCCGCCAAGACCCAGGCCGTGCTCGAGTCAGCGCTCGGCGGCACCCTGCTGATCGACGAGGCCTACGCGCTCGCCCGCGGCGGCGAGAACGACTTCGGCCGCGAGGCGATCGACACGCTGGTGAAGTTCATGGAGGACCACCGCGACGACCTCGCCGTGGTCGTCGCCGGGTACCCCGACGAGATGCGCACGCTGATCGACTCCAACCCCGGCCTCGAAAGCCGGTTCGCCCGCACCCTCGCCTTCCCCGACTACACGTCGCACGAGCTCGTCGCGATCTTCGAGCTGATCGCGGGCAGGCAGGAGTACCACCTGGGGGGCGGCGCCCGCGTCCGCCTGGTCGAGATCATCGACGACGAGCCCCGCGACCGAGGGTTCGGCAACGCGCGCTTCGTCCGCAACGTGTTCGAGCAGGCGGTGGCGATGCATGCGGTCCGGCTCGCCGACGTCGCTCAGCCCACTCGCGACCAACTCACGACCCTCACCGCCGACGACCTCGCCCCGGTCTGAGCCGCATCGACCGTGTCAGGGTCCGACGACCCTGGTCGGAGCGACGCGGCCGTGCGTACCGTCGACAGACATGGACTTCACGGTGTCGGAGGAGATGTCGGTTCGGCTGGCGATGATCGACGAGTTCATGCGCCGCGAGGTGATCCCGCTCGAGCACGAGATGCTGTTCGGCGACGCGGAGACGCTGGCCAAGGGTGTGGCCGCGGCCCAGTCCAAGGTCAAGCAGATGGGGCTGTGGGCGCCCAACCACCCCGTCGAGTACGGCGGTCTCGGACTCTCGATGGTCGACCACGGGCTGTTCGCCGAGGCGGTCGGACGCAGCCCGCTCGGCATGACGGTCTTCGGCACCCAAGCGCCCGACGCCGGCAACATCGAGATCCTCCACGAGTTCGGCACCCCCGAGCAGCACGAGCGCTGGCTGCGGCCGCTCGTGGCGGGCGAGATCCGGAGCTGCTTCTCGATGACCGAGCCCGACACCGCCGGTTCGAACCCCACCCTGTTGGCGACGACCGCTCGCGCCGACGGCGACGACTACGTGATCAACGGTCAGAAGTGGTTCACGTCGTCCGCCGACGGGGCCGCGTTCGCGATCGTGATGGCCGTCACCGACCCCGACGCGCCACCTCACCAGCGGGCGAGCATGATCATCGTCCCGACCGACACACCGGGGTTCCACCACGTCCGCAACGTGAGCGTGATGGGTCACGAGGGGTCGGGCCACGCCAGCCACGCCGAGGTCATCTACGAGGGTTGCCGGGTGCCGCGCAGCAACCTGCTCGGCCCGGAGGGCAGCGGCTTCCTGATCGCCCAGGCCCGTCTCGGCCCCGGCCGGATCCACCACTGCATGCGCTGGCTCGGCATCGCGGCCAGGGCGTTCGAGATGATGTGCGAGCGGGCGAACGAGCGCGTCGTCGACGCCGACGGGGGCACCCTCGCCGATCGACAGGTGATCCAACACTGGGTGGCCGAGCTCGACGCATCGATTCGGAGCGCGCGGCTCCTGACGTTGCACGCGGCCTGGATGATCGACCAGCACGGCGCGGCGGTGGCCCGCGACGAGATCTCAGCCATCAAGTTCACGGTCGCCAACACGATGCTCGACGCCGTCGACCGTGCGATCCAGGTGCACGGAGCGCTCGGCGTCACCGACGACACGATCCTGTCGTACTGGTACCGCCACGAGCGCGCGGCGCGCATCTACGACGGCGCCGACGAGGTCCACAAGACGAGCCTCGGCCGGCGCGTGCTGCGGCGCCACCGAGCGGCAACCGCGGGCTGAGCGGCAGTCTGCACGTCGTGCTCGTCCGGTCGGCCCGCGGTCGAGCCGACGCCCGCTCGTGACCGCGGCACTCCGGCGCGTGCGATCCGTGTTCGGTTAGCGTCGTCGCCGACATGGGGTTCCGCGATCGATTCTTCACGCCGGCGACCGCCAGGGCGATCCTGTCGTGGCGCATCCTCGCGGGCATCGGAGGCGGCGTGATCGCCGGCGTCGCCGGTGCGCCGATCGCGATCGCGGCGCTGCTGGGGCTCGGCGTCTACGGCGGCACCGTCCTGGCAGCGATGCCGCGCTCCCCGAGGCGCCCGCTGATCGACCCGTTCGTGCTGGGCGAACCGTGGCGACAGATCGTGCAGGGCGCCCTGTCAGCTGAGCGCCGGCTTCGGGCCACCGTCGACGGGGTCCGCGACGGCCCCCGGAAGGACACCCTGCGGGCGATCGCCGAGCAGCTCGAGCGCGGCCTCGACGAGGCGTGGCAGATCGCCCGTCGCGGCGACGAGATCGACGACGCCGTCCGCCGTCTCGACCCGACGTCGCTGCGGTCGAAGCTCGCCACGCTCGAGGCGAGCGCCGCCGAGCAGCCGTCGGCCGAGACCGAGTCGGCGATCGCTTCGGTGCGTCGCCAACTCGAGACGTCGGAACGCTTGCAGCGACAGTCCGACGAGACCGCAGCGTCGCTGCGGCTCACCCAGACCCAGCTCGACGAACTGGTCGCCCGCGCCGCCGAGGTCGGCATCGGGGCGGCCGACACGACCGCCTACCGGCGCGAGGTCGACGACCTCGTCGTGCGTCTCGAGGCGCTCCACCAGGCCGTCGAGGAGACCCGCTCGGCGTGAGCGGCCTCCTCCGCTCGAACCTGACCGTCGCGGCGGGCACGGCGCTCTCGCGTGTGACCGGCCTCCTGCGAGTGGTCGTCTTCGCGTACGTGATCGGCCAGACGCTGGTCGCCGACGCGTACAAGCTCGCCAACGAGACGCCGAACATCGTCTACGACTTGCTGCTCGGCGGCGTGCTCTCGGCCACCCTGGTCCCGCTGTTCACCTCGTTCCTCGGCACGAGGCCCGACGAGCAGACCGACGAACACGGCACGAACGTCGTCATCACGGTGGCGGCCACGCTGATGGTCGGCCTCACCGCCGTCGCCGTCGTGCTGGCTCCGCTCATCTTCCGGCTGTACAGCCTCAACGTCGCCGACGACGTCGACGCCGACCTGTTCCGCCAGGCCGGCACGACGCTCACGCGCATCTTCCTCATCCAGATCCTGTTCTACGGCCTCACCGGCATCGCCAACGCCTACCTGCACAGCCGGCGGCGCTTCTTCGCCGCCGCCTGGAGCCCGATCCTGCCGAACCTCATCATCATCATGACGCTGCTGTCGCTGCCCGACGCCGGCGACGCGAGCTGGTCGCTGTCCGACGTCGTGACGAACGACCGCCTCCGCTGGACGCTCGGCCTCGGTGCGACCGGTGGCATCGCCGCGATGGCCCTCACGGTGCTTCCGGCGATGGTGAACGCCGGGCTCCGGTTCCGGCCGGCCTGGGAGTGGCGCCACCCGGCGGTGCGGAAGCTGCTCGCGCTCTCGGGCTGGACGTTCGGGTTCGTCGCCGCCAACCAGGTGGCGCTCGTGGTCGTCCGCAACCTCGCGCTCGGCGAGGGTGAGGGCGTCGCTGCCGCCTACTTCGACGCCTTCACCTGGTTCGTGCTCCCCCACGGCCTGCTCGCCGTGTCGATCGCGACGACGTTCCAGCCCGAGCTGGCGCGCGCGGTGACCGCACGCCGGCGCGCCGACTTCGTCCGTCACACGACGCTCGGGACCCGGCTGATCGTGCTGCTCACGCTGCCGGCGGCCGTCGGCATGCTCGTCCTGCGCGAGCCGATCGTCGGCCTGATGCGTCGCGGACAGTTCGACGCGACCGACGCCGAGAACACGGCGCTGGCGCTCGGCGGGCTGGCGATCGGGCTGGTCGGCTTCTCGGTCTACCTGTTCGTGCTGCGCGGGTTCTACGCCCACCAGGACACTCGGACGCCCTTCGTGCTCAACGTCGGCGAGAACCTCTTGAACATCGCGCTGGCGATCCCCCTCGTTCGGGTGTGGGGCGTGTTCGGGCTCGGTCTCGCGTACGCGCTCGCCTACCTGCTCGCAGCGGTGTGGGCCCTGTCGGTGCTCACCGACAAGGTGCGGGGCTTCAGCATGCGGCCCGTGGTGGCCGGCGGTTGGAAGCTGCTGCTCGCCGCCGTGTTGATGGCCGAGACGATGTGGCTGCTGCACCACCAGACCGACCGCGACGTCGGATGGATGGCCGTCGCCCAGATCGTCGTCGCCGGCTCCGTCGGGGTCTTGGTGTACGTCGCCGTGCTGATCGCCACCCGTGCACCCGACCTCGACGCCCTCTGGGCCCGGTTGCCACGCCGCTCGGCCGCCGCGGACGAGGGGGCGGTTTCGCCCAACGGCTAACCTCCCGCGCATGTTCAAGCTCGCACGCAAGTGGTGGAAGTATCTGACCGCGAAGCTCACCGGTCGATTCAACGAGAGCGCTGATCCGAAGGTGCAGCTCGAGCAGGCGATCCAGGAGTCGCACGAACAGCACCGGCGCCTCAAGGAGCAGGCGATCAGCGTGATCGCCGGCCAGAAGCAGGCCGAGATCCGCCTCAACGGCAAGCTCGCCGAGCTCGAGAAGCTCAACGCCAACGCGCGCCAGGCGCTCCTGATGGCAGCCGACGCCGAGAAGGCCGGCAACGCCGACAAGGCCGCCCAGTACACGACGGCCGCGGAGACGATCGCCGGCCAGCTCATCCAGGTCGAAAAGGACGTCGAGAGCCTGACGACGATGGTGCTCGAGAGCACCGAGGCCGCCGACCAGGCCAAAGCCGCCGTCGCGCAGAACAGCCGCCTCCTGCAGGACAAGATCGCCGAGAAGTCGAAGCTGCTCAGCCAGCTCGAGCAGGCGAAGATGCAGGAGGAGATGAACTCCGCGATGAAGCAGCTCAACGAGACCGTCGGCGACGACGTGCCGACGCTCAAGGAGGTCGAGGAGAAGATCCAGGTCCGCTACGCCAAGGCCAAGGCCTCGGCCGAGCTCAGCGAGGCGTCGGTCGAGTCACGGGTGCTCGAGGTCGAGCAGGCGACCGCCAACGTCGAGGCTCAGAGCAGGCTCAGCGAGCTGCGCGCCGAGCTCGGTCTCGAGAGCGGCGCCGCCGCCGCCCCCCAGGTCGAAGGCGGCGAGTCCCCCGCCTGACCGTCCATCGGGTCCGTCGCGCGTGGCGGCGCTGATGTCGGCCCCGCCCTCCCGGAGCTGCGGTGCTCGCTGCGCGGCGCTCCTCGCCTTGGCCGCTGCGCCTTCCGAGCTCACCGCTCCGCCGGCGGGCAGATCAGCCCACCAGGACGATGAGGTCGTCGCGATGGACGATCTCGTGCACCATGCCGTCGGGGAGGTCCCCCGTGCGCATCCCGGCGAAGCGGCGCACGTCGTCGGCGCCCATGAACGCCATCCCGCGTGCGAAGACCGCACCGTCGGGACCGGCGATGTCGACCGTGTCGCCCGGCGCGAAGTCGCCGGTTGCGCTGCGAACGCCGGCAGGCAGCAGGCTCGTGTTGCGGGTGACCAGCGCGTGACGGGCACCGTCGTCGACGGTGACCCGCCCCCCGACCTCGGAGGCGAACGCGATCCACAGCCGGCGCGCCGACAGACGACGCTCGTGAGGTGCGAACGTCGTGCCCACGGAGGCTCCGGCGACGGCGTCGACGAGCACGTCGTCGCGCGACGCCCGCGCGATCACCGTGCGAACACCCGACCACGATGCGATGCGGGCCGCAGACAGCTTGCTGGCCATGCCGCCGCTGCCGCGCCCGCTCCCCCGGGCGCTGGCCCGGATCGAGAGGAGTGGATCGTCCGCCTCGACCGACGCGATCAGCGTGGCGGTCGGGTCGTGGCGCGGGTCGGCGGTGTACAGACCGTCCAGATCGGTGAGCAGCACCAGCAGATCGGCGCCGACGGAGTGGGCGACCAGCGCCGCGATGCGGTCGTTGTCGCCGTAGCGCAGCTCGTCGTTCGCGATCGCGTCGTTCTCGTTGATGATCGGTACGCACCCGAGTTCGAGCAGCCGCAGGAGCGTCTGGCGGGCGTGGAGGTACTGGGTGCGGTTGACGAAGTCGTGCGGATCGACCAGGACCTGGGCGCCGACCAGGTCGTACGACGCCAGGTCGTCGTTGTACACCCGCATGATCCGGCTCTGCCCGACGGCCGACACGGCCTGGAGCGTCAGCATGTCGGAGGGACGCGCGTCGAACCCCAGCGCAGCGACTCCCGCCGCGACCGCACCAGACGAGACGAGCAGGACCTCGTGCCCGTCGCCGCGCAGCGCGGCGATCTCGTGCACGACCCGCGCCATCGCCCCGCGGTCGATGTGACCGCGTTCGTCGGTGATCGACGACGTCCCGATCTTGGCGACGATGCGCATCACAGCTCGGGTTGGTACTCGAAACTGAAGTCGCCGATCCAGACGACATCGCCCTCCGCGACCCCCGCCCGGGTGAGCATCTTGTGGACACCCATGCGCTCCAGCTTGTGATCGATGTAGGCGAGCGCCTCAGCGGTGGTGACGTCGTTGAGGGCGACGACGCGCTCGACCTCGCGACCCACCAGGCGGAACTCGTGGTCGTCGACGCGCTCGACGACGGCGCCCGAGGCCGCGGGTCGGATGACGACCACACCGTCGGGTTCGGGCTCGCTCTGCCGAGCTTCGTGCACGAGCGACGCCATCCGCCCGACGAGGTCGCCGACGCCCTGGCGGGTGACCGCCGAGACGACAGGCCGGTCCCAGCCGAGTGCCGTCAGCTCCTCGGGCGTGACGACGTCGGCCTTCGTGCCGACCACCAGCCGCGGGCGCCCGAGCAGGCTCGGGTCGTAGTCGCCGAGCTCGGTGAGCAGGACCCGCTCCTGCTCGTCGGGCGGAGGCGAGCCCATCGGCTGCAAGTCGATCAGCAGGCACAGCACACGGACGCGCTCGACGTGGCGAAGGAACTGTCGGCCGAGTCCCCGACCCTCACTGGCTCCCTCGATCAGGCCCGGGATGTCGGCCACGACGAAGCTCGTGTCGTCGTCGACGCGCACCACCCCGAGGTTCGGCTCGAGCGTGGTGAACGGATAGTCGGCGATCTTGGGCTTGGCTGCCGAGATCACGCTGATCAACGTGCTCTTGCCGGCGTTGGGGAAGCCCACGAGGGCGACGTCGGCCATCAGCCGCAGTTCGAGCTTCAGCCAGCGCTCCTCGCCGTGCTCTCCCTGTTCGGCGAACGTGGGTTCGCGCCGCCGGTTCGACAGGAAGCGGGCGTTGCCACGACCGCCTCGGCCGCCGGCGGCCGCGAGGAAGCGGTCACCGTGGTGCAGCAGTTCGGCGAGCACCTCGCCGGTGTAGAGATCCTGGACGACGGTGCCCTCGGGGACCTTGATCTCGAGCGACTCGCCCCGCTTGCCGTGGAGGTCCTTGCCCTTGCCGTGGACGCCGTTGTGCGCCCGCCGGTGCGGGTGGTCGCGGAACGCCAGCAGCGACGCGACATTGTGATCGGCGATCAGCCAGACGTCGCCGCCGTCCCCTCCGTCGCCGCCGTTCGGCCCGCCCATGACGACCGGCCCCTCGCGCCGGAACGACACGCATCCCGCGCCGCCATCGCCCCCACGCACGTTGAGCTGGCACTCGTCGACGAACTGCGACATCGGGTGGAGCCTATCGACGGCGCGAGGGCGGCCCAGGGGGCGGTTGTCGTGGAGCCTCGCACGCGCCGGACGGCCGTAGGGTGTCGGCCATGACGCAGGCCGAGCAGACGATGCGGGAGCGCGCCGCGCGCTGGGCCGGCACGATGCGGGGCCACCACGTCGACGGTGTCGCCCTCGCCCACGAGGACTCGTGGGCCGGGCCCGGATCGCCGGCCACCGTCGACCGGCGCGCCCGGGAAGATCACGACGACGAGCACCTCGCGCCGCTCGCCACCCGCGCCCACGGGGCGGGCGACCGCGCCGTGGAGGAGCCGCCCGACCCGTTCCGCACCTGCTTCGAGCGCGACCGCGACCGGATCCTCCACGCCTCGGCGTTTCGAAGACTCGCAGGGAAGACCCAGGTGTTCGTGTTCCCCGACGACCACCAGCGAACCCGTCTGACCCACGCCCTCGAGGTCGCCCAGATCGCCCGCTCGGTCGCTCAGGCGATCGGTCTCAACGTGGCGCTCACCGAGGCGATCGCGCTCGGTCACGACTGCGGGCACGGCCCGGGTGGCCACGCCAGCGAGGACGCCCTGTCGCCCTACGTCGACGAGGGCTACGACCATGCGGTCTGGGGTGCCGACGTCACCCTGGTGCCGCTCAACCTGTGCGCGGAGACGCTCGACGGGGTGCGCAACCATTCTTGGAGCCGCCCGGCGCCGGCCACACCCGAGGGCGAGGTCGTGTCGTGGGCCGACCGCATCGCGTACGTCTGCCACGACTTCGAAGATGCCGTCGCCGCCGGGGTCGTGTCCGACGACATGCTCCCCGAGATCGTTCGTGCCCGGATCGGCGTCGATCGGTCCACCCAGCTCGGCAGGCTCGTACGGGCGATGGTCGCGACCACGGCCGAGAGCGGCCGGATCGGCATGGACGCGCCGATGGCCGAGGCGCTGGCAGCGTTCCGGGGCTTCAACTACGAGCACGTCTACCTGCGACCGGCGAGCCAGGCGCAGGCCGACGCCGTGATCCGCCTGCTGCGGGCGCTGGTCGAGCACTACGCCGACCGACCGAACCTGCTGCCGGACGCCCACGGCCTCGACGCCGGCTCGACCGACGCGCTGCGGGCGTCGGTCGCCTACGTCGGCGGCATGACCGATCGCTACGCCTGCCGCCAGGCGATGGCGCTCCTCGGCTGGGACCGCGCCCGGCTCCCCGTCGGCATCGACGTCTGAGGGCATCGCGCCGTCATCGCAACTCCACCTCCATGAGGTGCTCGACGAGACCGTCACGTTCACGCACCGACGAGCGTCCCGTTCGGACGAAGCCGTGTCGGAGATACAGGCGCTCGGCCCGCTGGTTGCCGGACGCGACGTCGAGCCGGACGATCCGAGCGGACTGTTCCCGAGCCCAGGACACGACCGTCGTCACCAGGGCGTCGGCGGCGCCCCTGCCTCTGGCCGACGGACGCACCCACATCGCGTAGAGATGGACGACGCCACGATCGATCTCGTCGCGCGCTCCGACCACCATCCCGTGAGCGACGCCGTCGTGCTCCCAGACGAAGGTGGGGTTGCCGTCGGGACGCAGGAGGTGGCGCCACTGCTCGTCGGTGCGCAGCACTTCGCGCTCGTAGGTCGAACCGAACGCCGACGGCGCATCCGCCAGCGCTCCCAACCGGAGTTCTTTCAGCAACGCGACGTCATCGGGCGCCAACCGCCGAATCACCGCCTCATGGTCGCGCGTCCGCTCCGCCCCGAGCGGGTGAGTTCCGGCCGGGGGCCGGTTCGCTGATCACACGACCGGAGGCGCAGCCGATCCGGCTCGGCCGGTCGGCGAGCCCGATCAGAACCTCGAACCCGTCGTGCCGGCCAGGTGGGCGAGCGGCGAAGCGCAGCGGAGCCGGCGAGCACCGGAGGCGCAGCCGATCCGGCTCGGCCGGTCGGCGAGCCCGATCAGAACCTCGAACCCGTAGTGCCGGCCAGGTGGGCGAGCG